>JAZUAQ010000162.1:0-13486 GCA_045638085.1 Oscillospiraceae bacterium
TTTTTCAAGAGAATAGTGTAAGCACCGCGCCTTTAAAGCCTTCCCCTTGAGGGGAAGGTGGCATTTGCGGAGCAAATGACGGATGAGGTGGCTATGTCTCCGACGGCCATATTCTTTTTGTGCCAGCAAAAAGAATATGGAAAGAAAAACAGGCCAAAGAGGGGCGCAGAAAGCCCCTCTTTGGAAACTCCCTAACTGCGGCAAAAGGAAAACTGTTGTGCCACATAATGGGAACCTAAACCTTAGTGTGCATCCCTCGTTTTCCGCTCGGGACGCTGCTGCCTCGAGGCGCCTGTTCGGCGCCACGGGGATTTCACCTCGTTATATTTCCGCACCATCGTAGGGTGGGGTTTACTCCGCCCCCGTAAAACAAAAAATTCCGGACGGGAATCCGTCCGGAATTTGATGCAATTTCAGTTTACTTTCTCTCAAAGAGAATACCAAGGGTCTTGGGACCGCAGTGGTTGGAAACGGTGCAGCCTGCGCGGCTGAAGAGAATCTCCCCGAAAGACTGATACTTTTTGACCTCTTCTTCAACAGCCTTCAGCTCTTCCTCGGTGAACTCGCCGGAGTTGGTGATGAAAATGCGGTTGAGCTTGATGTCCTCGCGGCCTTCAAGGCGCTCGCGGACATACTGAATGAGGCACTTGGCAATCTTGCCGCGATACTTCTTGCTGACGCCCATGGCGCCGTCGGTGACCTCAATGCAGGGCTTAAGACCCAGCAGGTTTGCGCCGAGAGCGGCAACAGCGGAGCAGCGTCCGCCCTTGTGGAGATAGTTTACGCTGTCCACAACGAAGCTTGCCTCAACCTTGCTTCTGCGAGCATTGATTTCGGCAACGATTTCTTCTGCAGCCATACCCTGCTCTGCCATTTCGCAGGCATCGATGATAAGAAGACCGATACCGGTGGAGAGGTTGGCGGAGTCGATGGGATAAACATTTTCAACTTCCTCTGCTGCTATGCAGGCGTTCTGGTAGCAGGAGGACATGGAAGAGGAAATATGGAAGTGGATAAGAGCATCGCAGTCTTCAAGTTCCTTGCTGAAGAACTCCAGATAGTCGGCAACGGAGAGAGCTGCGGTGGAGCCAAGGTCGCCACCTGCGGCAACGTGGGCATATATATCCTCGGGAATAATATCCACGCCGTCACGATGCTCCTTGCCGTCCAGCATTACATAGAGGGGCAGCACATTGAGGCCATATCTTTCTCTCTGCTCAGGGGAAAGGTCGCATACGCTGTCAGCGGTGATTTTTACTTTCAAATTATTGCACATCCTTATAATAGATTTGTCGCGAGGGGATTATATCACAATTTCTTCCCATGTTCAAGGAGATAATATGATCAAAAAAGTTATTGTAATAACGGGACCCACCGCCACGGGCAAAACCGCCCTCAGCGTTGCCCTTGCCCAAGCCCTGAACGGAGAGATTATCTCCGCAGACAGCATGCAGATATATAAGGGCATGGACATAGGCACCGCCAAAGTCACTCCCGAGGAGACCATGGGCATAGCCCATCATATGGTGGATGTTGCCGATCCGAAAGAGAATTTTTCCGTCTCCCGCTGGGTGGACATGGCCGCCGAGGCCTGCGAGGATATTTTCGCCCGGGGTAAAGTGCCCATAATCGCAGGCGGCACCGGACTTTATATAGACTCTCTCCTCAGCGGCAGGGATTTTGCCGCCGCCCCCGAAACCGACGAGGCGCTCCGCGAAAGACTTGGCGCAGAATACGACAGCATTGGCGGCGAGGCATTTCGGGAAAAGCTGCGCCTTGTTGACAGCGAGAGGGCGGAAAAGCTCCATCCTTCCGATAAAAAACGCCTCACCCGCGCAATGGAGGTCTACCTCCTGACCGGAGAGACCATCACCGCCCACGATGAGCGCACCCGCGCCCTGCCTAAGCGCTATGAAAGCCTCCGCTTCGCCCTCACATACGAAAACCGCGAAACTCTCTACAGCCGCATCGACCGCCGCGTTGATGCAATGGTGGATATGGGTCTTTTCGACGAGGTTGAATCTCTTCTCCGCAGCGGACTTGAGGAGGGCTCAACCGCTATGCAAGCCATAGGCTACAAGGAGGTTGCCGCCTATTTCGCCGGCAGACTCAGCCGCGAAGAGGCCATAGACAAGATAAAGCAGGAATCCCGCCGCTACGCAAAGCGCCAGCTTACATGGCTGAGGCGCGACAGCGGCATCCATTGGATTTACCGGGACGGCGTCTCCTCCCCCGAGGAGCATATCGGCGAAATTCTTAACCTCTGGTCAAAATAATTTTCTCTCCTTTCTTCGACAGCTTTTGCCCTGCTCCAGCGTGTAGAATATCAAAGAGCTCAAAAAAATATTCTACATACGCGGCAGAAAGGGCAACACCCCCAGCCGCGGGAAGGAGACAAAAATGCAGAAATCACAGAATTTCCAGGACGCATTCCTCAGCGCCGCAAGGAGGGAAAAAGCCCCTCTCACCCTTTTCCTTATGAACGGTTTCCAGCTCAAAGGCGTTTGTAAGGGCTTCGATAATTTTGCCGTTTTGGTGGATAGCGACGGTCGTCAGCAGATGATTTATAAGCACGCGATTTCCACAATTTCTCCCATGAAAAACCTGAAACTGGGCGACGACGAAGATTGAGGGACAATGGAAGTGGCTCATTTTCCCGCGCCATAGCGCTGCTGCTTTTCCTTTGCCTTGCCGCCTATCTTGCGGCGGGGCTTGGGGGAAGGCTCAACCGCGAAGAGCGCTTTGAAAGCGTCAGCTCCGCAAGCGTGGAGAGCTTGTTTGCCGCAAAGGGCATAATAATCCGAAGCGAAAGAGCCCCCGTAGAGGGCTTTGCGGAGGAGGGAGCGCGTCTGGGCAGCGGAGACAGCATGGGCGAAGGCTTCTTCGCCCCCGCCTCCGGCATATATTTCAGCACAAGCGATGCCTTTGCCAATCTCTCACCGGAGGACATTCCAAGCCTTGACGCGCCCACCCTCTCCCGCCTTTGCAGCGAGGAAGTTGCCTCCCGCAGCGGAGGCAGACTCATCACGGAAAACGCCTGGTATTTCGTATTTTTGCTGCCCGTAGGCATAGAGCTTGAAGAGGGCAGCACCCTGACTTTGGACTTGGGCCTCGGAGAATTGCCCTGCCTTGTTCAAACTGTGGAAAAGCAAATAGCTGTCCTTCGTATGGATACGCAGCTAAGTCGTCATGCAGATCTGCGCGTTGCGGAGGCAAAGATAATAAAAGAGCGCTTCAGCGGACTGGCATTGCCCTCCTCGGCAGTGCATCAGACGGGGGAAGAACACTTCGTCTGGGCAATCACCGCAGGGCGGCTTGAGAAAAAGAAAATTGAAATCATCTTCTTCGGAGAGGGCTTTGTCCTTGCAAGGGCAGCGGACAGCGCTGCCGCCTTGCAGGAGGGGGACAAGGTCATAACCGAGGGAGAGGAGCTTTATGAAGGGAAGATAATTATATGAGCATAAAAGAAAATGTGGCCGAAATCCGCCGCCGCATAGAGGAAATCCGCCCCGAGGGCGTTATCCTCGTTGCCGCCACAAAGATGAACGATGCCTCCCGCGTCCGCGAGGCAATCGAGGCGGGTGTTGATGCCTGCGGTGAGAACAAGGTGCAGGAATTTCTGGAAAAGGATGCTCTTGCCGCCTATGAGGGCGCTCCCAAGCATTTCATCGGCCATCTGCAGAGAAACAAAGTAAACAAAATCGTGGGCAAGGTGGATCTCATTCAGAGCGTGGACAGCGAGGAGCTGCTGCGCCTTATCGACCGCCGCGCCCTCTCTTTGGGCATTGTTCAGGACGTTCTCATTGAGATTTCCATAGCGGGCGAGGAGCAGAAAAGCGGCATAGACCCCCTCGCTCTCCCCGCTTTGCTGGCCTTCGCCTCCCAATGCAAGGGTCTGCGGGTAAGGGGTCTCATGTGCGTGCCTCCCGTGCAGGAAAATTGTGGAGAAAACCGGGCTTATTTTGCCCGAATGAAGCAGCTTTTTATTGACAATTCGGGCAAAAAATACGATAATGTTTCTATGGACTTTCTGTCCATGGGCATGACCGATGATTATCTTGAAGCTGTCAGCGAAGGCGCCAACATGGTGCGTATCGGGTCTGCCATTTTCGGCGCAAGAAATTACGCCAACTGAGCACAGCGGAGGTTGAAAATGGGAATCTTTGATGAACTTAAAAGACTGACTCGTCCTTATGATGACGATGAGGACGATTTTCTGGACGAAGCCGACGAATTCGAGGAAGAGCCTCAGCAGGAAAAGCCCAAGATGAATCCCTTTGCAGGATTCTCCTTCGGCGGAGAGAAGACCGAAAACGAGTCCAAGATCCCCGCTCCTGTACGTCCCGGCAATAATAAAGGCGGCGGCAAGGTTGTCAACCTTGCAGGCAGCAACAACGCAATGCAGATGGTTCTGGCAAAGCCCGACCGTTTCGAAGCTGCAGTTGAGGTTGCCGACCATCTTCGCGATCGCCGCGCAGTACTGATGAACCTTGAAACCACACCTAAGGACACCGCCCGCCGCCTTATCGACTTCCTTTCCGGCGTGGCATATGCCATGGGCGGCAAAATCAAGAAAGTCAGCGCAAACACCTATATCATCACTCCTTCTTCCGTCAATCTGATGGGCGAGCTGATGGACGAGCTGGAAAGCACCAGCTTCTACTTCTGAGCATCACCCTCCTTCGTGAGGCTGCTATAAATACAAAAACTAAAATCTACATAATTGGGGGATATTAAGATATGATCACTCCGCAGGATATAAGAGAAAAAGCATTTGAAAAAGCAATGTTCGGCGGCTACGATATGGCCGGCATCGACGAGTTCCTGGAGGAACTTGCCAACGAAGTTGCTGCTCTCCAGAAGGAGAACGCCGTTCTCAAGGGCAAGATGAAGGTTCTTGTTGAGAAGGTTGATGAATATCGCAAGAGCGAAGAAGCTCTCAATGGCGCAGTTATGTCTGCCCAGCGTCTCGGTGTTATGATCGAGAGCGAGGCAAAGGAGAAGGCCGCCGCCATCATCGCCGAGGCCGAGGCCGAGGCATTTGAAATCACCTCCGCAGCCGCCGAGAAGGTCGCCGCTGAGGAGAAGCGCCTTGCAGCCGCAAAGGCAGCAAGCGCCAAGTTCATCGAAGGCATGAACGCAATCTGCGCAAAGCAGACCGCTTTCCTCGCCAAGATCGGCGAAGCTGACTTCGTTAAGTCCGCTCTCGCTTCCACTCCCAAGGCAGCTCCCGCTGCCCCCGCAGCTGCACCTGTCGAGATGCACGAGACCGTAAAGAGCATCGAAGAGACCGTCAACAAGGTTGCCGATGTTCCCGAGCAGACCATCGTTCCCGACATCGCAGCTCCCCAGCCCGCTTTCGACGCCGCTCCCACCAGAGCTTTCGGCGTTGTCAGCGACGCTACCGTTCAGTTCTCTTTCGACAGCTTTGACGACGTCGACTGATAACCGAACCGCCTCAATATGACCACACGACCAATATGCCAAAACGGCATATTGGTCTCTGTGCTGAAAAGGAGACCTTTTATCTGAGCCTTTTCCGCACTATACAGATAATTTTTCCGGGAGAAAACAAGAAATGTCTAAAGATTTTAACGCAACACTGAACCTTCCCCAGACCGATTTCCCCATGCGCGCAGGTCTTCCCATGCGTGAGCCTGCCATGCTGGAGCGCTGGGAAAAGGATGATATCTACAACGAACTGCTGAAGAAAAATGAGGGCAAGCCCCTCTTCTCTCTCCATGACGGCCCTCCCTTCTCCAACGGCTCCCTCCATATGGGTCACGCCCTGAACAAGGCTCTCAAGGACTTCATCACCCGCTCCTATGCAATGCGCGGCTACTATACCCCCTACATCCCCGGCTGGGATAACCACGGTATGCCCATCGAAAGCGCAATCATCAAGGAGCAGAAGCTCAACCACAAGGCAATGAACGTGGCAGATTTCCGCTCCGCCTGCGCCGCTTACGCCCAGAAGTATGTTGAAAAGCAGATGGAAGGTTTCAAGCGCATGGGTGTTGTTGCCGACTGGGAGCATCCCTATACCACCATGAGCCCCTCCTTCGAGGCCGAAGAAGTCAAAATCTTTGGCGAGATGTATAAGAAGGGTTATATCTATAAGGGCCTCAAGCCCGTTTACTGGTGCCCCAAGGACGAAACCGCCCTTGCCGAGGCTGAAATCGAGTATAAGGACGACCCCTGCACCACCGTTTATGTGAAGTTCGCCATGAACGATGACCTTGGCAAGCTCTCTCACCTCGACCTGAGCAAGCTCTATTTCGTCATCTGGACCACCACCATCTGGACCCTCCCCGGCAACCTGGCCATCTCCCTCCACCCCGAGGTGAACTATGCCATCGTCAAGGCCGAAAACGGCGAGATGTATGTCATGGCAGAGGCTCTTGTTGAGAAGGTTATGGGCGTTGCTGGCATCTCTTCCTATGAGATAGTTGAGACCCACCCCGGTGTATTCTTCGAGAATATGCTGGCTGACCACCCCTTCCTGCCCAAGACCAGCCGCCTCCTCAATGCTGACTATGTCACCACCGAGAGCGGTACCGGCTGCGTCCACACCGCACCCGGCTTCGGCGCAGACGACTATCAGACCTGCCGCAGATACGGCATGGACATGGTTGTCCCCGTTGATGACCGCGGCCGCCACACTGAGTACGCAGGCAAGTACGCCGGTCTCAAGACTGAAGAATCCAACCCCGTCATCCTTGCCGATATGCGCGAAAGCGGCGCTCTGCTGGCAAGCGAGGACATTATCCACAGCTATCCCCACTGCTGGCGCTGCAAGGGCCCCATCATCTTCCGTGCAACTCCCCAGTGGTTCTGCTCCGTTGACGCATTCAAGGATGCCGCCATCGAAGCTTGTGACGAAGTTGAATGGTTCCCCGCATGGGGTATCGACCGTATGAAGAGCATGATCCGCGAGCGCAGCGACTGGTGCATCTCCCGTCAGCGCAAGTGGGGTCTGCCCATTCCCGTTTTCTATTGCCCCGACTGCGGTAAGCCCATCTGCAACGATGAGACCATCACCGCTGTCAGCAATCTCTTCGGCGAGGAAGGCTCCAACGCCTGGTTCCTGAAGGAAGCTTCTGAGATCCTGCCCCAGGGCTTTAAGTGCCCCCACTGCGGCTGCGACCACGGCTTCACCAAGGAAGAGGATACTCTGGACGGTTGGTTCGACTCCGGCTCCTCCCACTTTGCTTCCATGCAGCGCGACCAGAACTTCTGGCCCTGCACCGTATATATCGAAGGTCTTGACCAGTACCGCGGTTGGTTCCAGAGCTCTATGCTCACCGCTGTTGGCGCACTGGGCAAGGGCGCTCCCTTCAAGCACTGCCTGACTCACGGCTGGACTGTTGACGGCCAGGGACGCGCAATGCATAAGAGCCTTGGCAACGGTATGGATCCTGCCGAAATCATCAAGAAGTACGGCGCAGACCTGCTCCGTCTTTGGGCTGCAAGCGCCGACTACCATGCCGATATGCGCTGCTCCGATCCCATCTTCAAGCAGCTGAGCCAGAACTATCTGAAGTTCCGCAATACCGCCCGTTACTGCCTGGGCAACCTTGCCGGCTTTGAACCCAACGCCCTTGTCTCTCCCGAGGATATGCTGCCTCTGGATAAGTGGGCAATGACCAAGCTCAATGCTCTTATTGAAAAGTGCGAAAAGGCCTATGTTGGCTATGAGTTCAATGCCGTCACCCACGCTATCAACGACTTCTGCGTTGTTGAAATGAGCAACTTCTACCTTGACATTATCAAGGACCGCCTCTATTGCGACCAGCGCAACGGCCTCAGCCGCCGCAGCGCCCAGACCGCAATGCACCTGATCCTTGACACCATCACCAAGATCATGGCTCCCATCCTCGCCTTTACCTGCGATGAAATCTGGCAGGCAATGGCACACGCCGACTCCGATGACGGCCGCAACGTTCTCTTCAACGAGATGAACAAGCCCTTCGCCGCTTATGCGCTCAGCGAAGACGAGATGGCCAAGTGGGAAAAGCTTGCCGCTCTCCGTAGCGACGTGAACGCCGTTCTGGAAGCTGCCCGCGGCGAGAAGCTCATAGGCAAGAGCCTTGAAGCACAGGTCACCCTCACCGCCCTCAACGAGGAAGGCGCTCAGCTTCTGAAGGAGCTGGAAGGCTTCAATCTTGCCGAGCTCTTCATCGTCAGCAAGGTCACCGTTGGCGAAGGCGCAAGCACCGCCGGCGCCAACTTCCCCGGCATCGCAGCAGTTGCCGCCGAAGCTCCCGGAACCAAGTGCCCCCGTTGCTGGGTCCACTCCGAGGAAGCTAATGAAGACGGCCTTTGCAAGCGCTGTGCAGCCGTTGTCGCCGCTATCGAGGAATAAAGTTTATAGAAATATACCCTATAAGGAGGTAGAACTATGCTGTACGCCATTGTTGCTGTCATAGCTCTCATCATTGATCAGGCGGTCAAGTATTGGGCCACCGCAAACATCGTTCTGAACACCGGAAGCAAGGAGTTCATCCCCGGCTTCATCCAGTTCACCAATATCCACAACACCGGCGCCGCCTTCTCCATTCTTGAGGGTGCAAGATGGTTCTTTGTCATTCTGTGCCTTGTGTTTGTCGCCCTCATCGTTTATGTTCTCATCACCGACATAATCTCCGCCCCCGGCGCACGCTGGATGGCTGTCATAGTTATGGCCGGTGCTATCGGCAACTGCATCGACCGCCTTATCTGCGGCTATGTTGTTGATATGATCGAGTTTGAGTTCATGAACTTCCCTGTTTTCAACGTTGCCGACATCTACATCACCGTAGGTGCAGTCCTCTTCGTTATCTTCACTCTGCTTGAAAAGCCCAAGGCAAAGCCCGCCAAGGCAGGCGCCAAGGCTGAGAAAGAGCAGGCTGCTCCCGCAAAGAAGGCTGCCAAGGCCGCTCCTGCCAAGAAGGCAGGCTTCGAGCTGCCCTTTGGCAAGAAGAAGACTCCCATCCCCGAATTCCCCAAGCGCGAGCATAAGGTTGAAAGCTATGACGTCGATCCTGTCGATCCCTTTGCCGAGTGGGAGCGCCGCGCCAGCCAGATAAAGGCTGCCAACGAGGCAAAGCCCCCCATGGAGTATACTAAGCCCGAGCCCCCTGTGGCCAAGGCTGCTCCCGTCAAGGCAGAAGAGAGCGTTTACGAAGCTCCCAGAACCGTTCGTCCCGCTGTCAGCTATCCCTCTGTCAGCGCTGAGCCTCAGGTGAGAGTTGCTCCCGCAGCTCCCAAGGCCGCTCCTGCTGCCCCCGCAGCACCTGTTGCTCCTGCCGCACCCGCGCCCGCAGCTCCCAAGGCTGCGCCCGCAGCACCTGCTGCACCCGCATCCCAGAGCATTGATATTGATGAGTTCGATTTCAATATCGATGACATCCTTGCCGAGTTCAAGGATTTATGATAAATAATTTCAGTTTCATCGCTGATACCGCAGGAGAGCGCATTGACGCTCTCCTTGCGCGTAATGTGGAGAACTTAAGCCGCTCTGCCGCCCAGCGCCTTCTTGAGCAGGGCGATGTGCTTGTAAACGGCGCCATAGTCCGTAAAAATTACAAAAGCTGCGTGGGTGATGAAGTAAGCGTGACTCTTCCCCAGGCGGAAGAGGTTGAGCTTGTTGCTCAGAACATCCCTCTCGACGTGGTTTTTGAGGACGATGATGTCATCGTTGTCAACAAGCCCCGTGGAATGGTTGTCCATCCCGCCCCCGGTCACAGTGACGGCACCCTTGTAAACGCCCTTTTGTATCATTGCGGCGACAGCCTCAGCGGCATTGGCGGCGAAAAGCGTCCCGGAATTGTCCACCGCATTGATATGGATACCTCAGGACTTCTCATTGTTGCGAAAAACGATTTTTCCCACCGCTTTCTCTCCGACCAACTCAGCGACCACAGCCTCAGCCGAGTGTATGAAGCCGTAGTCTACGGACGAATCCGCGAAGATTCAGGCACAGTGAATGCCCCTATCGGCAGACACCCCGTGGATCGCAAGCGTATGGCCATCGTTGAACGGGGCGGCAGAGAGGCCGTCACCCACTATGAGGTCATCACCCGCTATAATGGCTTCACCCATATCCGCTGCCGTCTTGAAACCGGACGCACCCATCAGATAAGAGTCCATATGGAAAAACTGGGTCATCCCCTCCTTGGAGATATGGTCTACGGCCGCAAAAGAGCGGAGAAGGGACTTGAAGGACAGTGCCTCCACGCAAGAGAGCTGAAGTTCATCCACCCCCGCACGGAAGAGCAGGTGCATCTCCGAACGGATTTGCCCGATTACTTCCAAGCTATCCTCGCCAAATTGGGCGAGCCACAAAACTGATATGGAGGCTAAACTATGAGCCGCGCAGACGAAATATTCATCCAAAATTGCAAAGATATTCTTGAAAACGGCGTTTGGGACACCGATCTGGATGTCCGCCCCCGTTGGGAGGATGGCACCCCCGCCCACACTGTCAAGAAATTCGGCATTGTCAACCGCTATAACCTGAAGGAAGAATTCCCTATCCTTACCATCCGCCGCACCTACTGGAAAACCAGTCTGGACGAGCTTCTTTGGATCTGGCAGAAGAAGAGCAACAATATCAATGAGCTCCGCGGCCATATCTGGGACGAATGGGCAGACGAAAACGGCAGCATCGGCAAGGCCTACGGCTATCAGCTGGGCGTAAAGCACCACTATAAAGAGGGCGATATGGATCAGGTGGACAGAGTTATCTATGACCTGAAAAATAACCCCGCCAGCCGCCGCATTATGACCAACATCTATAACTTTGCCGATCTCAGCCAGATGGCTCTTTATCCCTGCGCTTACTCTATGACCTTCAATGTCAGCGGCAATACCCTCAACGCCATCCTCAACCAGAGAAGTCAGGATATGCTGGCCGCAAACAACTGGAATGTTGTTCAGTATGCCATGCTCACCATGATGATGGCTCAGGTTGCAGGTCTTGAGGCAGGCGAGCTTGTCCACGTTATCGCCGACGCACATATCTATGACCGCCATGTCCCCATCATTGAGGAAATGATTAAAAATGCTCCCCTCCCTGCACCCAAAATGACTCTCGATAGCGAGGTCAAGGACTTCTATGAGTTCACCCGCGATAGTTTCAAGCTGGAGGGCTATGAGTTCCATCCCTTCACCGCGACAATTCCGGTGGCAGTATGATGGAAGCAATTGTAGCTGTTTACTCCGACTGGGGCATTGGCTGCTGCGGCACTCAGCCCGTTGTTGTCCCCGAGGACAGAAAGCATTTCCGCAATGTAACCGCCGATGCGGCTGTTATAGTCGGCCGCCGCACCCTCGCCGACTTCCCCGGCGGCAAACCTCTCAAGAACCGTGTCAACATCGTTCTCACTTCTCAGAATATGGAGATTGAAGGCGCTATTGTTGTTCACAGCGTTGAAGAGGCTCTTGCTGAGGCCGAAAAAACCGCCCGATGCCTTTGCATAGGCGGTGAAAGTGTCTATAAACAGTTTATGCCCTATGTGGATAAAGTTTATGTGACCAAGGTGGAAGCTCTTCCCCAGTCCGATGCCTTTTTCCATAATCTGGACGCCGATGAAAGCTGGCGCATCACAGACGCAGGAGAGGAAAAAGACCACGAGGGTATCAAATACCGCTTTATGGTCTATGAGCGTGTGTAAGTAATATATTAATATGTATATAAGAAAAAGCGGGCAGTTTATGAACTGCCCGATTTTATATTTTAAGCCTCCCTTATGTAAAGGGAGCTGCCGAACGAATGTGGGGCGGAGGGATGGAATGAGCCTCCCCTAATAGGGGAGGTGGCGCGGCGCAAGCCGCGACGGAGAGGTTTTGTCTCCGACGTCGGGGCGTTAAGAAAATATGCCGGTGGCATATTTTTAGCCACCGGTGCGCAGCGGCTATGCCGCGAGGAGGGAAGTTGTTTGGCACGAAATTATCTCCGACGGCCATATTCTTTTCGCGTGGCCGAAAAGAATATGGAAAGAAAAGTCCACCAAAGAGGGGCGCACAATGCCCCTCCTTGGAAACTCCCCAAGTGCTGAGGCAGGAAATATATTCTGCCACATAATCAAAACCTAAACCTTAGCGTGCTTCCCTCGACTTCCGCTTGGCCGCTGCTGCCTCGAGGCACCTGCTCGGCGCCACCGGGATTTCTCCTCGTAATGCACCGCACTTGGTAAACATCTCAAAAATTTTCCTCCGCAGCAGGCGGCGTTGCGAAGCCAGCCGCCGGACCATCGCCGCTTGACGGCGCCCTCCAATAAAAGCGGAGCGTTCTTGAAATCCCCTCGGGGGCCAGGGGGCCGCAGCCCCCGGTCGCCCTTTGGTGACTTTCCGTCGATACGGAAAGTTACCCGCCGGAGGCACATACGAAATCCGCTGATAATTCAATCCCTAAATCCTTTCGCTTCACAAAATCCACGGCCCTTGTCAGACAACCTGAAGCACACAGCACAAAACCGTTCCCTACATAATAAAATACTGAAATCCCATCGAAAATCCGTGACTTTGGAGCGTTTTCCCCGTATAATATCAATATCAGGAGATGTTGATATGCACAGAAAACCTTCACACTCTCTCCGTATTCTGCCGATAATTTTCCTCTTGATTATGAGCATATTTCTCGGCGGCTGCGGCGCGGATTATATAACAGAAGATAATTCATATAGTTCCTCATCAGGCAACAGCAACCCCCTCAGAGAAGCTGATTTGCTCATCCTTGTCAACAAGTGGAATGAGCTCGACAAGTACTATTACCCGATTCTTACCCCCTACACAGAGGAGTTCAGCCTGGACAGACGAGCCATGGGCGACTTCGTAGATCTTATACGAGCCTGCCGCGAAGAAGGCGGAGCCCCCTACATAGTATCTGCTTATCGAGGCTACTATAAGCAGATGGAACTTTATCAAAATAAGGTGCGCAGGCTAATTAAGGCGGGGACTGATCCTTCCCTCGCCCATGCAGAGGCCATACGCAGCGTTGCCTATCCCGGCACAAGCGAGCACCAGCTGGGGCTTGCTGTTGATATAGTAGACGCAAACCACGGATATCTGGATGAAACTCAGGCCGATACGCCAACCCAGAAATGGCTTATGGAAAACTCCTGGCGCTTTGGCTTCATCCTCCGATATCCCATTGACAAGAGCGAGATAACAGGAATTATATATGAGCCATGGCACTATCGCTATGTGGGCAAGGAATCCGCCAAGGACATATATGAAAGCGGACTATGCCTGGAGGAATGGCTTGATGCAAGGGCAACAGAAGAGCTTGCAATCCAAAGCCGCCACCCTAAAAGCAGGGCAAACAAATGGGAAAATTACCCAAACAGAATATAGAATAGTAGGGGCGGACCGATGTGTCCGCCCTTTTCATAATAAAAACCATAAAAACAAAAAGGACAGGCAAAAGCCTGTCCTTTTCTCATTTGTGTTGGCGCCGCCCTATTTTCCCGGTCCGTCTCCAGACAAGTATTTTTGGCGCTGG
>JAZUAQ010000163.1:0-27012 GCA_045638085.1 Oscillospiraceae bacterium
TACGATCCGACTTTGTGCGCCTGACAAGATGTTTAAGATTGATTGGGTAAATAAAGTTCAACGAATTCCTCAAGGCAAAGATTGTTTTCAGCCATAAATTTGGCAGCATCAAGTCCGACATAACGGAAATGCCAGGGTTCATACCAACCGGTGATCTCCTCTTTATCCTTGGGATATCTTAGTATAAAACCATATTCATGGCAGTGTTCCTTAAGCCACAGAAGAAGAGGCATGTTCTCAACGTCTTCTGCGACAAGATATGTCTCAGAGGAATCAACAATATCAACAGCAAGTCCCAGCTGATGTTCGCTTGTGCCGGGATATGCAACAAGTTCTCTTGCCATAACCTCGGCTTCTGCATATTCAACCTCGCCGCCCCATGCTATTTGGCTGGCTTTGCCGAAGAATATGTATGCCTGAGTGGAATAAGGTCTGTAAGCGGTGCTGACATAGGAACTGTAGCCGTTTTTTGCAGCGCCTTGGATAAGAGCGTTCAGTGCATCAACAGCTCGGGAGTCGAAATACTGACCGTTCATAATTTCGCTGACATCGGGAGTAAAAGACTCGGAGAGAATGTTCTTATTGTTTACAAGCTTGAGATTCCATTCATGAATGGAAAGATCAGGCAAGTCATACTTAGGTCCGGCAGGTTCATCAGGCTCGGCGGAAGGACTAACCTCAGGAATGGTAACATCATCGGGTACAGAAGGAGTCACGGCAGGATTACTGATGTTGCCGGGAGCGCTTATAGATGTATCTTCGGGTACAGGAAGAGACGGAGATACTCTGGAGCTTATGATTGAAAGCAATATGACAACAAGAACAAGAAGCAAGATTCGCCACTTATGTTTTCTCATATTAAGTACCTCCTTTCATAGAAATTAGCTTAAATTGGGCTCATTTAAATTCCAACGCGCGGTATAATATCACAATTTATGAAAAAATGCAAGCTTTTCTCCACAGTGACAGTAAAAAGCAAATATTTTTAAGCGAAATGACCCACTTTTGTGGTCGTTATGCAACAGATATCTTAATATCTATCAAAGAACCGGGATGGTAAGAGCAATTGATACCCCACACAAGGGCTTCTCCACCGAGACGCATAAAGACTTTTGCGCTGTCCTCACTTTTTCCTGACCAATTTACGATTTCAAGGTTATATCCGTATTTTTCCGAAATATATGTTGCTATATTTTTGCAATCAGGAGCAACTTCGAAGGCTTTAAGATAATCAGCGTTGTTATAAATACATATGCCGCTTATATATAAGTAATAGATAAAACCGGAATTCGCATCGATATAAACATCAATCCAGTTGGTCCAGTCGCCCTGATCCTGAAGCCACATTCTGCAAAGTTCAATGCTTTCGCCCTCATAGGAAACATTTATAAACTCATATCCTTCACTTACGGTTTTTCTGGGAGATGAGTCTATTAATCCTACTGAGAGAATTTCGTTGAAAATCTCTTCGCAAAACTTAATTTTAGCATTGCTGGGTTTAGCATCAACTTTAGACTTAACATACTTTTCGTTATTTATATATTTAACAAAAAGTGCGGCTTTTTCACTTTCATTTGAAGAGTTTACATCCGTTCCACCACTGAATGCAAGAGGAAGAAAGCAGCTGATAAGAAACACCAGAAGAGCTGTGCCGATATATACATACTTTTTTGTTTTTTCAGAGAGAGAATCTCTGAACTTTTTTAATTTTGCTATCATTTTTACTTCTCCTCTTTAAGGAAAATGCGTACGGTTGTGCCTTCGCCCAGGATGCTTTCATATTCAAGTTTGGTGTTATGAAGTTCAGCAATACGCTGGCAAAGTGCTAGGCCAAGTCCGGCACCATTCTGAGCACGGGATCTGGACTTATCTATCATATAAAAGGGCTCTGTAATTTTACTGAGTTCTTCTTTTTTCATGCCGCGGCCGTGATCCTTCACATAAAGCGCATAACCGTCGTTTTCAGCTTTACCGTAAAGCTCTATGGTGTCATTTTTCTTGCTGGCTTTGCGGGCGTTATCAACGAGGTTAATCATAAGGGTTTTGAATAAGTCCGGTTCTACCTTAATCTCACCGGGTTCCCAGCGCATATCGAGGGTCATACCGTCTGCAGATAAAGAAGGGACAGTTACAGCGGCGATGGAGCGGATGAAATAGCCTACTTCGAATTGTTTAAGTTCAAAGCCCTGCTTGCCTGCAACAATTATATCCATAAGCTTCAGAGAAAGGGCTTCAAGTCTTTTTCCTTCTGAAAAAATATAACCTGCTGCAGTAAATCGTGTTTTGGGGTTCATTTCCTTGCTTCGAAGCATATCCGCATAGCCAATAATAGCTGTGAGGGGCGTTTTTAGCTCATGAGCAAAGCTTGCAATAAACTCCTCTCTTCTGTTGGCCACACCCTCAAGATTGCTGATAGACTGCTCCAATTCTCTGATACGCGCCCTGCTTGTGCGTATTTCATGATTATCCTTATCGGTGAAATACCAAACCAGAAAGGTTACAATAAGGCTTCCGACGCAGGTTGCAGCTATAAGAAAAAGTATGTATATGCCGTAAAGATTAACTGCATCTGGATTATCGTTGACAACTATACATGCGCCGATGCAAAGAACCGCCATTATAACTATTGCTGCAGAAAAAAATGTCTTTAGGGATTTTTTCATATGAGCCTTATACCTCCAGGCGGTATCCTACCTTGTATATTGCCTTAATTTTGTCTTCCCAGTGGAGTTTCTTTCTCAATCTCTGCACATGAAGATCAACAGTTCTGCTATCGCCCATAAAATCGCTTCCCCATACATTTTCATAAAGGGTCTCTCTGAAAAGAGCGATATTTTTGTTTCTTGCAAACAGCAAAAGGAGTTCGAACTCTTTCATGGTAAGGGCTATTTCCCTGCTTCCGCGGCGAACGGAGCGGGAGCGTGTATCGATAATGATATCCCCTACTTCAATTTCAGTCTGGGTTTTTCCGGCACGTCTGAGAATGCTTTCAACTCTTGCAAGTAATTCAACAATCTCAAATGGCTTGGTGAGATAGTCATCGGCACCAAGCTTAAGTCCCTTTACCTTATCTTCCGTGCTTCCTTTTGCGGTCAGGAATATGACGGGAATATTAAGAGGCTTAATATAGTCAAGAACTTCATAACCATCGGCACCGGGAAGCATAATATCGAGAAGTACAAGATCAAAACGCTCGTTTTCAATGCAATCGCAGGCGGCAATACCGTCATAGACACAGGTGCAGTTATAGCCGGCTTCACTGAGATTCATTTCTATAAGGTCGTTTATGGGTTTTTCGTCGTCAACAATAAGAATTTTTATCATATATATCACTCCGAAAGTATAATAGAGCCTCTATGTATCTTCATTGTATCATATCATAAATTTATGAACATATAATGAATCTTCTCAACATTCGATAATATTCCTTAGTTTATCAATTGCTTTTTTCTCTATTCGGGACACATAGCTTCTGCTAATATTGCAAATTGATGCCACTTCGCGCTGAGTTTTTGGCTCATTGTTATAAAATCCATAGCGTAATTTTATTATTTCCGCTTCACGTGGATCAAGAGCAGTGTCAATATAGTTAATCAGTTGTTTGCATGTTTCGATTGTGCTGAGGTTTTCAAACAGATCATCATCGCTTGATAAAACATCTATCAGCGAAAGTCCGCTACCGTCACTGTCATAATCTATTGCATCGGACAAACTGAGCTCACCAGATGTTTTCTTAATACTTCTAAAATGCATTAGAACTTCATTTTCTATACATCTGCTGCAATATGTTGTAAGCTTTACTTTTTTATCGGGCTTATAACTGCTTACTCCTTTTATCAACCCGATTGTTCCTATAGAAATCAAATCATCGGTATCGGAGCCCTGAGCATAGTATTTTTTTATAATATGGGCAACTAAACGCAAATTGTGTTCAATAAGCTTATTTCTTGAAGCAATGTCGCCTTTTGTAACCCATTCGTCTATATATCTTTTCTCATCCTCGTTCTTTAGGGGCTTCGGAAAGGAATTTCCGCTTCCGTTTCCAAGATGAAGCGCTAAAAGTGCATTACTGAAAAGAAGCATAAACGTTGCAGAAAGCATTATCTACCTCCAACATGCGGTTTTATATAAATATATTAGACAATGCTTGTCAAAGATAAATTATTTTATTGCCTTTCGAAACGATATCTCCTATAATATAATTAAACAATTTATGAAAGGGGCGCTTTATAATGTCAAAAATCATGGTAGTAATGGCTGCGGGTCTTGGTTCAAGATATGGCGGTGACAAACAGGTTGTCGGCATCGGCCCCTCAAACGAGGTTCTTTTTCAATATTCAGTATATGATTCCATCAAATCCGGATTTGATAAGATAGTAATTATCATTAAACAAGGTCTGGAAAACATTGTTTTTCCAATCGTTGAAAAAATGAGTTCCTCCAATCCCCAGATCGAATTTTCTATCGCATATCAGGATTTCAGACCCATTGACGGAATTGAAATATCAGGAAATCGGACAAAACCTCTTGGAACGGTTCATGCATTAATGAGCGCAAGGGAATTTCTGGACAGCGATTTTGCTGTTATTAACGCAGATGATTTTTATGGAAGAACTGCGTTCGATGCGCTCAGCAAAGCAATGGATAATTTCGATGCAAACTCCAACGCAACACTTATAACCTATTCCCTCAATAAAACGTTGAGTATAAATGGCACTGTAACCCGCGGGCTTTGTCGTGTTGAAAATGAAATGCTACAGGGCATTTATGAGGCCTATAAAATCAAAACTGGCGATGATGGTTTAATTTATGAATCTCTGGGTGACACCGTTCGGGTATTGGATTCAGAAACTCCAGTTTCAATGAATATGTGGGCCTTCAGTAAGAACACTGTACCCTATATGCTTGATTATCTAAAGGATTTCATTATTACGCTTTCTCCCAACGATAACCGCAGCGAATGTGTTCTCCCCATAATGGTGGATGCGCTTATGACTTCAGGAATATTGAATGTATCCGCATTGCCGACTGTTGAAAAATGGTTTGGAATAACATATCGCGAGGACCTTGAAGAGGCCAAAGTAAAGATTAAAGAGCGACATCTCGAAGGCGAGTACCCCGCTAAACTCTTTTAAAAAAAGACCGGTTTTTAACCGGTCTTTTTTATAGCAATATATCGATTCCAGGACTGCAGTTAAAAATTAGGACATCCTGATGGAATCCGCCGTCTTCACCGTCTCTGGTCCAGGCAACGGGTTCATCGAACATAATACGAATCTCCTTGCTTTTAAGAAAGATAACGCTGTTTTTGTTAAAGTTATTGCTTAAAACGCTTGTGATTATATCGTTCAGGTCTTTAATCGCCTGAGGAGTCTTTATAAGCAGCACTTCAAAAAGTCCATCTGACAAAGAGACATTACTGCTGTCAAGCTTCAGAAAGCCAGCAACGGAGGTTGCGTTTGTTATAGCGCCGAATATAAAATTATCGCTAATAACCCCGTCATCATACTCTATCACCGCATGATGTCCGCTAAGCTTGGGAATCTGCTTAATTCCTTCCAATGTATATGCAAGATGACCAAGGGTCTGTTTTGCTTCCTGAGGAGTAGCATAACTAACATCGGTAAATGCGCCAAATGCAGCTATATAGGCAAAATATTTATCAGCACCAAAATGACCAATATCAATGGACACTGCTTCGCCCTCAATGATTCTTCTTGCGCATTCGAGAGGTTGCTTATGGTCAAGCCCCAATGTGCGAGCTACATCGTTGGCGGTACCCATGGGTATATAACCGATGGGACGCTTTTCAGGAAGTTTCATCATGCCGAAGGCAGTTTCGCTTAAAGTGCCATCTCCGCCAATACAGACAACAATATCAAAATTAAGCCCATGCTCAGCAACAAGATCCGGTATGTGGCCCGGATATCTACTGAAAAATACAGTTGGAATAATATCCGCAGCACAAAATTCATTGAGCACCTCAGACATAATGGACTTATACTGACTTTTTCCCGCATTGGGATTCACTATAAGCATCAATTTTTTAGCCACGGATTATCACCTCCATTACTCACGTATTATACTATTATTATGTGCTATGCTCAAGTATAGAAATTGTAAAGATTTTGTAAGTTTATTATATCTAAATTGTTAACAGTTATTTTGCCCCCATAATATTTCTTGCCTCAAAATCAAAATAATGTTATTATACAGCTTGTCTTAATAAAGATATGTTAAGGAGATATTTATGAACAAAAAAATTATATCTTTCATTCTTGTAATTATAATTGCTTTTTCCTTCTCGATGAGCGTTATGGCTTCTTCTCCTGATGTTCAGATTGTTGAACACGAGACCTATGACTACCACAGCGCATACGAAAGCTTCTCCCCCGAAGATGTTGTCTTCACTGTTAATGGCGTTGAGGTTACCTGGAAGGAATATTTCAGCTGGCTTTATAACATCGTTATGCAGTACGAAATGTACTACGGTGCAATGGACACATGGGATGCTCCTGCAGCTGACGGTAGCGGCACTATGGAAGAAAGCTTCAAGGCATATGCAGAACTGATAAGCTCCAGATATGCTTTTGTTACCGAGGAAGCTAAGCGTCTTGGTCTTGAACTCAGCGAAGAAGATATCGAAGGCATTGACCTTGCCTATAAATCCGATGCTGAATATTACGAGGCCAATGGAGTTGAGAGTTTCGAGGATTTCCTTAAGGAAACCTACATGGACGAGGAATATTATCGCTACATAATTGCAGCGCAGTACCACTACAGAAATATTTTTGTCAACAGCTATGGAGTGGACGGCGCTGATATAAGCGATGAAGAGGTTTATAAATTCATCGATTCCAACGGAATTCTCCATTCAAAGCATATCCTCTTCCTCACCCTTGATTCCCAGAATATGCCTCTTGACGAGGCTGCAAAGGCAGAAAAGCTTGCTGCTGCAGAAAGCACTCTTGCTGAGCTCAGGGCAATCGACAATACCGAAGAAAGACTCGCAAGATTTGATTCGCTTATGAATGAACTTAGCGAGGACGGCGGTCTTATCGCCAATCCCGATGGCTATTACTTTGGACCCGGTGAGATGGTTACCGAATTTGAAAACGGCACCAAAGCACTTGATAACTATGAAATTTCCGAAATTATCGAGTCTCCCTACGGCTATCATATAATCATGCGCCTTCCCATTGAGGCCGATGCAATCTATGAGGAAGGTATGTCCTTCCGTTTCCTCGCCGCCTCCGGCAACTTTGACAGTGAATTCAGCAAAAATCTTGAAGCTGCAGAGATTATATATACCGATAAATTCGCCGACCTCAAGCTTGAAGATATCTTCGATATAATTGTTGTTACTGAGGAAGTTCCCATTCCCTCTGCTGCTCCCGAAACTGACAGTACTGCAGCAAGCCAGAAGGATTATTCCCTCATTGTAAACACCGAAAATACTCAGAAACTCACTTACGGCGAAAAGTTCTTCCTTATCGCAATCATTGCCATACTCATATACACTGTACCTGTTTTCGTTTATCGCTTCAAAGTTAAAGGATGTGCACTTGAAAACAAAGCAGCAATCAAATTCACCGCAATATACGGTGTAATTATGCTTGTAATCCTCGGCACCATTCTTGTAATTATGGATTATATTCCCATCGCAATTGCTCTTCTCATCTGGAGCTATATTAACTTCTATGTAATTTCTTATAAGGCCTGATTTTTATGATATATTCCGATATAACAGAACTTATAGGCAAAACCCCTGCCGTTAGACTTGGCGGCATAGAGAGGCATTTCGATTGCCAAGCTCGTATCATCGCAAAGCTGGAACGCTTCAACCCTGCAGGGAGCGCAAAAGATCGCGTTGCAATTTCTATGATTAAAGCGGCAGAAGCAGAGGGGATTCTTTCCCCCGGAGGTCTTATTATAGAGCCTACAAGCGGCAACACCGGTATCGGTCTCGCAGCTTGCGCAGCTGTTTTAGGCTATAGCTGCTGCATTATTATGCCCGACAGTATGAGTCGCGAGCGAATCAGCCTAATTTCCGCTTATGGTGCAGAGGTTTTTCTCACCCCTGGAGCAGAAGGAATGAGCGGCTGCATAGCGAAAGCCGAGGAAATCAAGGCACAAAATCCGGGAAGCATCATTGCAGGTCAGTTTGAAAACCCCAATAATCCTCTTGCCCATTATTATGGAACGGGCCCCGAAATCTGGGAGGATTGCGAAGGAAATATTGATATTTTTGTCTCCACTGTAGGCACGGGCGGCACAATAAGCGGAACAGGCAGATACCTTAAAGAGAAAAATCCTCATATCAAGGTTATAGCCGTTGAGCCCGCGGCTTCCCCCCTTCTTTCTAAAGGCAAGGCTGCTCCCCACGCAATTCAGGGAATAGGCGCTAACTTTATTCCTGAAGTTCTCGACACAAATATTTATGACGAAATAATCTGCTGCAGTGACGAGAATGCGCTTAGCACCATGAAAACTCTTGCCAAAACCGACGGCCTGCTTTGCGGAGTTTCCTCCGGTGCTGCTCTCTGGGTGGCCGCAGAGCTCGGAAAACGCTCCGAAAACAATGGCAAAACCATTGTAGCGCTTCTCCCGGATACGGGCGAAAGATATTTAAGCATATTTTAAGATAAAACTGCCCGATTTTGTCGGGCAGTTTTATTACTTTGTTGCTATTCTTGTTTGACATATAGTTTGTTAAGTGATTAAATTTATCTATAACTCGAAGGGAGTTGCTGACATGAAGCATATTACACTTGGAAGCACGGGCATCATTACGCCGCAGAATGGCTTTGGCGCTCTTCCAATACAAAGAGACACCACCGAAGTTGCTGTCAAGCTTCTCAGAAAAGCCTACGAAGGCGGAATGACTTTCTTTGATACCGCCCGAGTATATACTGACAGCGAAGAAAAAATCGGTATCGCCTTTGGGGAAATGGGTATAAGAGATAAAATTTATATTGCAACTAAAACACCTGCTCTTACACCCGAAGAATTTTGGCGAGATCTCGACAGCTCTTTGACGCTGATGAAAACTGATTACATAGATATCTATCAGTTCCATAATCCTCCCCAATGCTTTCTTCCCGGCGACGGCAGTGGGATGTATGAATGTATGCTTGAGGCAAAAGCCCAAGGCAAAATCAGGCACATAGGTCTGACAAGTCATCTTCTTCACGTTGCCCATGAGTGCGTGGATTCAGGAATGTATGAAACCCTTCAGTTTCCTCTGTCTTACCTTACGGGCGAAGAAGAGATGGAACTCGTTGCAAAATGCGCAAAGGCAAATATGGGCTATATTGCAATGAAGGGTCTTGCCGGCGGTCTTATTACAAATTCAGCCGCAGCCTTTTCCTTTATGCTTGATTTTGACAATGTAATACCCATCTGGGGTGTGCAGCATGAATATGAGCTTGATGAATTTTTAAGCTATATGGAAATCCAGCCTGAAATAACAGATGAAATGCGCAAACAGATGATCATTGACAAAGAAGAACTTAAGGGTGGCTTTTGCCGAAGCTGCGGTTATTGTATGCCCTGCCCCGCAGATATAAATATACGTCAGGCCGCAAGAATGAGTCTAATGATACGCCGCTCTCCTCACCAGCAATTTTTGACCACACAGTGGCATGAAGAAATGGCAAAGATTGAAAATTGCATAAATTGCGGACAATGCTTAAAAAAATGTCCCTATGGACTTGATACGCCTAATTTGCTTAGGGCAAACTATGAGGATTATAAAAAAATAGTATCAGGCGAAATTGACGTATCAAATCATTAAAAAATAAGCAGCAATATTTTGCTGCTTATTTTTTGTTTACAAAAAGTATGTAATTGAGGTATACTATGCACTCGTGACCCAATATATTATTTCTGAAAGGAACTTCATATATGAAAAAAATAATTTCTTTTGTTCTATGCTTTGTGATTCTATGCTCTTTCGGCAGCGCCTTTGCCGACAAGGCTAAGGCAGGAGAAGCAAGAGCTGCTATAGGCGCAAACCTCAGCGAGGATCAGATTAACGCTGTTTATTCAATGTTCGGTGTAAATCGCGGAGATGTTAAAGAGCTTACCGTGACAAATGCGGAAGAGCGCAGTTATCTTGAAGGCTTCGTTGAGAGCTCACTTATAGGAACAAACTCTATATCATGCGTATATATCGAAGTCCTTGCAGAAGGCGAAGGCCTTCAGATTGCAACCCAGAATATCAGCTGGTGCACTCAGGAAATGTTTGTTAATGCTCTTGTTACAGCCGGTATATATGACGCTAAGATAATCGTTGCTGCCCCCTTCCCCGTTTCCGGCACTGCAGCAATGACCGGAATTTACAAGGCATACGAAGACATTACCGGTGAAAAAATTGATGAAGCCGTCAAGCTTATGGGCACTCAGGAGCTTGTTATCACTGGTGAGCTTGCTGAGGAAATCGGAAACTACGACGCAACAGAAATCGTTACCCAGCTCAAGCTTATACTTGATGAAACCAAGAACATGAGCGATGAGCAGCTTCGCGAGCAGATCAAATCCATAGCCCAGCAATATAATGTTGCTCTCACTGAAACACAATACAATCAGCTTATTTCCCTTTGCAGATCCTTCGAGAAAATGAACAGTGATGAACTCAGAGAAAAAGTAGAGTATGTTCAGAACACCGCAAAGAAGCTTGCCGAGACTTCAGAAAAAATCAGCGGTATAACCCAGAAAATTAAAGTTGTTGTAGAAGAAGTAAGAACTTTCGTAGACAAAGTTATTTCAATATTCAAGCCCAGAGGCTGATAAACAAGCTCCCGAATCCATAGATTCGGGAGCTTTTAACTTATACAAATCAGTTTTTGAGAGTTTCGGCGAATTCAGTATATTTTGCGATTTTTTCAGCGCACTTATCCTGAGATTCATCGCGAACGAGGAGATAAACCTTAACCTTGGGCTCTGTGCCGGAGGGACGAACAATGAAGCTACTACCATCAGCAAGTTCAAAATAGAGAACATTGCTGCCGGAAATATGGGTCTTACCAACTACACCAAGACCACTAACAGAGAGGTCACCGCTCTGGTAGTCGCGCATCTTAACAACGGGAACACCTGCAATTTCTGCAAGAGGCTCAGCACGAAGTCTTGCCATAAGCGCTGCCATCTTCTGGAGACCGTCAAGTCCGGGCATAACAAGGTTGAGAGTTTTTTCTGCAAAGTTGCCGTACTTCTCATAAAGTCCGTCAAGCGCATCCTTAAGGCTCATGCCCTTTTCATAGTAGTATGCAGCCATCTCAGCAACCATCATGGAAGCGGTAACGGCATCCTTATCACGGACATAATCACCCATAAAATAGCCATAGCTCTCTTCGTAAGCAAAGATGCACTCATAGCTTCCAGCGGCTTCCCACTCAGCAATCTTCTCAGCCATGAACTTAAAGCCGGTGAAGGTATCAACTGTGTATACGCCGTTGCGCTCACAGACTTCCTTTGCCATCTCAGTGGTAACAATGGTCTTAAGAGCAGCAGGATTTGCGGGCATGGTGCCGGTACGAAGCTTTGCGTTGATAACATAGTCAAGAAGCAGAACGCCCAGCTGATTGCCGCTGATTGCAACATATTCGCCGGTTTCGCTCTGACGAACCATAACACCAATTCTGTCGGCATCGGGGTCAGTGCCTATGATTATATCGCTGTTGACCTCTTTTGCAAGATCAATTGCAAGATAAAAACCTTCGGGATTTTCGGGGTTGGGGCTAGCTACAGTGGGGAAAGCTCCATCAATGACCATCTGTTCGGGGACGCAGTTAATATGCTTGATACCCAGTCTGGTAAGAGCTTCAGGAACAAGTTTATGGCCGGTTCCGTGGAAAGGAGTATAGACAATGTGGAACTTATCAGCAACACGCTTGACAACCTCTTTGTCTATAGCCTGGCCAAGAACGCGGGCAAGGAACGCCTCGTCAGTTTCCGCACCGAGAATTTCGATATTGCCTGCTGCAACAGCCTCATCAAAATCAACAGACTTAAAGCCATTGAATATATCGATTTCAGACATCTGCTTTGCAATTTCAGAAGCCTGTCTGGGAGGCAGCTGTGCGCCGTCGGACCAGTATACCTTATAGCCATTATATTCCTTGGGGTTGTGGCTTGCGGTGATGTTGAGACCTGCTGCAGCGCCGTAGTATCTGATTGCAAAACTCAGTTCAGGAGTGGGACGGAGTGCATCAAAAATACGGACATAAATTCCGTTTGCTGCCATAACAGAGGCTGCCTCGCGTGCAAACACCTCGCTGTTGATACGGGAGTCATAGCAAACAACAACGCCCTTTGCCTTTGCCTCATCACCCTCTGCTGCAATAACGTTGGCAAAAGCCTGGGTTGCATGACGGATGATATGGATGTTCATCTGATGAAGACCAACCTTCATAGTTCCTCGAAGACCGGCGGTGCCGAAATCAAGAGGAGCAAAAAAGCGGTTTTCAATTTCTTTTTCATCGTTTTTAATGTCGTTGAGTTCTTTCCACTCGCGTTCGCTGAGAGAGGGGCAATCAAGCCATCTTTCGTATTCTGCCTTATAGTTCATCAGGTTCAGCCTCCATTAATTCTTTTGCCTGTTCATACATAGTTTCGGGGACATAAATGCAGCTTCCCGTTCCGGACATTCCAAGAACAAGTTTTCCGAAATCTCCATCTCCGGGATGAGATACCAATGCAGGGATGCCAAAAGACTCCAGCATACTGACTATCATAGTGTCAGCCATATCCAGACTTGAGATATGAATCAGCAGCTTGGGAGCAACGGGATCGCCATTTTCGTCCTTTGGCCATTTTTTATAGAGTTCACCGGGTTTGGGTCTTCGTCCGAATTGCTCAAACATAATAATCTATCCTTTCCCGATTTATTTATGATATTTGCTTCCTTCAATTATTGTGAATGCACGGTAAATCTGCTCTCCAACCATCACTCTTGCAAGATGATGAGGGAAGGTCATTCTGGACATGGAAAGCCGAAGGTCTGCCTGATTTTTAATGCGCTGAGAAAGACCGCAGCTTCCACCTATTACAAAGCAAATTTTGCTTTTACCGGAATTTGTCCACTTTTCAAAAACATTGGCAAGATCTGTGCTGCTTTTCATTTCTCCTTCAATGCACATCGCGCAAAGGGCAGCACCAGAAGGAATCTGCTTTTCAATTTCAGCAGCCTCTTTTTCGAGAGCAGCAGTTATCTCTTTTTCGGAAGGATTTTCGGAAAGCCTCTGTTCAGCAAGCTCTATGAGTTCAAATTTACAGTAAGCACCCAGCCTTTTTTTATACTCATCAAAGGCGCTGATATAATGCTTTTCCTTCATTTTGCCGACACAAATCAGCTTGACGTTCAGCATTTATCTTCACCGCCTATCTCAAGACTGAGGAGTTCTGCTTCAGGGGCAACATATATCTTTGCTCCCCTGCCGGACAACGCTGAATTTACAGCGGAAAAAGCCTTGGAGGGAGTATTATTTTCTTTGCTCAAATGACCAAGAATAAAATATTGTGTGCCGTCAGTGCATAGCTTGGATGCAAGCGCGGCGCAGTCATCATTGGATAAATGACCTTTCGGAGAAAGAATTCTCTTTTTCAGATGATATGGATATATACCGTAACGCAGCATATCAACATCATGGTTTGACTCAATAACAACAGCATCGGAACCGCGAAGTCCCATATAGACTTCATCGGAAACATATCCCGTATCTGTGGCAAAAGAAAAGGTCTGCTCCCCTTCTATTCTGTATCCTACACTCTCCTCCGTGTCATGACTTGTCGGAAAAGAGCTGATTTTTATATCGTCAAAAGAAATTTCTGAGCCAACAGGCATAATTTGAATTAATTCAGAAGGACAGAATAAAGAATTGGTCAAATAAGATGCTGTTGAGCGAGGGCAGAAAACTTTTACAGGATAATGCTTAGTCAGCATTCTGAGGCCGCTGATGTGGTCAGAATGCTGATGAGTGATAAGTATTGCGTCAACATCCTTGGGGCTAAGTGAATTATCCGAAAGGCATGAACATATGCGGCGCATGGAAATTCCAGCGTCGATTAGGAAATTTCTGCCGTTTACGGAGACAAGGGTACAATTCCCTTTGCTTCCGCTGGCAAATGTACAGATTTTCATTAATTTTAAACAGCTTTGGAAATAGCTATGTCATCGGACTTGGGCTCGGGATCGGAAACCTTAACGATATCCGCGCCGAGATTTCTCAGCTTACCAACGAAGTCCTGATATCCGCGTTCAATATAAATAATATCCTCGATGGTGGTAGTGCCTTCTGCGCAAAGGCCGGCAATTACCATTGCAGCACCGGCACGAAGATCGCAGGCCGCAACGCGTGCACCATAGAGCTTATCAACACCCTGGATAACAGCGGTTTTTCCGTCCACCTGAATTTCTGCGCCCATTTTGCGAAGCTCGTTGACATATTTATAGCGGTTATCCCAAACGCCCTCAGTGACAACACTTGTACCGTTGGCTATTGCCAAAACAGTGCTAACCTGAGGCTGCATATCAGTGGGGAAACCGGGATAAGGAAGAGTCTTAATATTGGTGTGGGTCAGCTGGCCATTGCTTCTGACTGTTACAAAATCTTCGCCCTCTTCAATCTCAACGCCCATTTCGAGAAGCTTTGCGCTTATGCAGTCAAGATGCTTGGGAATAACGTTGGTGAGAGTAACCTCGCCGCCGGTGCCTGCAACAGCTGCCATATAAGTGCCTGCTTCAATCTGGTCGGGAATAAGTGCATAACTTCCACCGTGGAGTTTTTCAACACCGCGGACCTTGATAACGTCGGTACCTGCGCCGCGGATGTCAGCACCCATGGAGTTGTGGAAGTTTGCAAGATCAACAATATGGGGCTCACGGGCAACATTTTCTATAACGGTAACGCCGTCTGCCATAGTAGCTGCAATCATAACGTTAATGGTTGCACCGACGGAAACCTTATCAAGATAAATGCGGGCACCCTTAAGGCGGCCACCCTTTGCCTCGGCCTTAATAAAGCCGCGGCTGATATCCATAACTGCGCCAAGAGCCTTCATGCCCTTGATGTGCTGGTCGATGGGTCTGACACCGAAATTACAGCCACCGGGCATAGTGGTGCTTGCCTTACCGAAACGGCCAAGCATAGATCCGATAAGATAATAAGAAGCTCTAATCTGACGGGTAAGCTCATAAATATCATCGGAAAGATGAACATTGGTGCAGTCTATATCAAAAGTATTGTCATTTATAAATTTGATTTTAGCTCCCATAAGAGAGAGCATTTCAAGAAGCTTTGTCGTATCGCTTATCTGGGGAATATTCTCAATACGGCAAACACCCTCTACCATAAGGGCAGCGGGAATAATGGCAACTGCGGCGTTTTTAGCGCCGGATATATCAACTTGTCCAAAGAGCTTTTTACCGCCCTTGACTACATATTTATCCAAAATAACACCAACCTAATAGGTAATTAATCGATTAAAGGTTATTACACTATAACCCAATTTCAAATGTTACCATAACAAGCTAAAAATTGCAAGTTATTTGATACATTTGAAGCAAAGCATCATTTAATGGTATCCAGATACATTTTTGCTTTCAAAATAGCTATTATGGTTTTCGCATCGAAAAGCTCATTATTCATAACCATTTCAACGAGGGTGTCGAGAGGATATTTGAGAACATCCAGGTATTCTCCCTCATCAAGATGGGCATTACCCTTCTTCAGGCCGAGAGCAAGATAGGCGTACAACTTTTCGTGGCAATAACCGGGAGAGGGATAAAATTCTCCAAGATAAATATATTCCTCTGCGCTGAATCCGGTTTCCTCAGAAAGCTCTCTTACAGCGCACTCAAGGGGGTCCTCTCCTTTTTCAAGCTTACCTGCAGGGGTTTCGATTATACTTTTCCCAAAGCCATATCTAAACTGTCTGACGCAGTATACATCGCCGTTTTCATCAACAGGAATGACGGTTACGCCCCCATCATGCTCGATAATTTCGCGAATAGCTTTGCTTCCATCAATAAGTTCAACTTCATCAACATGCAGATGAACTATCCGACCCTTAAATATATCATTACTGCTGATTTTCTTTTCAGTATATTCCAAAACCTTCACTCTCCTATTTTTGTTGCGTTCATTCTATCACATATGTATCGGCTTTTCCATATTTTTTGCATTTATATGGACATTTAGCAGTAATATAATACGCATATATAGATTGTTGAGGTAGATAAATATGAAATTACAATTGGTATGCAATAAATGCATTATATTCACTTTGGCCTACTGTGAGTTTATAGCTGAAGACAAAATTAAAGATGCAGTGCGCAAAATACAAAGAGATAACTCATTGCCCATCTGGAAAAACATAAAGATTGATGCATATAGCTGCGGAAAGGAATTTTTGTTTTTCGTATATCCTGACGAAATACAAAAAATATGTCTCGCTCCATATGCTCTTCCCTATTTGAATGAATATTTTACATAATAGTCTTTTTTTATTTGTTCAATGGTGTTATAATACACTGGAATTTTTGGTAAAGGAGGACAAATATGTCTCCAAAGGCACAGGGTGTTAAGCAGGCAGCTGCCAACAGAAAGGCTTTTCATGACTATTTTGTGCTTGAGCGCTATGAAGCAGGCATTGAGCTTTTCGGCACTGAAGTAAAGTCAATACGTGCAGGAACATTAAACCTTAAGGATTCCTTCTGCACCATTAAAGACGGTGAGATATTTATCCGCGGAATGCACATCAGTCCCTATGAGCAGGGTAACATTTTCAACCGCGATCCCATGCGAGCCCGCCGACTGCTTATGCATAAGAAAGAGATAATCAAGCTCAATTCGAAGGTTATGCAGGACGGACTTGCTCTCGTTCCCCTTTCCGTTTATTTCAAGGACAGCCGTGTTAAGATAGAAGTCGGTCTTTGCAAGGGCAAAAAGCTCTATGATAAACGCGAGAGCGAAGCAAAGCGTCAGGCTGACAGAGATATTGACAGAACACTAAAAAACTACAGATAAATCAGGAGGAAAACTATGAATCCCATTGTAACAATCAAGATGGAAAACGGCTCTATCATCAAGGCCGAGCTCTATCCCGAAATCGCCCCCAACACCGTTAATAACTTCATCTCCCACATCAGCAAGCTCTTTCACAACGACAAGATTTTCCACCGTGTAATCCCCGGCTTTATGATTCAGGGCGGCTGCCCCAACGGCAACGGCATGGGCGGTCCCGGCTACCATATCAAGGGTGAATTTGCATCCAATGGCTTCAAGAATGACCTGAAGCACACCGCTGGTGTTCTCTCTATGGCACGCGCTATGGATCCCAACTCTGCTGGAAGCCAGTTCTTCATTATGCACGATGACGCTTCCTATCTGGATGGTCAGTATGCTGCATTCGGCAAGGTTATTGAAGGCATGGACGTTGTTGACCGCATTGCCCGCGCAAACCGCAACTTTGCCGATAAGCCCATCCAGCCCCAGAGAATGGCAAAAGTCACTGTAAAGACCTTCGACGTTGAATATCCCGAACCCAAAAAGGCATAAGGAATGAAAATCGCTGTTATAACCGGTGCATCCGCAGGTCTCGGTCTGCAGTTTGTTGCTCAGCTTGAAGATAATTTTCCCGAAATTAGCGAAGTATGGCTCATAGCAAGATCAGAAGATAAGCTTGCAGCTGCAGCAAAGCTCCTGAAAAAAGCTTCCGGCCACATAGTCTCCCTCGATCTTTCTAAAGAAGATGGTTTGGATAAATTCGGGAAATTGCTTGACGATGAAAAGCCGGAGATTTCCCTTCTTGTTAATAATGCAGGCTGCGGTTATCTTGCAAATGTGGGTGAAACCAATTATCGTATGCAAACAGGAATGGTCGACCTTAACATAAAGGCGTTAACCGCAGTAACAAGCCTTTGCATCCCTTACATCAGCAGAGGAGGCAGAATCATCAATATAAGCTCAATTGCGTCCTTCTGCCCCAATCCGCGAATGACTGTCTACAGCGCAAGCAAGTCTTATGTGTCTGCATTCAGCCGCGGCATAGGCGAAGAACTTAAAGGGCGCGGAATCAAAGTCACAGCTGTATGCTCAGGTCCGATGAGCACTGAATTTTTGGACATAGCCGGCATACGCGGTAACTCCAAGACCTTCGATATGCTCCCGTTCTGCAATCCTGAAAAGGTTGTTTCCGGCTCCTATAAAGCATCAAAAAAAGGTCGTGCAGTTTATACTCCCAGACTGTTTTTCAAGTTCTACCGTTTCGTAGCAAAAATTTTACCTCAGTCTCTTATGGTAAAGTTTACTAAAACATGATATAATAACTTCAACCTGCAATACGCATACTCCTCAAGGGAGCGTTTGCTCCCTTATATATGGGGGTGTACCGGTTTCGACGGGGGTGTAGATGCAGGATAAGCGGGCAGATGCGCCTGACATCTTAAAAACGGGCAATTATAAATTAAAGAACAACAATAGAACTGTTCTTGCCGCTGCTTAACTAGCGGCCGTCTGCACCGAGAGGACCACGGCTTGGATGCGGGCGTCGATGAGTGGTGAACGTGAGTATGCAAAGCTTTGAGCTTACCACGCATAATGAAGCTACCGACCCCGTCAGTGTGACATTTCACGGGCGGGTTAGGGAATATAAATAAATGTCTGCGCCCGGAGAAGGTCCTGAGGAAGCGCTTTCGGACAGGGGTTCAACTCCCCTCACCTCCACCATGTAATGACCGTAATTGTGATACACAGTTACGGTCATTATTCTTTACAAAGCACTCGCATAAAACAGCAAACAGCCTCAATCATGACGAATATGTCTCGATCGAGGCTGTTTTATTAATTACTTAATTTGTTATATTAGCCGAGGGGAAGAACGGTTTTGCCGTATTCAGCATTCAGAATCTGACCCATTGCGCTGTAAATAGCGGACAGACCGCAGAATATGCCAACAATGCCGGCAACAACGGTGATAGCGTGGACACCGGTGAAATCACCAAGAGCCAGCAGCATAAACAAAACGGTCAGAGAACCAAATACCACCTGAGTAGCGCGGTTATGCTTCAGGGTTCCAATAAACATGAACAGAGTGAATATACCCCAAAGAAGCAGATAGAAACCAACTGCAACTTTGCTTCCATTCTCTATTCCTGCTTCGCTGAAAGGATTGGTCCAGATCAGAACCAGAGACCACCAAAACAGACCATAAGCAGTAAATGCAGTGCCTGCAAAAGTGTTGCCCTGGCACAGTTCACGAATACCGGCAATGATCTGTGCGAGTCCGCCAAGTGCTATACCCATTGCAACAATTACGATGGACAGAGGAAGAAGTCCTGCATTATGCAGATTCAAAAGTACGGTTGTCATTCCAAAACCCAGAAGTCCCAAAGGACCGGGATTCGCCATTTTTGTCTTCAGTTCAGTAGACATTATTATTTCTCCTTTTTATGTATCTAAATTCAAACAAATGGCATTATATTCGAGTGATGTTTAAAAATCAAGACAAATCTTAAGTCTACTATCCTACTATGAAAACTAACATTAGGCGTCGCAGTGTTGTTATATTTTTGAATTAAACACTTGATAATGAATTTTTATATGTTAGTATGAGGTTATTCAGTTAATAAGAGGTATATATAAATGACCAAATACGTTACTCTGCCTCCCGACAGAGACAGCAAATTTCTTGGAATATTTACAAAAGACAGAGAGTTTTATAAAACTTTTTTCCGCCTTCTGGTTATAATCAGCCTCCAGCAGCTTGCCGCCCTTGCGGTTAACATGGTGGACAATATTATGCTTGGAAGATATACAGAGCTTGCCCTTTCAGGCGCTACTCTTGTAAACCAGATTCAGTTCACTCTTCAGCAGGTTTCGGCAGGCGTTGGTCTCGGTATAGTTGTCCTTGCCTCTCAGTATTGGGGACAAAAACGCGTTGAGCCTATTAAGAAAATCATAAATGTCGGTATGAAGATCGGTCTTCTTATCGGACTTATTTTCTTCCTTCTCTCTTCCCTTTTCCCCCATTTTGTACTATCTCTCTTCACAAACGATGAATCCGTGATAGCAGAAGGACTTAAGTATCTTAAAATTATTTGCTGGACTTATCTTATATTTGCAATCTCCAATTCTCTGATGTACTCCCTTCAGGGTGTTGAGACCGCGGGCGTCGGAACAGTAATGTCTATAAGCACAATTATCATCAATATGTGCCTGAACTATTGCTTTATTTACGGCAACTTCGGCGCTCCCGAAATGGGAATTCGCGGCGCTGCGCTTGCAACTTTGACCAGTCGCATCGTGGAATTGCTCATCATTCTCATTTATATATTCTTCTTCGATAAAAAGCTTAAAATTAAACCTCTTGACATCATATCCTTTGATTTTACATATCTTGCCGACTACATCAAGGTTGCAGCCCCCGTTGTTATCAGCGGCGCGCTTTGGGGAATTGCTCAGGCGGCACAAACTGCTGTGCTTGGCCATATAAGCGCAGGAGTAATCGCAGCTAACTCAATAGCGGTAATAATATTCCAGATCTTCGCAGTTGTCGGTATGTCCTGCGCCAACGTAGCATCCGTGGTTACTGGTAAAACTGTTGGCGAAGGAAAGCTGAGCCTTGTACGCTCTTATTCAAAGACAATGCAGGCAATATTCATTATTCTCGGTGTTGTTTCTGCTGCATTGCTTTTCTCCTTCAAAGATATAATCGTCGGCTTTTATTCTATATCCGATGAAACAAAACAACTCGCAATTCAATTTATTACCGTCCTCTCAGTCAGCACTATCGGCACATGCTATGAGTATCCTGTTGAGAGTGGAATTATAGCCGGCGGAGGACATACAAAATATCAGGCTTATGCCGACAACATTTTTATGTGGCTGTGGACAATCCCCACGGCATGCTTGAGTGCATTTGTCTTCCACTTCCCCCCTGTTGTAACTTTCTGCTTCCTTAAATCCGATCAGCTTCTCAAGTGTATCCCCAACTCTATAACCTGCAACCGTTTCCGCTGGGTCAGGATTCTTACACGAGAGGAACAGTAAACATTTGGAAAACACAAAAATCACCTCTTATGCTATAATTACTCATGAATTAAGCAAAAAGAGGTGATTTTTTATTAAAATTATTAGAAAATTTATAATCGCAATTTTAGTGTGCACAGCAGTATTTTCTTCTCAGCTTTCTGTTTTCGCTGCATCACAAAGCCCCTCTGCCGGACGTGTAAACACAAGTTCAGGAAGCTTAAATATTCGCTCTGCTCCAAATTCCGCTTCATCAATCGTATCGAAGGCTGCAAAAAACAGTTACCTTACGCTTCTTTCCCGCAGTGGAGAATGGTGGTATGTAGAATATGACAACAATAAATTCGGATATTGCCATAGTGCGTATGTGCTGGAGTCAGGCGGAAAAGCACGAAAGGTTTACACGAATTCAAGCACATTGAATGTTCGAAACGGAGCGGGCACAAATCATGCAGTTATAGGCAAACTCAATAAGGGAGAAACAATTGTTCTCCTGTCTTCCGATACTTACTGGGCAAAAATTCTGTACGACGGAAGCAAGACCGGCTATGTTTATAATACATATCTCGGACCCACTGCCGACACTACTACTTCTCAGTCATCAAAAAGTCTATCAGTTCCTTCATTTAAGCAATATGACAGCAGATGGGCAAATGTTAAAATAGGCTCACAAGGCAAAACGATGGCTCAGATAGGCTGTGCAACGACAGCAATCTCTATGATGGAGTCCTACAGATTAGGAAAAACGATAACTCCTTCCGATATGAAAAACCGTCTTTCCTATACTTCATCAGGAAATGTATACTGGCCCTCGAATTATATTGCTGTTACAGATAAGACTAATTATCTAAGCAATATAAGGTCACTTATAAATTCGGGAAAACCCGTATTGATAGGCCTTAAAAACTCTTATGGCTCACAGCATTGGGTAGTAATTACGGGTTACATCAACGGCGGTACAAAAGCCTCTGACTTTAAGATCAACGACCCAGGCTCCGAAAACAGAACAACTTTACAGCAGCTACTTAATTCTTATCCCAATATTTACAAATATTTCTATTATTGATTAAATTAGATTTCAGATTTAATTCTCTTTGATTGACATATCATGTTTATTAATTTATAATTTAATCAGCTAAAGAATTAGCGAATATCAGAGAGGAGAATTTATATGAAATTTTTCGGTCCTTATATCGCAATGCTTAAGAACTATTTAAATTTCACCGATCGTACCAACAGACGCGGATACTGGATGGCTATCCTTGTTAACGCCATTATTGCCGCTGTGCTTGGCGCCATTGGGGTTGAGGTTCTAACCGTTCTCTACGGCCTTGCCGTTGCAGTTCCCGGTGTTGCAATTTCCATTCGTCGCCTGCGTGACGCCGGCTTCCCCTGGCAGAACATTTTCTATGGATTTATTCCCATCGCAGGAATTATTATTCTTGTACTTAAGTGGGTCAAACCCTCTGCTGCCGATAACGGCACACCCGTTGTTTAATAAAAAATCAGCTGTTCAGATATAAACTGAACAGCTGATTTTTTTATTTGAACATTGCTTCGAAAGCTGCTTTGGGTTTATACCCAATGCTAGTTCCGCAAAGCTTGCCATCTTTGAAGAGCAATACAGTAGGAATGCTCATTATTCCAAACTTCGCTGCAAGAGCGGGACATTCATCCACATTCACTTTGCCCACTTTAACCTGGCCTTCATATTCTTCTGCTATTTCAGCGAGAATGGGTGCAAGCATCATGCAAGGTCCGCACCAAATTGCCCAGAAATCGAGCAAAACAGGTACATCACTGCCAAGAACCTCAGTTTCAAAATTCTTTTCGTTAATATTAACTTCAGCCATAATTATATCCTTTCTCATTTGGATTTATAATAGAGCATACAGTGGCAATAACCCTCGAAATCGGGGTCATCTATCTGCGCACGAAATTCCTTGCAGAGGCACTTATTTTCCTCTGTCATTTCAAGTCTGCAGGGACAGTAGCCTCCGCGAAGCTCAAGCCCCTTCTTAACCGCATTAACAACATCGGTGTTTGTGTTAAGACTGATTTTCATTTTTTCCTCCGCCGATTTTTATATGCCAATTGTAAATCTGTCAACTTAAAAAGTAAAGCATATTATTATTTCAAAATTGCGTTCATATTCTGAAATCGAATTTTAATTTGAATAAATAAATCCAAGAAATCAATACTAAAATTGACTATACAAAATGAGGAGGACCTTCAATGTCAGTCTATGAAATTACAAAAGAAGAACTTATAGGCCTTGACAAGTGGTGGAACGCATCCAACTATCTCACAGCCTGCCAACTTTATCTTCTTGATAATCCTCTGCTGGAGATACCACTGACAAGGGATATGATCAAGCACAAGATCGTCGGTCACTGGGGAACATGTCCCGGCCAGAACTTTATATACACTCATCTCAACCGTATGATAAATAAATACGACATTAATATGATTTATCTATCGGGTCCCGGACACGGTGGAAATTCAATGGTCGCTCAAGACTGGATGGACGGAAGCTACAGCGAGGTTTATCCCAACATCGCGCAAGACAAGGAAGGTATGCAGAAGCTTTTCAAACAGTTCTCCTTCCCCGGTGGTATTTCCAGCCATGTTGCTCCGGAAACTCCGGGATCTATTCACGAAGGCGGCGAGTTAGGCTACTCTTTATTCCATGCCTTCGGAGCGGTTTTTGACAATCCCGAACTAATTGCAGCCTGCGTTGTTGGTGACGGCGAGGCCGAAACGGGTCCGCTTGCTGCTTCCTGGCAGAGCAACAAGTTCCTCAATCCAGCAATTGATGGCGCTGTTTTGCCCATACTCCATCTGAATGGTTATAAAATCGCAAATCCAACCATCCTTGCCCGCACCTCCGATGAAGATCTCATGAAATTCTTTGAAGGTATGGGTTGGGAGCCCAGATTTGTCATTGGAAGCGAGCCTATGCCTATGCACAAGGCCATGGCGGAAACCCTTGAGGAATGCTACGCTGATATTCTTGCAATTCAAGCAGCTGCAAAAGCAGGAAAAAAGACAGATATCAAGTGGCCTATGGTAATCCTTCGTACTCCCAAAGGCTGGACTGGACCAAAGGAAGTTGACGGCAAAGTAGTAGAAAACACATTCCGCGCGCATCAAGTCCCCATTGATATGTCAGGTAAAGATCACATTGAACGCCTCGAAGCATGGCTTCGCAGCTACAAGCCCGAGGAGCTTTTCACCCCCGAAGGCAAGCTTATACCCGAACTTGCCGCACTTGCCCCTAAGGGTAAACGCCGCATGGGTGCGAATCCCCATTCCAACGGTGGCCTGCTTCTCCGTGACCTTAAGCTACCTGATTTTCGTAACTATGAATTGAATGTTTCCTCTCCCGGTTGTGTCGAAGCACAGGATATGCTTGAACTTGGTGCTTTTGTCCGCGATATTGTTAAAATGAATCCCGAAAACTTCCGCGTCTTTGGTCCCGACGAAACAATGTCCAACCGGCTCGGCAGAGTGTTCGAGGTTACAAGGCGAAACTGGAACGCTGAAATGATCGAAGGCGACGAATATCTGGGGAATAACGGACGAATTATGGACTCAATGCTTTCAGAGCATGCCTGTGAAGGATGGCTTGAAGGATATCTTCTCACCGGAAGACACGGCTTTTTCAACAGCTATGAGGCTTTTATTCGCATCGTAGACTCAATGGCTTCTCAGCACGCAAAATGGCTCAAGGTTACAAGCGAATTGCCCTGGAGAGCAAAAATTGCTTCCCTTAACTATATTCTCTCTTCCAATGTCTGGCAGCAGGATCACAATGGTTATACCCATCAGGACCCCGGCTTTATCGATCATCTCGTAAATAAAAAAGCAGATGTTACAAGAGTTTATCTTCCCCCTGATACAAACTGCCTTCTCAGTTGCTTTGACCACTGCATCCGCTCTCGCAACTATATCAATGTAATGGTCACATCCAAGCACCCGAGACCCCAGTGGCTCACAATGGACCAGGCTATCAAACACTGCACTCAGGGTATTGGTATCTGGCAGTGGGCATCCAATGACGCAGCTGAAGAACCTGATATCGTCATGGCCTGCTGTGGCGATGCGCCAACGCTTGAAACTCTTGCAGCAGTAAGCATTATTCGCGAGAAAATGCCCGACATCAAGATTCGCGTTATCAACATTGTTGACCTTATGCGTCTTCAGGATGCGGTTCAGCACCCTCACGGACTAAGTGCCGCTGACTATGACACGCTTTTCACCAGAGATAAGCCCATACTCTTTGCTTACCACGGCTATCCTTCCCTTATTCATGAACTCACTTATCGCAGGCATAACAAAAATATGCATGTACGCGGCTATATGGAAGAAGGTACAATTACAACTCCCTTTGATATGCGCGTGCAGAATAAAATCGACCGATTCCATCTTGTTAAAGACGCATTACAGCTTATTCCCTATCTCGGCAATACTGCAGCGGCAATCATTCAGGAGATGAACGATAAACTTGTTGAACACAAAGAATATATCCGCGAATACGGTGTAGATATGCCCGAAGTTATAAACTGGAAATGGTCTAAGCTTGATTAAAATGACTATATAAACAACCTAATTAATGCCGCATTGGATTATTTGCAATCCAATGCGGCATTAATCATACTTTGGTAAAATTTAAACTATTTTATTTATTATTTTTAAGCTCTTTTATTGTTGACAAGCCTTGAAAAATACCTTAAAATGCTAAAATGAACGGGTTCGTGTGTATTTGTATCTAAATAAGATATTTAGAGGCAAATATCCACTTGAATTCTTCATTTTAGCAGGCTAATCCCCTGTACATTACATAGTAAGTTAAAAAATTTTTAATTGGAGGAATATCAATGATTCTCACTGAAAAACATGAGATGATGCGCAAGTTCTTCCGTCAGTTCGCAGAGACCGAATTCACTCCCGAACTGCTGGACGAGCTTGACGAGACCGGCGAATTCAACTGGGACATCTTCAACAAGATCGCTGCTGCTGGCCTGACCGGCTGCAAGATTCCTGTTGAGTACGGTGGACAGGGTGGCGACACTCTCGCTTACTGCATCATGATCGAAGAGCTCGCACGCCGCAGCGTCGTTCTCTCCATCTATGCAAACACCTCTAACTCCCTGGGCGGCGGCCCTCTCTATCAGTTTGGTAACGAAGAGCAGAAGCAGAAGTATCTCGTTCCCTGCGCAAAGGGCGAGAAGATCATCGTTTTCGCTCTGACTGAGCCCGGCGCCGGCTCCGACGCTGGTGGCACTCAGACCACCGCTGATTACGTTAAGGACGAGTCCGGCGAGTACTTCGTTCTCAACGGCCGTAAGACCTTCATCTCCGGCGCTCCCTTCGCTGACTACGCTATCGTCTATGCTAAGACCGATAAGAGCCAGAGAGGTTCCAAGGGCATCTCCATGTTCATTGTTGACATGAAGCTCCCCGGCGTTTCCTGCGGTAAGCACGAAGCTAAGATGGGTATCAAGGGCTATCCCACTTCCGACCTCATTCTCGAGAACGTTCGCGTTGAGAAGGCTGACCTCGTTGGTCCTCTCCACAAGGGCTTCATCGCTGCCATGAAGACTCTGGACACCGGCCGTGTTGGTATGGCTGCACAGGCTGTCGGCGTTGCACAGCACGCCCTCGAGGAAGCTGTCTCCTACTCCAAGGAGCGCAAGCAGTTCGGCAAGCCCATCTGCAAGAACCAGGGCATCAGCTTCATGCTGGCTGATATGGCTACCGAAATCGAAGCTGCACGTCAGCTGGTTTACCACGCTGCAGTTTCCAAGGACGCTAACTCTGCTGATGCATCCACTCTCTGCGCAATGAGCAAGCTCTATGCTGCTGAGATGGCAAACCGTGTTTGCTACAAGGCAGTTCAGATCCACGGCGGTTACGGCTACATCAAGGAGTACGTCGTTGAGCGCCTCTACCGCGACGCCCGTATCATCTCCATCTA
>JAZUAQ010000164.1:0-2582 GCA_045638085.1 Oscillospiraceae bacterium
AAAGAAGGTGCAAATGGCAAGCCATTTGCACCTTTTGTCCTATGGAATAAAGATTAATTTTCCGAATTAAGCCCCATTATTTACAGAACCTTACTGAGGAATTCCTGAGTTCTGGGGTTCTGGGGATTGGTGAAAATATCCTCGGGAGAGCCTTCCTCAACGAGTTTGCCATCGGCCATAAAGAGCACGCGATGGGCAACCTCGCGGGCAAAACCCATTTCATGGGTGACGACTACCATGGTCATACCCTCTTTTGCAAGCTCCTTCATAACGTCCAGAACCTCGCCGACCATTTCGGGGTCAAGAGCGGAGGTGGGCTCGTCAAAGAGCATAACATCGGGCTCCATCATCAGGGCGCGGACTATGGCAACGGGCGGCTTCTGGCCGCCGGAGAGCTGGATGGGATATGCTCCTGCGCGGTCAGCCAGGCCTACACGCTCCAGAAGAGCCATGGCTTTCTTCTCGGCCTCGGCCTTGGGAATATGCTTTACCTTGATGGGAGCGAGAGTCATATTGTCAAGAATGGTCTTGTGAGGGAAAAGATTGAAATGCTGGAAAACCATTCCCATACGCTGGCGGTGGCGGTCAATGTTCAGCTTGACCATGCGACCCTTTTCATTGGGAACTTTTTTGGAGGTGATGTCCACACCGTCGAAAATAATGTGACCGTCGGTGGGAACTTCGGTGAGGTTAAGGGAACGGAGAAGGGTACTTTTACCGGAGCCGGAGGGACCGATAACAACAAGCACCTCGCCGCGGAGGATATTGACGCTTACATCATCAAGAGCCTTGATGGCGCCCTTGTTATAGTGCTTTTTAAGATTTTTGACCTGGATGATCTCCGCGCTTTTGGCGGGAACAAAGTCCATGTTATCTCTTGTTTCCACGGCTCATCCTCCTTTCGAAGTAGGCTATAACTTTGCTGGTGGGGAAGCAGAGGCAGAAGTAAATTGCGGTTGCAACAAGCAGGGGCTCCATAATGAGGAAGGTAGCGCCTTTGACCGCGTTAACTGCGGACATAATGTCTGCGACACCGATGGTGTAGGTGATTGCGGATTCCTTTATGATAACAACAAACTCGTTTGCGATTGCGGGGAGAATGTTGGGGATTGCCTGAGGAAGAATTATGTAGCGCATGGTCTGACCGCTGCTGAGACCGAGAGAGCGGGCAGCTTCGTTCTGGCCGCCGTCAATGCTCTGGATACCGGAGCGGATAATTTCGCAGAGGTAAGCGCCGGAGTTCATGCCGAGGGCAACAACACCGGGGAAGAAGCGGTTGAAGCGGATAAAGCCAAAGATTTTGAAGCCGGGCAGGTCAATAAGTCCGAACACACCGTAATAGATAATGAATATCTGAACGATAACCGGGGTGGAGCGAAGAACCTCAACATAAATAGTGGCAAGGAAGGAGAGGGGATTGAACTTGCTCAGGGCAATGAGGAAAGAGGAATTGCGGAGTCTGCCCTGACGGTTGACTGCCAGGAAACGGAAGGGGTGGAAATTGCTCAGGCGCATCATTGCGAGAATGATACCAAGAATAAAACCTATTATAACGGTCAGTGCGGAGAGCATAACCGTTACTATGAGGCCCTGCTCAAACAGCTCAATATAGGGAGCAATTCTGGAAAAATTAGAGAGCTTGATAAAACTTCCCATTTTAGGGAGCTCCTTTCGGGATTATATATATGGAGATTAACGCACATATTCCTCCCCGTTTGTAGCGGGGAGGAATAGAGAGTTTAAGTGGTGTTTTGCTGCGTGGGTTTTTGTCGCATCAAACCGCAGCAGCGTAGGTGCAGCAGCTTAAATTAACCAAGCAGACCTTCGATGATGTTTCCTTCAGCAAGCTCCTGAGCCTGTGCTACGAAATCGGAGAAGGTGCCTTCTTCAACGCACTTGGTGAGAGCTTCGTTGATAGCGGCGAGGAGAGCTTCGTTGCCCTTGGGAACGCCGATAACATTGCCTTCAGCCTCGTAGGGAACTTCGCATACGATAACGATTTCAGGATAGTTCTTCTGATAGCTCAGAGCAACGTCCCACTCGATGTAAGCGCCGTCCAGCTTGCCGCCGACCAGCTCAGCGATGATGTCAGTTGCCTTGGGGAGGGAGACCAGATCAGCATCTGCGGAGAACTGGCTTGCCAGATCTTCCTGAATGGTGCCTATCTGAGCGCCGATCTGGAGACCGGCCTGGTTTGCGCTGGCAAGGTCGGTGAACTTGTCAGCCTTTGCCTGAGAGGTGATGAATGCCTGACCGCCTTCATAGTAGGAAACGGAGAAGTCCATGGTCTGTGCACGCTCGGGGTCGGGGGAGAGACCGGCAACACCCATATCAACATTGCCAAGGCCAACTTCCATCAGAACGCCGTCGAAGTCCATGGGGATGAATTCGATCTCAAGGCCAAGCTCAGCAGCGATGTACTTGGCAAGCTCAATGTCAAAACCTGCGAGGCTTGCATTGCCGGCTTCGTCAACTGCGTAGAACTCATAGGGGGCATAGTCGGGGGAGGTTGCAACGGTAAGGACACCGGGGGTGATGGTGTCGAATGCGGGAGCGGCGGGCTCAGCAGGAGCAGCGGGCTC
>JAZUAQ010000165.1:0-14374 GCA_045638085.1 Oscillospiraceae bacterium
ACATGGCTACGATCCGACTTTATCTGGGGCGTTGATGCTGGATGAACGCAGGGAGCGAAGTCTGATCGATATGCTTAAGTCGGCCTTGAAGCTTTTTGTCTTAACGATTGTATGGGCTGTTATTTATGCGGTCATATATCAGCTTATTATGCCTATAATAAATGGCGGGGAAGTAGATTTAGAGGAATTTATCAAGGCAATTATTGATGGACACTATCATATGTGGTATCTATATATGATGATCGGAGTTTATCTTGCGGTGCCCATTTTGAATAAGTTTGTCAAACAGGAAAACAAGAATATTGTTCTTTATTATGTGCTTATTTCTCTTGTCGCCACATTTACAATGCCAGTCATCCGCATTCTGATACCGTATTTCATACCTTTGCATAAAGTAGCCGATTTCATTGTAAAATTCTGCATGGGTTTTTTCAACGCCTATGTGACCTATTTTGTGTTTGGATGGTATATTGTTCATGTTGGATTTGAGAAAAAGTGGAAAAAGCTCATCTACATAATGGGGGCTCTGTCCGCGGTGGCTATATTGTGCATTACATATGTAACAAAGGATTATAAAAATATGTATGCAAGAGAGGGAGTATTTGTTTTCCTGCATGCAATAAGTATATTTCTGCTGATAAATAATACAAAACTGAAGCTCAGCGAGAAGACATCGGAACGATTGGTCAAGATCTCCAAAATGACCTTTGGTGTATATATAATTCACCCTGTATTCAATACCATTTATTGGGATTTGTTTGCCGGACTAGAGTCGCCTGTGCTGTTTATTCTGTGTAGATTTACAGCTACTGTAGTGACGTCTTTTATTGCCTGCTACATACTTCTCAAAATACCTGTCTTAAGGAAGTTAGTACGAAGCTGACTTAAAGGACAATAGGAAATTGATTATGATATTCCTACCCCATTATAAATACTAACACAGCGGCTTGAAAATAATCGTCCGGAAAAAAACACATAAAATAAAGTTGCAGGGTGCTAACCCTGCAACTTTATTTTTTCTTTCAATGTCTTGCTTGACTAAAATATCGCTCTTTCCTGTTTAATCGAATATCGGCAAAACAGCTTCTACAGTATAAATCACCCCTTTTTACAGGTGCTGACATCACAATTTGCAAATATAGGAGAGCTTTATATATGAAGGCGACTGGGATTGTACGATGCATCGAGGACCTTGGCCGTGTTGTTATACACAAAAAATCCGCCGCAGAGAAAGCTCTGCGGCGGATGAATTTTATATGCTTACTTGCCGAAAACTTCAGCGGAGAACTTGTCGATTTCCTCGTTGACGATATCGTCAACACCGGGGTGGATGAAGCCGGGGCCACCGTAGGTGACGGAGGGAATGAAGAGGTTGCCGGGTGCGCAGTATTCGTGGCAAACGCGCTGAACCTCTGCACGGATTTCTGCCTCGGTGGAGTCGGGTCTATCAACGATAGCAGCGTCAATGCCGCCCTGAAGAGCCATACGGCCGCCGATCTGCTTCTGGATTTTTACGATGTCGTTCTGGGGGAGAACGCCCTGCCATACATCGATGCCAAGGTCAATCATATCCTCAACGATGGGCTCGCAGAAGCTGTCGGAGTGGTGAACGATAATAACGCCCTTCTCCTTGAGATACTTGTAGCTCTTCTCGTATGCGGGCTTGATAATCTCGCGCCAGAGCTCGGGCTGAACGAAGAGGTTGGTCTTGCTGCCCCAGTCGTCATGGGAGAGGATAGCATCGGGATGAGCATTTTCAACCATGAGCTTGAAGCCGTTGTAGCGGTATTCGCCGATAGCCATGCTCAGGTCAGCCATGAGTTCGGGCTCAAGCATGAAGTTGCAGAGGGTGTCCTCAAAGCCCATGAGGAAGTGGAGGCGCTCGAAAACGCCGGTGGGAGCGAAGCAGGTGACAAGCTGCTCAGAGCGGTCAACTGCGTTGCAGCGCTCGATATAGGGAGCCCAAAGCTCTTCGGCGGAGCAGTTGGCGATGAGGTCGGGAACCTTTACGATGTCTTCCCATTCCTCAATGTCGTCTATAACCTTATGAAGGGGATCGGGAGTGGCAGCAACTTCGTGTGCAGGCCAGAGGATACGGGTGCCCCACTTGTCGAACATAGGCTCCATGCCGGGATAGCGGTTGCCGCGGACGAAGGAGCAGACGGGGTCACCGGGCAGCATTGCCATGTATTCATACTGCTTTACAAAACGGTCGGGCTTACCGCCGCGGATGGTCTCAAGAAAATTCTCTCTCTTGCTGAGCATAAGGTACCTCCTGATTTAATGAAATCCCTGCCAATGGCAAGGGGTATGTTAATAGCTGTGTTTTAATATTAACATACTGCGGGGTTTTTGTCATCGTAAAAATTCAATATAATTGTAACTTTTTTACTTTTTTTAGGTGATGGATTTTCAATGCGACAGAGAAAGCTTATCGTAGCAGAGCTTTCTTTCGTGCATTATTTTGTCGAATATGTCATCGGCGGTATACATGGAATCTTCGCCAAGATCCTCAGCAATCTGCTGATAAACCTTGGGCTCATAGATAATGTCCTCGTCTATCACATAGCAGTTGATTTTTCCTGTGAGCAGCGTTTCTTCCATTCCGTTTACGCTGGCCTTTTCGGGAGCGAGTTCATCACTCAGAAAGTATACAAGGGAATAAATGCTGTATTCTCTGTTGTAGCCCTTGAAAATCAAATGGAATGCGTGGGGAGTTTTTGCGTCTGTCTCGAAGGCGGACATATCAGTGGGAGAGAATATGAGCTTATTGGGGAATTCGTCGGACATATAAAAAATAAGTCCGCTGTCCGTTTCATAGGAAAAATCAAAGCGTTCGTTTCGCTCGCGGGGGATATGCACAATGTCTGCCTCGCCGTCGAGGACGCTTCCAAGGAAAATGGAGCTGTAATCCCCGGAGGCGGAGGGCTTCAGCTGCTTGAAATCAATACCGCCGGTAGTGTACATTTCATCGGCGTAAGCGTAGGCAAGCATACTTTCGGGGGTGGTGACGGAGTATTCAAGAGGCTGGCTTCTTTTGGCAATTTCGTAGGCGCTGATACCTATAAAAACGGTGGCGACCAGAGAAACCATTGCAACTATCAGAGAAATCTTATCAACGCGCTCTTTGCTCAGAAGGCGGTTGAGTTTTGACGGAGTTTTGTTGGCTTTCATATCTCGTTCACCTCGTCTTTCAGTTCACTTCAATCAGCTTCTGGTAGCAAAGATTTCTCTCTGCGGAAATAATTTTCAGAATATCTTTGTGCGTAAAATGTTCGTCTTCGGTTTTGCCTGTGTTCAGGTCATAGGCGATGCGCTGAAGAGTTTCGTGGTTATACATGCTGTCCTCGTCAAGTACATAGATGTTAAGGTAGCCAAAGCCCGCGGTGAAGGACTCCCCGCTGTTTTCGTCTTTCAAAGTTTCGGAGGAGAGATTTCCGCCGAAGGTGAAAACCACGGTATAGATGGTGTATTCTTTGTTGTAGCCTTTGAAAATCAGATGGAAGGCTTGAGGGGCATCGTTGAGCTCTTCCGGGCTTACGCCGATGGGACCGAAAAAGAGCTTATTTGGGTTGTTGGGAAAGATGCTGTAGAGTATGCGCTCACCTGCCGTGTGCCCGAAGCCGAACTCCTTATCCATCTTGTCGGGGACATATACAATGTCAACAGCCTCGCCGGTGACGGTGGCAAGGAAAACGGAGCTTAAATCTCCCGACCATTCGCCCTTTTTCTGCTGGAAAAGAATGCCCTCGGTGGTGAGCAGATTATCATCCATCGTGATAAGGCCAACCTGCGCATTGGCGCTGACGGTGTAATCCAGAGGCTGCATCCGTATTGAAATCTGATTAGCCATAATCCCCGTAAAAGCGGAGACTATAAAGGATATAAAGGCAATTATTAAGGAGACTATATCAAAACGGAAGTCCCTTTTGCTGCGTCCGCCTGCGGAGGGGGTTTCTTTGTTTTTCTTGCTCATGCTTCCACCTCGTTGAGAAAAACTCGATAGCTTTTACGGAATTATACCGCCATAGACGGAGAAAATCAATCTTGAAAAGGCGGGGGAGAGCCGGGGAGGTAAAATGCAATGTTGCTTTTTTGCCCCTTTTGAAATAAAATAAACTACCGGGCTTATATTTGAAAGTCTTCAAAATTTGAATTTTAGCCTGAACAATGCAACATAAACCCGCTTCCGAGCAGAGAGGTTGACCGAAATGAAAAATATATTTGAAGCTCCCTTTGTGGAGGAACTGAAAAAAACAACCGCCAATATGTACCGCCTGGGCTGGGACGAGCGCAACAGCGGCAATATCAGCTGTCTGCTGGAGGAAGATGAAGTTGCCGAATATCTGGATATGAATAATGTTATTCGAAGCATCCCTCTGGGCTTTGATGCTGCAGCTGTGGCGGGGAAGATCTTCATCGTCACGGGCACGGGTAAATATTTCAAAAATGTGGAGAGTGACCCCGAGACCAATCTGGGAATCGTCCGCATTGCTGAAGACGGCAAAACCGCCGAGCTTCTTTGGGGATTTAAGGATGGCGGCAAGTATACCTCCGAATTTGCCGCACATATTATGAGCCATATGGCGCGCCTCTCTGCCGACAGAGAAAACCGCGTAATCATGCATTGTCATCCCACCTATACTCAGGCTATGACCTATGTCCACGAGCTGAACGAGAAAAGCTTCACCCATAGTCTTTGGGAAATGTGCACCGAGTGCATCATGGTTTTCCCCGATGGCGTTGGCGTGCTGCCCTGGATGCTTTGCGGCACCAATACCATAGGAGAAGCCACTGCGGAGAAGATGAAGGAATTTCGTCTGGTGGTCTGGGGACTCCATGGTATCTATGGCGCAGGCAAGACCCTGGACGAGACTTTCGGTCTCATTGAAACCGTGGAGAAGGCCGCGCAGATTTATATGCTCACCGTCCATCTGCCAAGAGTCAATACCATCCGCGATGATCAGATGTCGGAGCTGGCAGAGTTCCTCGGTCTGAACTACAGAAAGGATTTTCTGAATCTTTAATAGTTCTTTCAAAAATTAAAAATCCGGCTGTTTCCAAAATTCCCCTCTACGATAACAGCGGAATAAAAAAATTCCTCCTGCGGATACTATTTGTGTCAAAACAAAGTAACGCAGGAGGAATTTATATATGAAAGCAACGGGCATTGTCCGAAGAATAGACGACCTTGGTCGTGTGGTTATTCCCAAAGAAATACGCCGCACCATGCGCATCCGCGAAGGCGACCCTCTGGAAATATTCACCGAGCGGGACGGCGAGGTTATATTCAAAAAGTATTCCCCAATGGGCGAGCTCAATGAGTTTGCCACACAGATTTGCGAGAGCCTTCATAAAACGGGCGGCGCAATGGCTCTTATCTGCGACCGCGACAGCGTTATTGCGGTAGCTGGGGGCGCAAAAAGAGAGCTTATGGATAAGCCCATCAGCCGTCAGCTGGAGGAAATTATGGAGCGTCGCGGACTTTGGAGGGCGGAGGTACGGGTAAGTCAACCCATATGCGAGGGAGTAAGCGACTATTGCATTTCCGTGGCGGCGCCTATCCTCTCCGCAGGTGATGTGCTGGGATGTGTGGTGTTTGCGGCGGCAAAGGACTCCGCGCCCCATGGGGAGACCGAGTGCAAGCTGGCGCAGGTTGTTGCCGCATTCCTGGGTAAGCAGATGGAAGAATAAAATAAAAGCGAACGGATTTCCGTTCGCTTTTATTTTGCAATTTTTCGGCCTACATCCTCTGCCTGCATGGTGACGCTGTCCACGATTTCGTGGACGCTTTCGCAGTTGCCGCAAAGGCTGAGCCATTCGGGGATGCTCTCAAAGCCGCTTATAAGCTCTCTCTCGGGAATAAGCCCCACGGAGACAATGAGGGTATCGCAGGGAATGAATTTTTCCTCGCCGCTTTCGAGATTGCGGATGCTGACGCCCTCAACGCGACCTCTTCCGTGGACCCGCGTGACAGTGGAGCGGGTAAGGACAGGGATGGAATAAGCCTCGATGCAGTTGCGGATATTGCGGACAAGACCACCGGGGGCGGCTTCCTTTTCCACCATGGCAATGACCTTTTTACCCAAAAGGGTGAAGCGCCTTGCCATTATCATGCCGATATCGCCGCTGCCGAGAATGACGATATTATCTCCAATATCCAGTCCCATAAGGTTCACCATTTTCTGAGCCGTGCCTGCAGAATAAACTCCCGCGGGTCTTGTGCCGCTGACGGGGAGGGAGCCTATTGCCCTCTCGCGGCAGCCCGTTGCCAGAATGCAATGGCGAAAACGCACTGTTTCAACCCCATCTGCGGAGGAGAGGAGGGCGCTTTTATCTTCATAAAGAGCCAGCACCGTGGTGTCGCCCCGAAACTCAACGGAGCTTTTTTCAAGGCGTTTGGCAAAGCGGCGGGCATATTCGGTACCAGTCAGATCCTCGTGGAAATAGCCCAGACCGAAGCCCTGATGAATGCATTGGCGGAGTATTCCGCCGCAATATGTTTCACGCTCTGCAATGAGAATTTTCTTTGCACCGGCCTCTTCTGCGGCAAGCGCCGCGGCCATGCCTGCTGCGCCGCCGCCTATGACAAGAAGATCATATTCCATCATCTCTGCCGCCTCCTGTCAAAAAGCTGCCGGGACCGTCTTTCATAATTTCACTTATGGGCTTGCCCAGCTCCCGGGAGAGAATTTCCATTATGCGTGTGGAACAAAAGCCTCCCTGACAGCGACCCATACCTGTGCCTGCACGGCGCTTAACGGCGTCAAGGGTGGTTGCGCCGCGATGGATTGCATCCACTATCTCGCCCTCGCTTATCCCCGCGCAGCGGCAAACTATGCGGCCATAGAGCGGATTTTTTGCGGCTGCGGCAATTCGCTCCTCCGCGCTTGCATGGGCAAGGTTTGGCGAAGGAATGCGGATGGGGTTGAAGTTGGGGTTTTCCTCCGCAGAGAGATAAGCTGCCGCAGCTGAGGCGGCATATTTGCCCAGCTCACGGGAGCAGGTGAGCCCCGGTGTTTTGATGCCGATGAAGCTGAGGAAGCTGCCCTCGCCGTCGGAGAGTATTGTGAAGGAACTGATGCCCTTTTTGTCTCTTGTGTAGCTGCCGTCGTCGGAGGGTTCAATATAGAAGGGGTTGGGACGCAGTGTGCCGAAGCAACGGATTAGCCTGGATTTATCCAGAGAGGGAAGAACCTCATCGCAAAGGGAGAGAAGGCTTTCAAGACCATCTTCCGTGGTGGAAAAATCTGCCTCGCCCTCAAAGGGAAGCTCGGAAGGCCCGATTAGCAGATTGCCGTCAACGGTGGGGACGGCAGTGAGACCCTTGCCCTTTTGCTCAGGCTCATGGAAGATAACGCGGCTTAAAATGCCGCCTTCGGATTTATCGAAAACAAGATAGTCTCCCCGCTTTGGGAAAATCCGCACAAGGGGAGAAGCGCACATTTCACGTATGCTGTCGGAAAAAAGACCGCCGCAGTTGATGATAAAGCGGGCGAAGTAGAGCTCTTTGTCGGTTTTTGCCTCGTAGCCGCCGTCAAGGCGCTCTATTGAAATAACCCTTTCGCCAAAGCGGAAATCTGCTCCGTTTGCGGCAGCGTTTTCGTATGCGGCAATGCCAAGCTCCCAGGGGTTAACTGTGCCCGTGGTGGGGGAGAGCAGACCCATTGTCACATTTTCCGTGAGGGAAGGCTCAAGGGCGCGGACTTCCTCGCCGCTGAGAAGCTGCAGCCCCTCAACGCCGTTAATAAGCCCTTGCTCATATTTTTTTCGGAGAACAGCATCGCCCCGCTGACCGAGGCTTATCATCAGCGAGCCGCAGCGTACAAAACGGACGCCAAGCTCGCCGCAAAGGGCGGCAAAGCCGCGGTTTGCGCGCAAACACATTTCTGTTTTCAGGGTGTTGGGAGCCGTGTCGTAGCCGGAATAGACAATAGCGGTGTTGGCGCGGGATATGCCTGTACATACATCTTCCCGCGCCTCAATGAGAACAGTATTAAGTTCATAGCGGCTCAGCTCTCTGGCCGCAAAACAGCCCAGCAGACCACCGCCGATTATAAGCACATCGCAATTTGTCATATCTGAAAAACCCCGAAATAATAACCAATTTCAGCGCTGTATATTCTTCTATATTATAAATTGACACAAAGCAAAATGCAACCTATACTAATATCTATAAAGGTTATATAAAGACTGAGCCGAGAGGTTCTTTTTTAAGGAGGCGCATGGCATGGTAAGTCGCTACGGCGGATATATGGGCAAGGTAATGCTCCTTGACCTCTCCACCCAAAAGGCGGAGGAATACCCCTGGACCGATGAGCAGAGAGCTCTGTTTATTGGCGGAAAGATGATGGCCGCCAAGATTCTGGATGATAACTTCAAGGGTGACGAAAAGGCCTTCAGCGAGGAAAACCTTGTGGTGATTTCCACAGGTCCTCTCACAGGCACGGGCGCACCCAGCTCAAGCCGATTCAATCTCTCCACATTGTCTCCCCAAACGGGAATAATCACAAGCTCCAACTGCGGCGGCAGCTTCGGCTACTACCTGAAAAGAGCGGGCATGGATGCCCTTATTATAAAGGGAAGATGCCCCGAGCATACCTGGCTGGAAATACATAACGACAAATTCATTTTCCATAATGCAGATGCACTTTGGGGAATGAAAACCACGGAAACTCAGGATGCCCTTGCGGATATTCTCTCCGGCAGAAAAAACAAAAAGGCTCACTTTGGACGCCTTTGCATAGGCCCTGCAGGTGAAAACCTTGTTCTCTATTCCGCCGTTGTAAGCGAAGAGCGCGCAGGCGGACGCACCGGCGTCGGCGCTGTTCTAGGTTGGAAGAATCTAAAGGCAATAACAGTCAGCGGCAACCACGAAATTCCTATTTATGACAGAGAGAAGACCGGCGCATGGTGCAAAAAGTGGTTCAAATACCTCCGCAACCATCCCCTCACAGGCAACCAGCTGCCCCGTCTCGGCACTGCGGGACTTGTCAGCAGCATGCAGATGCGCGGACTCCTCTCCACCAAAAACTATAACTACGGCAAGTATGAAGACTTCGAGAAAGTCAATGGCGAAACCCTTGCCGAGGAGCATAATATTGTCAACAAGGGCTGCCTTAGCTGCCCCATCAAGTGTGCGCGAACAGTTAATGTGAACGGTCACGAGGTTAAGGGACCCGAGCTTGAGACTCTCGGACTTTTGGGCGGCGGAATTCTCAATAACGATATTGAGAAGATTCTCCGCTGGAATAACGAGCTGGACGAGCTGGGCATGGACACCATTTCCGCAGCCAGCACTTTGGCTTACGCAATGGAAGCCAACGAAAAGGGACTTTGGGATAACGGCCTCGCCTTTGGTGATACCGATGGCATATCTCAGGTCTGGGAGGATATCGCTTACCGCCGCGGAGTCGGCAACGAACTTGCGGAGGGCAGCAAACGTCTCAGCGAAAAATACGGCGGCAAGGAGTTTGCAATCCAGTCCAAGGGTCTGGAGCTTGCAGCTTATGAGCCCCGCCGTGCAGTTGGTATGGGTCTCGGTTATGCGGTCAGCAACCGCGGTGGCTGCCACCTCAACGGTGGATATATGGTCATTATGGAAGGTCTGGGTCTTAATGTTGATGCCCAGACTCCCCATGCAAAGGCCGACGGAACTATTATGTTCCAGAATCTGATGGAAATGATTTCAGCCTCCGGCCAGTGCCTCTTCACCTCCTATGCCTTCTTCCCCGGCTTTTTGATGACCCGTCCCAACGGACTTATTACCAAAACGGTGAACTTCCTTGTGCCCTATCTGGGCTGGGCGCTGCGCTTCCTCAATAAATTCCCTCTGGTTGCCCATCTCCATCTGCCGGTATTCCACCATACCAAGATGTTCAAGCTGGCATTGGGCATGCCCATGACCTTCGGCAAATATATGCGCTGCGGTGAGCGCGGATATAACCTTGAGCGCAAGGTGAATGCCAAGTTTGGCATAAGCGCCAAGGACGACACTCTGCCCAAGCGCCTTACCGATGTTCCTCAGGATAGTTCAAGACCTGATACCAAGGTGCCTCTTGAGAGAATGAAGAAGACCTATTATAAAGCCCGCGGCTGGTCCAAAGAGGGCGTTCCCACCAAGGCAAAGCTGCGTCAGCTGAAGATAAACAAGTGAGGAGGAGCGGGAAATGATCAAGGTTAAAATTTTCGGACTTCTCCGTATGGATACGGGTTTGAAGGAGCTTGAGCTTGAAGCGGAAAAGGTCAAGGATCTTTATCCTCAGATACTTGCTCAGGCAAAGCTTGCCAAACCCGGAACAAGGGTCAAGGCAAAGGATATTGACGGCTGCATCATCATGATAAACGGCGTTCAGGGCAAGAAAAGCAGCGTTCTCTGCGACGGAGATACGGTTATGCTGATGAGCCCTGTCTGCGGTGGTTGAGGAGGGAACAGAATATGAAGAGTTATTATATCAATGAAAAATGCATAGGCTGCACCCTCTGCGCCAAGATATGCCCCGTTGGAGCAATAAGCGGCGAGCTTAAGCAGCGCCACAAGGTGGATACCGACCTTTGCATCCGCTGCGGCGCCTGCGGCAGAGTCTGCGCCAAAGAGGCTGTTGAGGATGAAAACGGCAATGCTGCAACCCGTCTTCCCAAGCGCAGCGACTGGCCCAAGCCCTGCATAGATACGGATAAATGCGCCGGCTGCTCCGTATGTGTGGAGCTTTGCCCCAACGACTGCCTCAAGATAACTGCTCCCGCTTTTCACGGAGATATTCGCACTGTTGCTGAACTTTGCGAAGATAATAACTGTATAGCCTGCGGTCGATGCGCCGCAAATTGCCCCATTGATGCAATCACAATGCTTACTCCCGGTCAGACGGTGGAGGACGTCAGGGGCAAAGAGAAGAGAAAGGGGAATACTATGAGCAAACTTTGGTGCCGCACTTTCCAGGCCGTTATGAAATTCGGCCACTACTTTATGGGTTATCATATGCCCGATTATATCGAAGGCCCCGGCAGCATTGCCAAACTGGCCGATATGGTTAAGGACAAGGGACTGAACAATGTGCTGGTGGTAACCGATAAGACCCTTCTCGGCCTGGGTCTTCTGGACACCATGCTGGACAGCATGGATAAAAATGGCATCAGCTACACTATCTTCAATGACATTGAAGTCAACCCCACCAGCGATGATGTTGAAGCCGGTCTTGAGGCCTATAAGTCCAACGGCTGCAAGGCAATTGTTGCCTTCGGCGGCGGCGCACCCATGGACTGCGCAAAGGCTATCGGCGCCCGTGTTGTAAGACCCCGCAGAAAGGTTGATAAGCTCCAGGGTCTTCTCAAAGTTATGAAGAAGATTCCTCCCTTCTTCGCAGTTCCCACAACTTCCGGCACCGGCTCCGAGACTACCGTTGCCGCAGTTATCACCGATTCCGCAACCCACCACAAGGCCTCTATAAATGACCCCCATCTGATACCTAATTATGCAGTTCTTGACCCCGCCCTCACCAAGGGTCTGCCTCCCTTCGTAACCGCAACCACCGGTATGGACGCTCTTTGCCACGCCGTTGAGAGCTACACCAACTGGACCTACTGCACCAAGCTGGAGAAGCAGCTCAGCCGCGATGCGGTTAAGCTCATTCACGATAACCTTCTTGCTGCTTACCGCGATGGCAGTGATATGGAAGCCAGACAGAATATGCAGCGCGCCAGCTTCTTTGCAGGCCGCAGCTTCACCCGCGGCTGCGTTGGCTATGTCCACGCTGTGGGTCATACCCTGGGCGGTCTTTACGGCGTTCCCCACGGTCTTGCAATGGCAACCATTCTGCCCCATGTAATGCGCCAGTACGGCAGCGCTGCCTATAAGCGCCTTGCAGAGCTTGCTGAGGTCTGCGGTATGGACGGAAGAAACGACGAAGAAAAGGCTCTCAAGTTCATCGAATGGATTGAGCAGCTCAAGCGAGCCATGAACCTGCCTGTGGGTATTGAAGGCATCAAGAGCGAGGATATTCCTCAGATAATCGCATGGGCAAAGGCGGAGGCCAATCCCCTTTATCCCACCCCTGTTGTCTGGGGCGATGAGGACTTCAAGCGCCTTATCAAGGCCATCAACGTTCCCAAGAAATGATATTAGTCGGGCGGATGCGTGCAATCCGCCCGACACTGTTTATACACACCACAGATGATAGAGAGGTGAAGGATTGAAATGAAGAAGATACTTGCTGTTATTCTGGCTGCGTGTCTGCTTTTTACCACCGGCTGCGCTGGGACGGACTTCCTTTCGGAAGCCATAGAAGATGCAGTGGCAGATATTGCGGAATATGTCGCCAACTCCTTTGACGAGGGAACCGGAAATGCGTTGGGTGAATTTGCCGGAGCTTCCGGGGCTTACTTTGAGGATATTCCCCGGCAGGAAACAGACTTTTACCAAATGGAATATGTCCATTACAACGAGGAAGATTTTCTTGCCATTTGCGACGAGATGTATGCTATAGCGGAGCAGGGAGCGGAAATATCCGAAGCTGTGGAAACGCTGGACAGACTCTTTGAGGAGCTATACTTTATCTATACCCTAAGCGAGCTGGCTACAATAGAGTATTACTCCGACCCCACAGACCCTTACTGGGAGGCGGAGGCGAACTATTCCCCAGAACTTTCCTTCAAGCTTTATGATGAGTTTATGTATGCTGTGGGAGCGGTGGCTATCTCTGAGCACAGTGAGCTCCTTGAGTCAAGGTTTTATACCGAGGATATTGAGTATCTGGGAAGCACATACGGAGAGAGAATGCCTGAGAGCGAAAGCCAGACCTCCCTTGATATGTATGCCAATGAAAATGAGCTTATAAACAGCTACTACAGCCTTATGAACGAGGAGGAACCCGATAAAGAGGCTGTTGCAGAACTTTTTGTGGAGCTGGTAGAGAGCCGCCGTCAGGAGGCGGAGTGGTACGGTTATGACAGCTATGCCGAGTATGCCTATGATTATTTTTACTGCAAGGACTATTATCCCGAAGATGCTCAGGCTATCTGGGATGGAGTTAAGAAATATTTTTCACCTGTAAGCGAAGAGTATTACTGGGAAATGGACCGAATCGGAAGTCTGCTTGAGCGCCGCAGCGATCTGGACTGCTCTCCTGAGGCTATATTGGCGGCAATGGAACGCAATATGCCCAGAGTTTCCGAAGAACTCAGCGAAGCCTTTGACTATATGAAGCGAAACCATCTCTACAACATTGACTATAGTGAAAAAAAGGCAGATATGGGTTACACCACCCGGCTTTATTACTATGATGTACCTTTTATTTTCAACGCTCCATACGGGGGATTCACGGACTATCTGGATATGATCCATGAATTCGGACATTTCAGCAATATGTTCTATACTCAGACGGATCTCCTCTTCGGAGTTTCTGATATTGACTTGGGAGAACTGCAGAGCCAGGGACTTGAGATATTATTCACGGCTTTTTATGACGATATTTTCGGCGCTTATGCTGACGATGTGGAAGAATATCTTCTGATGGATATTGTCTGTGCTATTGTTGATGGTGCCATGTATGACGAATTCCAGCAGAGGGTTTTCATGGAGGAAAATCTCAGCGCGGAGCGAGTCTGCGAGATTTTTGCAGAGGTATATGAGGAATACGGATATGAACCCTATGAGGAATATGAGTATGAGTGGATATATGTACCCCATAATTTTGATTATCCCTTCTACTACATAAGCTATGCCGTTTCTGCACTGGGTGCTCTGGAAATTTACACTCTGATGCAGACTGATTTTGATGCAGCGGCGGATAAGTATCTCTATGTTTGCTCCATGAATACGGAATATTACTATTATTCCGAGGCTCTTGAGGAGGCAGACTTTGCTGATATATTCGATATCCGAAGCTTTGCTGAAATAGCCCAGACGGTTATCGCCAGGCTGGACTAAGTAATACAGAGAAAACAAAAAACTCCCCCGGTATCCTGAAGTGATACCGGGGGAGTTTAATTTTTTTATCAGTTGATGATTCTCTTGGCACCTACATACATTCTGGTGTAGTAGCTGGAGCTGAGGTCGGTGATGACAACATAGCCGGTGCCGGAAGAAGAATGGATAAACTGGCCGTTGCCTATGTACATACCAACGTGGGTGATGGAATAGGGACCATAGCCGAAGCAAACAAGGTCGCCGGGGCGGAGGTTGGCTTTGTCCACAAATACGCCGTCATAGCTGTACATATCCTGAGCTACGCGGTGAAGGGAATAGCCATAGTTTTTGTAGAGATAATAAACATAACCGCTGCAGTCGAAGCCGGAGGGGCTGGTTCCTGCCCAAACATAGGGAGTGCCGAGATAGAGCTTGGAAGTTGCAACGATCTGATCTGCAACGCCGCCGGTG
>JAZUAQ010000166.1:0-8235 GCA_045638085.1 Oscillospiraceae bacterium
TACATACTGGTCGAAACGACCGATGGAGGGACTGGGAGTACGGTCATAAATCTGGATCATGACCTGATACATCATAATACCCTGAACAGCTTCACGGAAGTTACGGGCGGGATTTTCAGAGAGCCAGAGAAGAGCCTCGGCCATCTTTTCAAGCTCGGCCTTGCGCTTATCGTCCTTGGCTTCGGCTGCCTTTTCAAGGCACTTTTCGCCGTAGCGGCGGACAAGGGTCATAGCGCCGTCGCAGGTGATAACAGCGGCTTTGTAGAAGATATACTTATCCATATCTTCGCCCATAGCACGGAACTTGTGTTCGTCAATCCAATCCTGAGCCTGCTTGCGAAGTGCAGCATAGCCAGTGGTGATGATCTTGTTATAGCCGGCAATAAGGTGACCGGCAGGAAGACCGATAAGGCTCTGGCCGCCGGGCTTATAGTTACTTACGTTGAGGTCGCGAAGCTCCTCAAAGCACTCGGGCTGCCATGCGTCAGCCATTGTACCGATTTTGCGATTGAGCCAGTAGTCTTTAACAGACTTCATATACTCATAATCTTCGGGAGCGATGCAATAGGGAATATCTTCTTCATCAGGATTGTGATAGAGCCCATCCTCGCGCATAGTCCAAATGCCGGCGTCAACTGCGTCAACAACCCAGTCGGTACCGCTCCACTCGGGATAAGAGGCGCTGCTGAAAAGTTCGGGTCCCTTGTTGCCGACGATGATTTCGTCATCGTCAACCAAAACGGTCATCTGCTCGCAGAGGTCCTTGAAGAAAAGAGGACGTCTGATGGCAGGCATAATATGCTCATTTTTCTTAGTGCTTTCGGTTATGATGCGAAGGCGTTCGGAGTCATATTTCAGAACGCGGTCGCGAATGCGATTTCTCATGCGAATAATTCGCTCGCTTGCGGGCTTAAACTCGTACATAATTTCCTCCTAATCAGATGTCAGATTAAAGGTTTTTGTAAACTTCAAGACTGTAGTTGAAAAGTTCGTCTTCGAATGCGTAGTAGATGTCGGGGCGGGAACCGATGAGCTTGCAAACGGCGCCGCTGCCTTCGCAGGTATGTGCGCCGTAGTTGTCTACGATGCTTCTTGCGTAAGCTCTTGCCTGCTCGGGAGTGGTCTCGGGATTGTACATAATGTAGGGATCGGGGGGATAGATGGGGGTGGTCTTGCTGCCGTACTTGTCAAGGATCATACGGATGTCATTAATGGACTGGATTTCAAGAAGGTCAGCTTTAAGGTCGTTAACTATGTAGGGGAGCCATGCCTCCATGAAGCCGCAGCAATGGATCATATAGTGGCAGCCCTTGGAGTGGACGGCTTCGGAAAGCTCAACAGCGGAGTCGAGAAGAGTGTTCTCGAAGGTTTCGGTAGAGAAGAAAGGTGCGCGTGCGTTGGACCAGTCATCGTAGTTGCCGAACATGTCGGGCTTCCATACATCAAACATGTACTTAACTGCTTCTATTTTGTATCTGTCCAATGCCTGGAAGAAGTCTCTGCAGTCATCAGGCTCGAGAAGAATGTCGCAAAGGGCATTCTCAAAGCCTTCAGACATGTGAAGACGCTCAAAAGTGCCGTTGCCAAGATGGCCCATCTGGACTTTGTCGGGATCTCTTACGAACTTATCAAGACCCATTTTCCAGTCAACCTTGCTCAGATCGGGGAAAATGAACTTTTCTCTCCATTCGCCGATTTCTTCAAAAACGTTACCCATGGGAGTAGGACCGGACTGTGCTTCTTCGTACTTATAGAGGGTGCCGAACCAGTCATAGCTATCGTCCTTGATCATGAAGTCGGGAGCATCCTTATATGCGGGAGGAACAACAAACTGCATGGCAAAGGTGTTGTTGGGCATCCACATGGGCTTTTCATGACGAAGAGCGCGAAGGAAGTTTTCTCTGGGGGAGATAGGATACTTTCTTTCGGGAGCAGGCATTCTGGGGGGGAGTACGGGAATGGTAAACAGATTGGCCATTTTTATCACCTCATAAATTGATTACATAATTGAGTGGGCGTTCATGTCGATTCTCGCCCTATTTTCCATTCATAGGATACCATACAACTTATATTATTTAAATATACACTTGTTATTAAATAGACATTTAACTGTTGCCTTTTGGGTTACAGTTTGTTATTATTGGCAATATAATTTGTAATAGGGGACAAAATGATGAGCAAAACAGATGAGATTCGTAATGAAATATTAGAAATGATTCGACTTGGAATTATCGGTCCCGGGGAAAAACTACCGTCTATAAGAAAAACTGCCAATAAATATGATGTCAGTATTACGCCTGTCAGCGATGCCTATAATGCACTTGTTGCGCAGCAGCTTGTTGAATCCCGTCCTCAGTCCGGTTATTTCGTTACCAGCTCAATTGAAAAACTGCAGGAGCTTCTTGACTTGCAGCTACATGTTGGCCTTAACAAAAGTGAGCACTACAGTATGGTAGATGACTTCTTCACCGGCTACAGTGAAATTGCATTCAATGTAAATAATGATATTAAGTTTTCATTTGGATCAACTTCTGCTACATCATCCATTTACCCCGAAATGAATTTTAATTCATGTCTTGCTGAATGCGTCAACAAGCTAAGGGATGCCGGTAACCGTCAGGTAAAACTTCATGATGAGCTTCCGCTCAAAAAGAGCATTATGAAATGGATGCAGCCCTGCAACTGCAAACAAAGCCTTGATGATATCTCTATAGTTAGAAGCGTTACAGAAGGAGTAATGCTTGCAATTCGCGCATGCAGCAGCAGGGGAGGACTGGTGGCGATTGAAGCCCCCGGTCATGTGGGTTTTTACTTCATAGCAAAATTTCTTGAAAGAGAAGTTCTGTCAGTTCCCTCCAATCCTCAAACGGGAATAGATGTTGATGTGTTTGAATCCTATTTAAGGCAGGGAATCAAGCCTTCATGCCTCGTGTTATCCTCTGTGATATCCAATCCCACAGGTGCGGTTATGCCTGAAGACAACAAAATTAGGCTTACAAAACTATGCCGCGAATTTTCTGTGCCTATCATTGAGGACGATATACTTGGGGAGCTATATTTTACTGATTCGAGACCAAAACCTCTTAAAAGCTTTGACACCGAAAATGTTATTTATGTTTCCGGTTTTGGAAAATGCCTTACTCCAACCGTTCGTCTTGCTTATGTTTCAACCGGAAGATTTAAGAGTGCATTTGCGTTTTATAAGCATATTTCTACATCCTATACCTATCCGCCTATACAGCTTGCAATGTCCGAATATCTTGACAAAGGTACTGCATATAAGGATCTGGCATTTTTTAGAAAATGGCTAAAAACCTGCGTTCATACTTACAGAAATGAAATATTGGATTCGTTTCCTGCTGGCACAAGCGTTAATGAGCCAAATGGTGGACCATATCTTTGGGTTTCTTTGCCGGAGGGATGTTCCGCAAATGAGCTTTGCGAGATGGCTAAGCGCATAGGAATCACGATATCACCCAGTCATCTTTTTAATGCTAAAGAAACAATGTCAAACTGCTTCAGACTAAACTGCGCTGCATTGCCTTTTGATGACGAAGCCTTGAGTGCGGTAAAAAAAATGGGCAGCCTTGCATGCTCCCTTGTAATCAAGTGAACAGATTTGGCTGCCAATTAGGTTTTCAGTTGTTTATTATCAGGTGCGTGATTTCATCATTATGACCTGGTCGGATTCCATGATGACCTTATCATTCTGGTTGAGGAGCTTAAGATTCTGCTTGAGAATGCCTCTTCCGGGCTTGGAACTATGACGGGCCTCGGTGGGAACAATGACAACGCGTATGGTATCTCCGATCATAAGGGGAGCGACATATTTGAGAGTGCATTCCATAAATGCAATTGCTGTTCCTTCATAAAGTCCCATCTGGTTGCTGAGACCGGTGGAGATTATAAAGCCAAGAGCACCGTGAGCAATTCTTGTTCCGAACATACCCTTTTTTGCGGCTTCTTCATCAACATGAATGGGGTTATAGTCACCGGAAAGACCTGCGAAGCTCATCACATCGGCTTCTGTAATGGTTCTGCCGGAACTAACATATTCTTCGCCAATAATGAAGTCTTCCAGATAATGTCCGCGGATTTTGTATTCGCCTGCCATAATAATTTCTCCTTTGCAAATTAGTTGTTGAACTTAAATGAATTATAAGCTATAATTCCGCATATTACAAGACAGATATAATATCTGCTCATTATAGGAGGTTTGTCATGCTCGAAATAAATAAACTGCATCAGGCAATTCTTGACAGAATGGTTAAGCTCCGATATCCTGCCGTTGCAATCAAGTTTATCGAAAACGAAGAGGATGTCCCTGAGTACGCTTACCGTCCTTACAGAGACAAGAAAAAGCATCTTGCTATATGCCAGGCTTTTGCACTTGCAAGAAGACAGGGCAAAGTAGTGTATATGACAAAGGAAGACCAGTGGTGCTGGAATCCCCTTGTTACATATGGCATGGTAGATTTCAAGAAGGGAAATCCTGATTTTGAGCTGATTGCAAGCTATATGGGCATTCCCGATAAAGAAAAATGTGATGAATTTGTTGAAGCTTTCCCTAAACTTCCTTATGGAAAATATCCCGGCACCCTCATTGCCCCTCTCGACAAGGCTGATTTTGAGCCAGATATTATGCTTATTTATTGCAACAACAGTCAGCTTCGCTTCATGCTCATGGGCGTTATGAGCATGACGGCTGCTATGGTTGACAGCAGCTTTACCCCTCTTGATTCTTGCGTATACTCCGTCATTCCTCCTTTTTTTGATGGAAAATATCGCATAACTCTTCCCGACCCCGGTGAATTCGAAAGAGCCCTTACTGATGAAAACGACATTATATTCACCGTTCCTCATCAGAAGGTTGAAGAATTCTTTAATGGTCTTGCTATTTGGGATAAGCGCAATTTCACTGTAAACAGCTATCAGCCCTATATGAAGGAAGATTTCCAGAGACCTCAATTTTACAATGATGTCTTTGAAATGTGGGGGCTTCAGACCGGTGAACTCTGGGATAAGTGATAAATAATCGGACAACAGTTTAACCAAAATTTGTCTTTTTTTTGACTAATTTATTATTAGGGCTTGAAACTTTGTTGACAAAGTGTTAAAGTAACATCTATAGTGCGAAATTATTGAGCACAATAAATATTTGTAGATGACCGTAACCGCGGCTTCTAAATAATTTTCTATTCTTTTGAGAGGAGAAAACAAAATGCAGAAGAAATCCATTGGCTTCGGTTTCAGAGGCTGGATGCTGATCCTGTATCAGGCAATCGCCTACATCACCTTCCAGGTCTTCACCCAGTATCCCCTGAACATCCTCGCCGACTTCTACGGCGGAGCCCAGCTCGTCTCCAGCATCTACTCCATTTGCGCAATCATCGGCATTGTCATCCAGATCATCATGGTTGGCCTGATTGCAAAGATGAAGAGCATTAAGGCCTTCGGCAGCATCCTGGGTATCATCTCTATCGTCCTGGCATTCCTTGTCATGACCATGTTCCCCGGTCCCGTATGGTATGGCGCTTATGCTATCATCAACATCGTATCCGTTCTGTACTCCACCCTGGCTCTCGGCCTCCTGGTCGGTCAGTGGTTCCCCACCAGAAAGGGTACCGTTATGGGTATTGCTACCCTCGCATTCCCCATTGCAAACGGTCTTCTCGGACCCTTCGCAACCTCCGTTTTCGCTCCCCTTGGCATGGCAGAAGCTATGGGCATGCCCGCTATTCCCTTCGGTCTCGGCAACCCCATCTTCATGGCATTCCTGCCCTTCCTCATTGTCTCCATCGTTGGCTGGCTGATCGGTCTGATCTTCGTCAAGGATTATCCCGAGCAGTGCGGTGCATACCGTGACAACGACAAGAGCCTCACTCCCGAGATCGCAAACGCTATGATGATGGCTGAAATCGAGAACAAGAAGAGCTCTGTCTGGACTATCTGGAACACCATCAAGTCCAAGGAATTCTGGTTTGGTACCATTGCTGTCGGCGCTCTGCTGTCCTGCGCAATCGGTCTCATGAGCCAGTCCATGCAGATCGTTAACATCGGCATCGGCGAAGAGAAGTACAGCGCTGTTATGGCTACTGTCATGATCTTCGGCTGCATCGGTTCCTATGTTATCGGCCTCCTCGATACCAAGATCGGTACCAAGAAGGCTATGATCATCTCCTGCGCACTCATGGTTATCGCCGGCGTTCTTGGTCTCCTCGGCAACGGCACCATCCTTTGGGTCGCTATGATCTTCGTTGCAATGTTCATGGGCGCTTCCTCCAACTTCGGTGTTTCTCTGGCTGCTCAGTACTGGCGCCGCGAGGACTTCGGTAAGGTATTCGCTCTCTCCAGCCCCATCGGCTCTGCAATCAGCTCTGCTTCTCCCGCTATCATTGCTGGTCTCCTCTTCGGTGCTCAGGGTTATAAGGGCCACAGCGGTGCATTTGCATTCGTTCTCATCTTCGGTATTGTTGCACTCGTTCTCATGTGCATCTACAATCCCAAGGCTATCAAGGCTCGTGACGACAAGTATCGTGCAAAGGCTGGCAAGCCCCTGGACGACGCTCTCGTTGGCCGCAAGTAAGTCGTAAAGTCTTACATAAAAACATAATAGTTTTAAGGCGTGTTCTTCGGAACACGCCTTTTTTATTCTCTGTGCATTTTGTTAGATATTGATAATTTTATATAAATTTAAGTTGAATTATATTGTTTATAGTGATATAATTTTTGCTGTCTTGTAGTAACTTGTAAGAGACGTTTGTAACATAGGGCATAAACATCTATTACCTAAGTTAAAATTTTTCAAATATATTAGGAGGGATTTTATGAGAACGGATTGTGCAGCGGAGCAGGTCAAAAAAGTTGCTTTTGTTGCCTGCGCCGGATGCGCTGCCGGTAAGCAGCGTTTTGCACAGTGCAAAACTTGCGCTGAAGCTGTTGAAATGGGATTTATAAGAGGGGAGTGCAAGGACGGATGCGTTGGCGTCGGTTCCTGCATCCACAGCTGCACCAAGGGTGCAATGATGCTCGTTGACGGCAAAGTTGTCATAGACAGAGAGAAGTGCGATGGCTGCGGCGATTGCTCTAAGGAGGGCGTATGCCCCCAGAAGCTTATCAGCATGATTCCCGCTGATGCAACCAACTTCATTCCTTGCTCTTCCACCGAAGAGGATGATGAGCTTGTCAGAAAGACTTGCGGATATGGATGCATTTCCTGCGGCGAATGTGAAAGAGCCTGCCCTCAGGGCGCTGTTTCCATTGTTGATAACCATGCTGTTATAGACTATGAAAAGTGTGTTGGCTGTGTTGCTTGCACCGTCAAGTGCCGTAAGAAAATTATTGTTGATACACTTCACGACCTGACTAAGCTCAAGGGCAGTGTAGCTTTTGTCCGTTGCAATGGCGACGGCAGAAGTGCTGTTATTCTTGACCAGATGGGTATTGGCAGCTGCAAGGAAGCCGCAAAGCTTCAGCTCAGAGAAAAGGGTATGTGCGCTACCGGCTGCCTTGGTCACGGTGAATGTGTTGCAGTCTGCAGATACAATGCTATTTCCATTGTAAACGGCATCGCAAAAGTAGACCCTGATAAGTGCGTTGGCTGCCGCGACTGTACATATGCTTGCCCCCAGCATCTTATCATCATTGTTCCTTACAAGGGAATGAAGATGGTTGCCTGCTCCTCCGAGGATGCTCCCGCCGAAAAAGCAAAGTATTGCACCACCGGATGCACCCTCTGCGGCGACTGCAAGGCAAACTGCCCCAACCTTGCTATTTATAAGGAAGAGACTCATGCATGCATTGATCCCGAAATCTGCGAGGATTGCAATGTTTGCCAGTATGTCTGCACCCGCAAGGTAATCAAGCAGCAGGTAGTTCCCGAGTATATTTTCCTCCAGCATAATGCTGTAAACTCTAAGGAAGGAGATTGAGGCTAATGAGAAAAATTAAAACTATGGACGGTAACACCGCTGCGGCTCATGTTGCCTATGCTTTTTCCGAGGTAGCAGCAATTTACCCCATTACTCCTTCTTCTCCCATGGCTGAGAGTATGGATGAATGGGTATCCAATGATAGAAAAAATCTCTTTGGCGAAGAAGTTAAAATCATTGAAATGCAGTCTGAAGCAGGCGCAGCAGGCGCTGTTCACGGCTCTATATCCACTGGTTCTTACACCACTACCTTCACCGCTTCTCAGGGTCTTCTCCTTATGATTCCCAACATGTATAAGCTGGC
>JAZUAQ010000167.1:0-8619 GCA_045638085.1 Oscillospiraceae bacterium
ATGATTTCTACAGAAACTGCGCCGCAGCTTGCAATTACTTTTGCGGTGCCGCTGCCAACTGCGGTGGCCTTACCGTCGGCATCGACCGTGCAGACAGACTCGTCGGTACTTGTCCACTCAGCTTCAACACCAAGCTCCATGGGGTAGACGGTTGCATCAAGGTCGGTTACATCGCCGATGTAGCAGGAGAATTCGCCTGCGGTCAGCGGATTGCCAAGGAAGGTTACCGCGATGCTGCTTACGGGAGGAGTGGGAGAAGGAGTGGGGCTGGGGCTGGGGGTTGCCACGCTCACATTTGCTCCGCCACTTGCGCTGGGGCTGGGAGTAGGCTCATAAGGCACGCTCAGATCGATCTCCGGCTTTTTAACCGGCTCACTGTCGTTGCTCAAGGCATAGATGCTGACTGCAAAGGACGCCACCAGCACCACAAGAAGCAATATTATGGCTGCACCGTTTTTCTTCATCTCTTAACACCTCTGAAAAAGTGATTTTATTCAGTTTGCCGCCTTGGTTTTTGTCTTTCTTATATCGAAGCGGTAAATTGCGGAAATGTAGGATATGAGGGCAATGGTCTCAACAATTGTACAGGAATAAGAGCCGCAGAGTATGTTGTATATAAGCCAGGGAGGAGAGGAGCAAAGATAAAGCAGACGGAGCTTTTTCTCGTCCTTCGTCCACAGAGCAAGAGTTGTGGCGCACATTCCTATGCCCGGCAGAATGCTTCTCCAGCCTTCCCATGTGAGCAGAGAGTTGCCCACAAAAAGAGCCAGAAACAGCCAAAGCCAGACCTTGCTTTTTGCCCAGCGGCGGTCGTTGAAATAGAAAACCGCCGAACGGCCAAGGGAAATGAAATTAGTGCAAAGAGCCGTCACCGCTCCGAGGGCGCCATAGTGGACACTCCAGAGCACGCAGGCGAGGGCCTGAGCCCCAAGCACTATTTTTCGGTTATTGAACTGCACGGCGGATATAACCGCTATGTTGCCCAAAAGCCCGATGGCCTGAATAAGGATAAACTTCCAATCCATTATTTTCTTTCCTTAATATACTTGCGGTTTATTATAGCACACTTTCCCGCGGTATACAAGCCGTTAAAAAGCCGAAAAAGCCGCGGCTACAGATAGCCGCGGCTTTTCAGTTTCAGCCTGCATCTTTCTCTCTGTCCACGCCGTGAACAAGCATTTTCAGATACAAAAGAGCATACATGATAAACGCAAAAATCAAAACACAGGCGCAGATGAATATAAACAAATGCACCAAATCCTCCGAAGCGTTTGGCAGCACCATGAGCAGCATTGTGGCACCTTCAAGCACCACTGTGCAAAGCTTGCCATACCACTTTGCGGAATGCACCGAATCATGGCGGTTGAAGACGGCGGCACCCAGCCAGAGGGTCGCCAGTTCCTTGACCGCAAGAATGATGAAGAGAATGTAAATATGTCTGTGCTGGGTCATAAGGCATATCAGTATGGCCGCCTGAGTAAGCTTATCCGCCACGGGGTCTATGAACTTTCCGAAGTCGGATACCATATTCAGTTTTCTTGCCACAAGTCCGTCCAGCATGTCGGACAGAGCAGACACAAGCACAAGTGCGAAAGCCAGATAATGGCGGTCAATTGCATAAGTCCAGATAATAAAGGGTATCAGGAGTATGCGGAACGCGCTCATTGCGTTGGGTATTGTCAGCACTTGTTCTTTTGTCAGCAGCCTTCGAGCGTCAAACATTTTCTTGCCTCTTCGCCAATGTCGGTAGTCTTGAGCCCCTCCATTTCCTCGGGGCTTATAACCCTGCACACCTTCAGATAGACATCTGTATGGCGCCAGGGGAAGTTGCGCATAACATTTTCGGAGTTTTTAACGGATGCCACAACGACGGGAACCTTTGCCCTCTGGGCAATTTTAAAAACTCCGTTTTTGAAAGGCAGCATACCCTCGCCCTTGTTTCTTGTGCCTTCGGGGTAAACTGCTATGGATGCCTCATCAGTCTTGATAAGCTGAGTGGCTTTGATTATTGTTTTGAGCGCCTCTCTGTCATTTTCTCTGTCAATGGGCAGGAAGCAAGCTCTCCTCATAAAAACATTTGCTATGGGGATTTTCATTATAGAGGGCTTCATGATGAAGGCAACCCCATGCTTACGCAAAGCCCAGCAGGCCGTCAGCGCATCGAAGGCGCTGCGGTGGTTGCTGATATAAAGCCATCTTCCCTCGGGCAGCTTTTCAAAACCCTCGGTATGTATTCTTACACGACAAATTGCGTTTATAATTGCAACCGTGCAAAGAACCGCAGCTCTTGAAAATTTACCAACCCGCGTCCGCTCCTCATCCTTCCTGACAAGCAGCGAGATCAGTCCGAGCACGAGGACATAGAGAAGCAGCGATGCAACAAAAGCAGCGATGAATATCAACACCGCCATAAGCACCAGCATCCAGCCCCCGAAGCCTGCGCAGATGCAAACAGCTATATCGACAGCAAGGCTGATTACCAAAAAAGGTAAAAGGATCATTTGCCGGAACTCCTGTTTTCGCTTTGATTACTCTGCAAAATCGCTCTCTTCGCAGATGGATGCAACAACGGTATCGGCTTCGCCGTCGCCGTCGGTATCGAGAACAACAGCATCAGCCTCGCCGTCACCATCGGTGTCCAGCGCGCAGAAGCCTTCCTCTTCAACGATTTCGTCGATGATTTCGTCCTCAATCTTGATGATTACCTTGTTTACGAACTCTTTGATTTCTTCTCTCTTGATGTATGCAACTACACCAACTGCTGCAACCGCACCGGCGGCTACTACGAGACCCCAAGGGAATTTTTTCTCTGCCATTTTGTCTTCCTCCTGATTATTTTTTTAGTTTGTTTTCCTTTTTTCCCGGATTCACATATTTTACCACGTTTAATAATTTAACGCAATCTTTCCGCGCCCCACTTTAATATTATTTGCAAAAAATTAATATTATCGTCATAAGCTCAAAGGAAATTTATGTCTTTCCCCACGCCTCCCGCCTGCACCGCTTGAATTTTTTTCCCGCAGAGTTTATACTCAAAACAACAGGAGGTGAGGCACGTGGATAAAAGATTTTTGCGCAACATCCCAAGTATAAGCGAGGCCGAGCAGGAGGCTCTCCGCGGAAAGAAGGTTTTCGTGGCGGGCTGCGGCGGTCTGGGCGGATATATATGTGAATATCTGGTAAGAGCCGGTGTGGGCACCATTGCCGCGGCCGACGGTGACTGCTTTGATGAGTCCAACTTCAATCGCCAGATACTGAGCCTCCAGAGCACTTTGGGAATCAACAAATCCCGCGCTGCCGGGGAGCGTGCAAAGCAGATAAATCCCGAAGTGAGCTTCACCGCCTTTGAGGAGTTCTTCAGCGCCGACAAGGCAGAAAAAATGCTTGAGGGTGCGGATATAGTCATCGACGCACTGGACAGCCCCGCCGACAGAATTCTCCTTGAAGAGGAATGCGGCAAAAGAGGGCTTTATCTCGTCCACGGCGCAATAAGCGGCTGGAACGCGCAGATAAGTGTCGTAAAGCCCCGCAGCGGCTTCCTCAAAAATCTCTATACCAACGCTCTTCCTTCCGCCGGCAGCTGCATCTGCTCCACCCCCGCCCTCTGCGCGGCATTGCAGGCAGCGGAGGCCTTGAAGCTTTTATGCGGCAGAGCCAGTTCCCTTGAAGGCAAGCTGCTTCTCGCCGACCTTTCCAATATGGAATTTGATATCATTGAATTTTAGGAGGTTCAGTCATGATTTATACCCCCAGCACAAAAAAGGCTATGAAATTCTGCTTTCAGGCTCATAAGGAACAGACCGACAAAAGCGGCATTCCCTATGTTTTCCACCCCATCCATCTTGCCGAGCAGATGAAAGACGAGGATACCACCGTTGTTGCCCTCCTCCACGATGTTATTGAAGACACCGACTACACCCTTGAGGACCTTGCAGAGATGGGCTTCAACGAGCGCGTTATTGAGGCAATAGCTCTTATGACCCATCCCGAAGACGTGCCCTATATGGACTATGTTGCCAAAATCAAGAATAACCCCATCGCAAAGGCCGTCAAGCTGGCTGACCTCGCCCACAACAGCGACATCACCCGCATGGATGTCGTAGATGAAAAGGCAAAAGCCCGCGTTGAAAAATACGCAAAGGCAATTGCTCTGCTGAATGAATAATAATACCATCGATATATGACATCAGGCTAAGAAAAGCTTGTTCAACAGTCTGTTATAAAAACCTGGAAAAGCAGTGCGTTTTTTGAGAAAACGCACTGCTTTTCCAGTCTTTCAGGCTTGCCGCCCTTGTTATGTGTAAAAATCTGTAATATAATGTCAGTTGATGATATTTGATGCAGAAAGAAGATGTTTGCAAATCATGGGTATCGCAAATACTATTTCGCTTCTTGGCGGACTTGCTTTTTTCCTTTTCGGCATGTCCCTTTTGGGAGAGGGTCTCAAGCGCGTTGCAGGCAGAAAGCTGGAAATCATCCTGGCCAAACTGACCTCCACCACCTTGAGAGGTGTTTTGCTGGGAACATTTGTAACCGCCATAATTCAGTCCTCCTCCGCCACCACCGTTATGGTCGTGGGCTTTGTCAACTCCGGTATCATGCAGCTGGCAAATGCCATAGGCATTATTATGGGTGCCAACATCGGCACCACCGCCACCGGCTGGATATTGGTCCTTGCGGGTGTTGAAGGCAATGGCCCCTTCTCCTCCGCAACCATCTTTGCTTTTATAGCCTTTATCGGCATTATTCTCTATTTCTTCTGCAAAAAGCAGACGAGAAAGAATGTCGGCATGATTATGTTGGCATTTTCCGTGTTGATGAGCGGCATGCAGTCAATGAGCGGCGCAATGGCGCCCCTGAAGGAAAGTCAGGCATTCCTCAGCTTCATTTCCGCCGTTTCCAACCCCTTTGTTGCAATACTTGTGGGCATTGTCGTCACCGCAATAATTCAGAGCTGCTCCGCCTCCATCGGTATTCTGCAGGCTCTTTCCATCACCGGCGTCATCAGCTATGAGGCTGCCATCCCCATGGTTATCGGTATGTGCATAGGCGCATGCGCCCCCGTTCTCCTTTCCGCAATCGGTGCAAATGTAAACGGCAAACGCACAGCTTTTGTTTATCTTCTCTTTAACCTCTCCGGTGCCCTGCTGCTCCTTGTCCCCTTCTATATCATCAACGCCTTTGTCCATTTTGATATTATGAATCTCCCCGCGGCCAGTATGGGTATCGCAATCGTAAACACCGTCTTCAAGGTCGTTGCCACCTTGATCCTGATGCCATTTGCCGGCTTGATGGTCAAGCTTATTTCCTCGCTTATCAAGGACAAGAGTGCCTCCGACGATGAAGAGTTTGAGGAAAACCTTCTGGACGAGCGTTTCCTGAACTATCCTCCCCTCGCCCTTGAGCAGAGCGGAAAGACCATGGCTCAAATGTCCGGCGCTGCTTTCAAAAATATGCATAAGTCCATCGAGCTGCTCAGCGAATTTGAGCAGGAGAAATATGACAAAATCATGTCCCGCGAGGACAAGGTGGATAACTTTGAGGATCGTCTGGGTTCTTACCTCGTCCGCCTGCACACCAAGCAGCTGAGCGAGCTGGAAAACAGAATTTCCGCCCGCTATCTGAACTACCTTGCAAATGTTGAGCGAATTTCCGACCATTCCGTCAACGTGGCGGAGCTTGCCCAGGAGCTTCACAACAAGAAGCTCAGCTTCTCCCCGCAGGCTACCCACGATCTCAGCGTATGCATTGAAGCTATTGAGGAAATAAGCCGTCTGACTCAGGAAGCCATGGAAAACATGGATTTTCTGCTGGCGGGCAAGGTCAAGCCTCTGCAGGAAGTTATCAATATGATGACAAAAAATTTGAAGGTTGGCCATATCAAGCGCATTCAGGCCGGCCTTTGCACCCTTGAGCTGGGTTTCGTTTTCAATGACCTTCTGAACAACTTCGAGCGCATAGCCGCTCACTGCTCCAACATTGCAATCACCATTCTGGACTCTCAGGACTCCAATATGAGAGAGCATGATTATGTTGGCTCTTTGGACAGAAATGACCATAACGTTTACGAACTTCAGCTGCAGTTTTATAAGAACAAGTATCTGGATATTCTTGCAAAAATATAAGAAAAAGATTTATTGCTCAGGCTACTGTCAAGGAGCCATCCGATAAAGCATACAGCTAAAAACGCACAAGCCATCTGAACCGCAATGTTCAGATGGCTTGTCGGTATTATACTACATGAATTTTTTCTGGTTTTCGAGCCTCTTAAGCAACTTCTCGGAATCGGGTTCGCCTTTTTCCAGAGCCTTTCGAGCCCAATGGATGGCGTCATCTATCTTACCTCTCTGACTGCTGTAGTAAATGGCCACGTTGAACATTCCCTGGCCAACCCCCGCGTTGGCGAGAGCAAGGAAGATTTTGCCTGCATCCTCTCTTCGGCCTTCTTTACTAAACCTTACTGCCAGCGCGTTCATGGGCTGGCTGTACCAGCTCTGCACCAAGTTGGCATATTCGTGACCGGAGGTGCTGAGCTTTTTGATCCAGTGGCAGGCCTCAAGAATCTCATCCACAGTGTAGGCACTTTGGCAGAGATAGATGGCTATCCAGAACGTACTATAGCCGTGGCCTGTGTCTGAAAGCGCCCTGTGGGCACGCCCCGCCTTGGCATAAAGGTTCTGGACTGTTTTGTCCTGCCAAGCGTGGTAGAAAGCATCTTCATCGCTCTTTTTTTCATCCAACAGCTTCAATCTTATCTTGTGCATGGAATCTTCAGCCAGATCGTCGTAGATATGGGCCTGCTTCAGCCAGATCTCCTCCAGCAGCACATCGGCCATGGCATGGCCCAGTTCCTTTGCCCTTCGTGCCAGTCTCTCCGCCTCATCAAGGTCATAAAACGCGTTTATGGTGGAGAAACGCTCCTCTTTAACCCCGGTATAGAACTGCGGCCGTTCCCACTTTGCCTTCAGCCCCGTAATACAAAGCTGGGCAGCAGCCCATGCACCGTGGGCGGAGCCTGCATCGGCGGCAATACGAAACCAGGCGATAGCTTCCACGATCCTGCCAAGCTTCAGGGCAGAAACTGCAAGATAGTTGGCTGCCTCGATCTCTGTGAGGCGGGGAGTGAAGCTGGCGTCTTCCATAAGAGCTTTGACTTCGGGATCGATTTCGTGGGAAATTACATTACTTTCGCTGCGGTGTTTGAATCTGGTGATGCTGTATTTTTTAGGGCTTGCCAGCCAACCGGAGCCAAGCTGTCGCTTTAGATGCTTCTGCACACGCTGAGCATGCTTAAGAATCTCCTTCTCGGCCTCTGCAAGGAACATCGGCACGGACTCGGTGTCGTGAACGCCCTGAAACCAAAGTATGCGTACTCGGATAAAGCGCATCACATCCACATAGGCATTGGCCAACCGCCTGCGTCTATCCTTTTTATCATTACCGGCCAGTCCGCCAATGAGGGTAATAAATGCGGCGCCAAGCAAGATTATTGCGGCAAGGCCGGCAATGATCATCACAAACCAGCCTCCGAAGCGCAGGACAAAGTTTACGAAGATCATCAAAAGGCTGAGAAGGAAACCTCCGCCGTCGATACGCTCGAGAAAATCTTCAAGTCGTCCATCCACCACGAAGTAGCTGAGCAGGCACACGGCTGCGGCCGCCAAAGCGCCCAGAAACGTTTTAAGCGCGCTGAGGGCATCTTTTTTGGCGGAGCCACCGTGGTTCATTTCGTTGACGGCCTTAAAAAAATTGTCACGTTTTTCCTTGTAGCCCCAGGGCAGCTCTGCGATTTTACAACCTTCATTGTGGAGAGCGTCCATATCGCTGAAGTAGTTCACGACCCTGTACTCCGGGTCGGCACCGAAGCCCTTTTTGAACTTGAAAACCTTGTCCAGAAGGGGGCGTGGGAAAAGACCAATGTCGGTTTTTTTCATGCCGGTGTTGCAGTGGGCGGTCACAGCCTTGTCCACTTCCTTCAGGCAATCCTCCAGGCTGGGTGTGAAACGAATGTCCTCGCTATTCGGCATACCGTCCGTGGTGATGCTGTTCACGGCGAGATCCAGATTGTTTTTAGGGTCGGCTTTGTCGCTTCCTATGTTTTTAAAAAGCTGATTGTCAAGTTGTGTGATCCTCATAGCCTACTACTCCTGACCTGTTTTGATATGGGTAATATAAGTTAGTCCTACCAGAGAATTTGCGGCAGTACATGTCGGTTTTATTTCGTACATGTGATAAGCTAATGTTACATCTACACGCAAAATTATGCAACTTGTTTTACTAATCAGAAGGTCGAAATTTGGAAGGCATTTTTATTTAAAAACACCTATCTTTTCGTATTTTTATTAGCAAAATTACCGCCCGCAGGAAAAATCCTGCGGGCGGTATGCTTATCAAATCCTTATCATTGCTGATAAGAGCAAAGAGAAAAAGTGGTCTGAAATCGCTTGATTTCAGACCACTTAGAATCAATATGCAATTATTCCCACTCGATGGTGCCGATGGGTTTGGGGGTGAGGTCGAGGAGAACGCGGTTGATGCCTTCAACCTCGTGGGTGATGCGGTAAGTTATCTTGTGGAGAATCTCATAGGGAATCTCCTCGATGGTGGCGCTCATGGCGT
>JAZUAQ010000168.1:0-6307 GCA_045638085.1 Oscillospiraceae bacterium
ACATCTCCTGCGACTGCATAGTCCAACACATCTCCCTTGAAAAATTGCAAGGAAACGGCAAAAAGATTACTGCAAAGGATTGAAATCAATGCGCCCGCAAAATAGCGGCGGTTTCTATATTCGTATTTTTTCATATTAACGTCCTATGTTTTTGCAAACGATAGAAGGATTATCAAATTTTCCTTCTATCGATTAGAAGGAAGAACGAAGTCTAACCATATAGACAACCTCCGTTTCTTTGCTGAAAAGCAAGTTTTCATAATTATAGCACATTGGCGTATAGTTTTCTAGCTCTCTACGACAATTAGTACATACCTATTCAAATTTTGTAAACAGTTAGCCAAATTCAAGTTCAATGGTTTGTTTCCCATTTTATCACGCAGAGGCTGCATATACAAGAGAAGTCCCGGCATGCAAAACGCTGCCGGGACTGAAACTTTTTTATGATTCCCGCACTTATCGGGGCTTTTTGTTCTGCGTTTCAAATATTTGATTTTACATATACCATTTTTCGCGATATACTGTAAATATATTGTGTTCAGAACATTTTTGAGGGAGAAAGGAGAATTTCGGTGGAGCTGAAGAAAAACGAATTTCGCACTGCCTGCCGCGGCTGCCATGGCGGCTGCGTGTACATTCTCACTGTTGAAAACGGAAAAGTGGTAAAAGCCCGTCCCGACCCCGATGCGCCTTTGAATATGGGGCGGGGCTGCGAGAAGGGACTTACAATCATAGAACAGATGTATCACCCCGACCGTCTTCTTCACCCCCTCAAGAGAGTGGGAGAGAGAGGCAGCGGAAAATGGGAACAGATAAGCTGGGACGAGGCTCTGGACACCATTGCCGAAAGACTCACCGAGCTTCGGGATAAGTACGGTCCTGAGTGCATTTCCGCAATCACGGGCACAGGACGCCATGTTGTGCCCTATCTCTGGCGCTTCACTTCCGCCCTCGGAACTCCCAACATCACCTCTTCCGGCGCGCTGATATGCCTCGGCCCCCGCAAAAACGCAGGTTTTTCCACCTCCGGCACCTATGGCTGCGTGGATTATTACGGGGAGAAAAAGCCCAAATGCCTTGTGGTGTGGGGTGCAAACCCCGCTGTCAGCGGCGCTGACGGAGAATTGCAGTGGCATCCGAAGGAATGCGCGAAAAACGGCACAAAACTCATAGTCATTGACCCTGTGAAAACGGAAATGGCAGAGCATGCCGACCTTTGGCTTAAAATCCGCCCCGGCACCGACGGCGCTTTGGCCATGGCTATAATAAACGTCATCATCCACGAGGATCTCTATGACCACGAATTTGTGGAAAACTGGAGTTACGGCTTCGAGGAGCTGGCAAAGCGCGCCGAGGAATACGAGGTGCGAAAGGTCAGCGAGATAACATGGGTGCCCACGAAGGATATTATCCGCGCCGCCAGAATGATGGCGGAAAACACCCCCATGGCGCTGGAATGGGGCTGCGCCTTTGAGCACGGCTTCAACGCCACGCACACAAGCCGCGCAATATATTTTCTCCCCGCTTTGCTGGGCAGCTACGATGTGCCCGGCGGCTTTGTGGAGAGCAAAAAGATTGTGCCCACAAAGCGCAATCCCAAAGCCCCCAGTGAAAAGCTTATAAACAGCTATCCTTACCGCATGCTGAAGCCCTACGCAAACCCCCATCAGGTGCTGGACGCAATAAGAATGGAATATCCCTATAAAATCAGGGCTATGCTCTCTTTTGCCAACAACACCCTCCTCTCCCTTCCCGACAGCTCAAGAGTTCACTTAAGCCTGATGGATCTGGACTTTTTCGTTGTAACGGATATTTTCATGACTCCCACGGCGGGTATAGCGGATATTGTTCTGCCGGCGGCATTGTGGCCCGAAGTGGACAACATTTTCTGCATGCCCGAATTTGCCGAACACACCGTCCTTTGCCAGCAAAAGCTGGTGCAGGTGGGCGAAGCGCGTCCCGACGAGGATATTTATATCGAAATCTGCAAACGCATGGGGCTTGATTACGGCGCCGGGACCCAAAAGGAGCTTCTTGACCGCGAGCTGAAGGAGATGGCAGAGCGCTATCCCGAAATGGAGGAGCTCAGCTTCGACCGGTTGAAGGAGCGAGGCTGGTATACCCCCGAGCGCAAGTATTATAACTATAAGCTCCGCGGCGGCTTCCCCACTCCCACGGGCAAGTATGAATTCCGCTCCACAGAGCTGGAGGAAGTTGGCGGCGATCCGCTGCCTTTCTGGAAAGAGCCTCCCGTCACCCCCGTAAGCCGCCCCCACCTTTCAAGAGAATTCCCCTATATTCTGAGCATAGGCGGAAGACGGATGCAGTATTTCATCTCCAATAACCGCCAGATCCGTTCTCTCCGCAGGCAGTATCCCTTCCCCAGAGTCGCGATGCACCCCGACACGGCGAAAGAGCGCGGAATTGAGGACGGCGACTGGGTATGGATCCGCACTTTCCGCGGCCGCATAACCCAAAAAGCCAAGCTGGACCCCGATCTTGATCCCAGAGTTATCCACTGCGACTTTGGCTGGTGGTATCCCGAGGCAGGCGCTCCCGACTATGGATGGCGCGAGTCCAACGCCAACATACTCACAAGCTGCGACGATGGCTGCGACCCCTATATGGGCTCTTATCAGCTGCGCAGCCTCCTTTGCAACATTTTCAAGAACAACAACTGTCATATCGAGGAAAGATACTATAATTCCGAGCTCTATCTCTCCCTTTCCGCGGACGAAAGCTCGCCCTGCCTGGTCATTGATCCGGAAAAATGCATCCTTTGCGGTGAGTGCGCCCGTGCCTGCAATGATGTTCAGGGCGTTGGAGCAATTACTATGGGCTCAGAAAACGGCGTGACAAGAATTCGCGCCAGAGCGGGCAGCCTTGCCGAAAGCGGCTGCGTGGGCTGCGGACAGTGCCATGCCGCCTGCCCCACGGGTGCGCTGCGCATCAAAAATGATGTTGATCGCGTGAAAGATGCCATTGCCGACCCCGACACTTTTGTTGTTGCGCAGATTGCCCCCTCTGTCCGCGTTGGCGTTGGCGAGCTCCTCGGCTTCGGAGCGGGAGAAAATTCAATGGCAAAGCTTGTGGGCGCTCTTAAAAAACTGGGCTTTGACCGCGTTCACGATACGGTTTACGGCGCCGACCTCACCGCCATGGAAGAGGGAAAGGAGCTTTTGGAGCGGATAAGCAAAGGCGAAAAGCTGCCCCTGCTCACAAGCTGCTGTCCCGCATGGGTGAAATATTGCGAGGAAAAGCTGCCTAAGTTCAAGGAGAACATATCCTCCTGCCGCTCTCCCCAGCAAATGCTGGGCGCAGTGCTGCGCAAGCATTATGAAGGCGAGGACAAAAAGCTTGTCTCCGTGTCCATTATGCCCTGCACCGCAAAAAAAGCGGAGATAGGCAGAGCGGATTCCCACACGGGCGGAAGACGGGATATAGATTTCTCTCTCACAACCAGCGAGCTTCTGGAATGGATGGAGAGCGAGGCTCTGGAAGCCGACTCTTGCCCCGAAAGCGCCGCAGATGAGCCTTTCTCCAAAGGTTCGGGAGGCGGAACGCTCTTCGGCGTAAGCGGAGGCGTCACCGAAGCTGTGCTGAGGTGCATCCTGCCCGAGGCTCTTGAGGAAGCAAAAGTTGAAAATATCGAGTTCGGCAAATGCATCACCGTAGAAACGGAGGGCAAAATGCTGCGCATAGCGGTGGTCAGCGGACTCAAAAACGCCAAGGCGCTTTTGGAAAAGGTTGAAAAGGGCGAGGAGAACTTCGCTTTGATCGAGGTTATGGCCTGCCCCAATGGCTGCATTATGGGCGGCGGTCAGCCTGCCGATTATTATCGCAGCGTTGTCCGTAAGCAAGCGCGAAGCGCCGCCCTTTGCGACACTGACGCAAAGACAAGGCTCAAATCCGCTCAGGAAAACAAGAGAGCAAGCAAGTTTTTCGAGGAATTGGGCGAGGAGGACAAAATTTCCCTCCTCCACCGCAGCGGACATTAAATGATAAAAATCCGACCTATAAGCATAGGTCGGATTTTTTAATGCCTTATTTTTCGGCGCGCTATTCGAAATTTGCCGCAGGGGATTGGAATGAGCCTCCCCTAACAGGGGAGGTGGCGCGGCGCAAGCCGCGACGGAGAGGTTTTGTCTCCGACGTCGGGGCGTTAAGAAAACATGCCGGTGGCATGTTTTTAGCCACCGACCGCAGCGGCTATGCCGCGAGGAGGGAAGCTGTTTGGTGCGAAATTGCCTCCGGCGGCCACATTCTTTTTGTGCCAGCAAAAAGAATGTGGAAAGTCGCGGCGTTAAGAAAATGTGCCAGTGGCACATTTTTAGCCAAGACCGCAGCGGCTATGCCGCGAGGAGGGAAGTTATTAAGACCGACCTATTCCCCCTCTTTGGAAACACCCTCGGTGCAGCTATAGAAAGGGCATTGTGCCACATAATCAAATCCGAAACCTTAGTCTGCTTGCCTCGTTTTCCGCTCGGGACGCTGCTGCCTCGAGGCGCCTGTTCGGCGCCACAGGGATTTCGCCTCGTTATGTTTGACGGAACGGTCAAAACCATTCCCCACGGGGGGGATATGACCTTAAAAGGTGCATATAAAAAAATAAAACCGCTTCTTCACATGAGAGGGGTGTGAAAAAACGGTGTTTATTTTAATCACTCAGCCATGTCGTTGAGCTTCAGAGTCATCTGGCTCTTCTTGTGAGCGGCCTTGTTCTTGTGGATCAGGTTCTTGCCTGCTGCCTTGTCAACAGCTTTGACAGCCACTTTATAGGTGCTGACGGCTGCTTCCTTGTTGCCCTCGGCAACGGCTGCATCGAATTTCTTGACTGCGGTTCTGAGAGCCCTGCGCTCTGCCTTGTTCTTAGCATAACGAGCCTTAGCAAGCTGGTCTCTCTTCGCGGAAGACTTAATGTTGGCCATGTTTCAATCGCCACCTCCTCCTATAAGTATAAGCGGTCAAATGCACTGTATACGGCACGGCGCATATGGACACACGAATGGTATTATAACGGCAAGCGATTGAAAAATCAAGAGTTTTTTAAACTTTTTTTGAAAAAACACATATATTTTTTCCTTCGGCACACAATACTACAAAATCTTGATTATTCAGAGAGGTCAGCCACAATGAGTAGTAGAATACGCACGGACCTTGCCATAGAGGCAGAGCCTCTTTTCCGCACAAAACTCGCCGATACGGACTCCATTCCCGGTCTCCGATGCAAAGAAGAACGCCGCCGCGGCTTTTCCGTATCCACCGTGGAAGTGCTGGATGAGCGGGGCGAAGCCGCCCTCGGCAAGCCGAAAGGCAGGTATATCACCCTTGAACTGGGGGCGCTGCTGCGAAGGGAGGAAAACGCCTTCGCGGAGGCTTGCGCCCTCCTTGCCGAAGAGCTGCGCTCTCTTCTGCATCTTCCAGTTTTTTCCAGCATTTTAGTGGCTGGCCTGGGCAATCGGGACATCACCCCCGATGCAGTGGGGCCAATAGCCGTGGATAATCTTATGGTCACGCGGCATCTGCGGCAGGCGCTGCCTGAGCATTTTGGTGCATTCCGAAGCGTAAGCGGGCTTTGCAGCGGAGTTTTGGGCACAACGGGCATAGAAAGCGGAGAGATAATTGCCGCAGTCTGCAAGGCAGTGAAGCCCTCCGCTGTAATCGCTGTGGACGCCCTCGCCTCCAGAAGCACTGACCGCCTTTGCCGCACCGTGCAGCTTTCCGACACAGGTATCGTCCCCGGCTCAGGGGTGGGCAATGCCAGACTTGCTTTGGACGAAAAGACTCTTGGCGTGCCCGTCATTGCCGTGGGAGTGCCTACCGTTGTGGACGCTGCCACCCTCGCCTATGAGCTCATCAGGGATTCGGGGCTGGAAATCGACGGCGATGCCCTCAATTCCGGTGCCAATATGATTGTCACCCCCAGAGATATCGACAAAAATGTCCGGGATATTTCAAAACTTATCGGTTACGGCCTCAATATGGCTCTCCACGAAGATATCACTCTGGAAGATATTGATATGTTCTTATCGTGATGAAGGCGCGGAATACACCGAAAACCTCTCCGACTCCTTCGGAGCCACCTCCCCTATCAGGGGAGGCTTATGCGGGCAGAACGACCAAAACCGCTCCCTACAAATTGTACGAGGTACAATTTCCGTGGCGCCGAACAGGCGCCTCGAGGCAGCAGCGTCCTGAGCGGAAATCGAGGGACGCACACTAAGGTTTCGGATTTTATTATGTGGCACAATAACGTTTCTATGGCTGCACCGAGGGGTGTTTCCAAAGAGGGGGGCTTTCCTCGCCC
>JAZUAQ010000169.1:0-10270 GCA_045638085.1 Oscillospiraceae bacterium
ACAAAGCTTGGGCAGGCGGTTTCGAAAACCTTCACGCTCTTTCCCTGCGCTTCTATGGCACGGCGGTAGGCTCCGCTGCGTATGCTGGCTTCGGTGGCGATAACGCCTATGCGTCCCGTTTCCGTTGCCTCGCAGGCGGCAATGGCGGCAGAATCGATAACGCCGAAAAAGGGTACATCGAAACTCTCGCGCAGCTTGTCCAGCGCATTGCTGGAAACAGTTCCGCAGGCAACCAGTATGGCCTTCACATCCCTTTTCTGCAGAAATTCCGCGTTTTGCAAGGCAAGGCGGGTAATATCCTCCCTGCTTCTGGGGCCATAGGGCATATTTGCCGTGTCGCCGAGATATATTATATTTTCACAGGGCATTGTCTCCTCCAGGACCTTTGCGGCGGTGAGTCCGCCCAGTCCCGAATCGAAGACGCCTATTGCTCTTCGGTCCATTGGCATACTTCTCCAATTTAATTCCATTACAACAGTATATTGTATTCTATTTACGCTGCAATTACAAGCATAATTTATGTGTGGAATTCTCGGGGCTGATTTGCTATAATATTATATAGGATATATCTTTGGAAGGGGGCTGCCGCCCAATGAACATTGAACTGAGCGACAAGGAATTTCGCAGACTTCTTGACCTTGTTTACATCGGAAATTGGATATTGAATTCCACCCGCGGCGAGGACCGCTTCGAGGACTATGACCTTTTGCAGGAGAAGTTTTTCGCAATCTGCGCGAAAAACGGCTTTCGCGCCCTGAGCGAAAGCTATATGGGACATTATTTCCCCTCCAAGGCATATGAGGAGGGCGGAATACACGAGGCCATCGCCGACTATGAGGACGCGGTTTTCTTCGACATCCTTGCGGAAGAGCTTGCGCGGCGCGATATGCTGGAGGAAAATCTAAGTCAGGACGATCTCCGCGAGTTGGCTGCGCGCATGGATGACTATATGGACGAGTTTGAGCGCAACGGAATTGATAATCTGAGCATAGAAACTGCCGAATAAAAAATCCCCCCCTTGCCATAATAGGCTAAAAGGGGGATTTTTTTATGAAAATGTCCAAAAGCGAATACGCAAAATATATTTCCGACAAGATGCCGCCTTCACCCATCATCAAAGACTGCCTTATGGCCTTTCTCTTCGGTGGGCTGATTTGCTGCATCGGTCAGCTTGTCAATGACGCATGGAGCGCCTTCGGTCTTTTTAAAGACGATGCCGCCACCGCCACAACAATCTCAATGGTGTTTCTGGGCGCACTTTGCACGGGACTGGGCTTTTACGATAATCTGGCTAAATACGGCGGCGCAGGTACGCTCGTACCCATTACCGGCTTTGCCAACGCTGTGGCCTCCCCCGCCCTTGAGTTCAAAACCGAGGGCTTCATCTTAGGTGTGGGTGCAAAGATGTTCACAATCGCCGGACCGGTTATTGTTTATGGTGTTTCAGCAAGTGTAGTGTATGGACTTATTTATTGGATAACCACCCTATTCTAACAAAAAGGCTTGACCGATTCGGTCAAGCCTTAAATAATTTTCGGAAAAAGTTTTGGATTCTGTTTTTATACTGTGGGATTGGTTCTCCCAATGCCCAAGGGAGTGTAAATTCTGTGTCGATTGAGATGGTGAAATAATCTGATGTTTGCTCATTTGGTGATGAAAAGCCATCTGTTATGCGAAGATCGAAAGACAGACTGTCAGAAATGTTGATTTTACTTTGCCCTATGTTTTCAACTTTCCCACATACGGTATAGTCGATCATTATATAATGGATGCAATCTTCCATTTCGTAGCTCATAGATATTTCATCAGGCCTTGAAATATCAACACCGAATTGAGTTAGAAAGGCTTCAAGCTGCGGGAATTTACCTTTTATTTGCGTGTAATAATTGCGGCAATAATCACAATCACAAAGGGTATGTCTTTGATAGTATTCTTTTGTTTTGTTCACATCTACTGCAAATACATAACCAGATATCTGAATTGTACTCACAGGCACACCTCACTTTTATTTTATTATACAACACTGCCGTCTTCTTGTAAATGTTTTCAAAGATTTAGTCCTAACAGAACACGAATGCATGGGTCCTAACTGGACACAAGCAGAGGGTTTTGTCCTGGGTGTTGGAGCCAAGATGTTCACTATTGCAGGGCCTGTGATTGTCTACGGCGTAAGCGCAAGCGTGGTATATGGGCTGATTTATTGGATAAGCACACTATTTTGATTGTAATGCATGCAATGACAATTCGTAATCCACAGATGCTATTGCGCATCTGTGGATTTTTCCGTATAATAAAATTATCTAAATTGCTTGAGAACTGAGGTGAGATAAGTGGCGCGTAAGGCAAAAAAGCGACTACACCAAATGCCACCATTATCCTTTGTGGACAAGCTAACATACCTGAGCATTTTTATATTACTATGTGCAACATATGTTGTTCTGCTATTCGGCCCACTGTATTTCCGTCATAAAATCGCTTTTTCTGATACCGCAGTCATTGCGGCGGATGCTAATGCCAGCTTGTGGTGGCTTATAGTGCCGTTTATGACTTTCTTCCTGATGACCTTTATTTTATGGTTGCAATTCTATCAAAAACGAATCCCAATCTTTGGCCGAAGAAATTTTAAGTACGGTCCTCCGACTTGGCCCAAGGTTTACCCTTTATTCATGAAGAATAAACCTCCTGTGTGGGTTAGCGAAAGGAAAAAGAAAGAGCGAAAGAAAATTGCTGTTATTCTGTTGGTTGTACTTCTGGGCAGCTTTATTCCTTTGCCTTGGTCTTTGTATGGGCGAGACTGCTTGTACTATGATGGAAGCATTATTCAGTATAATATGTTTAACCGTCCAACGGATGAATTTTCATCCGGCGACATTACAGACATCGAAATCGGTACCTTCCACTACAGTAACGGAAGGTACCATACATCACTGCACTTTGGAGTTCGGTTGGTGTTCAAAACAGACAGCGGAAGGAAATATATTTTTGAACATCGTGACTTTCAAAACGATGCAAGTTCCGAAACTCGCTACTGGTTTGAGTGGATGTTGACTGTTAAAAAGCTCTATGATCCGGGAATTATTCATTATGACGGATTAGAGAATTTGGATCGTGTTATTGCGGATAGGAATCTAAGCCAAGAAGGCGTCCAGATGTTGTATCAGTTATTTGATCAGTATAATTAATAGGGGTACTAACGCGTATCTAACTTACATAAAAGCTCGGCAATGACAGAAGTTGCCGAGCTTTTGCAGTTATTCGAGTTGCTTTGAAAAAATATGGTCCTAATGGAACACCTAGTAATGAGTCCTACCTGACCACAAGCATAGGGCTTCGTTTTGGTCTTGGGTGCCAAGGTGTTTACAATAGCGGGGCCTGTGATTGTCTACGGCGTAAGCGCAAGCGTGGTATATGAGCTGATTTATTGGATTTGGGATATGCTGTAAAAATGCCGCCTGTTTAAAGCAGGCGGCTTTTTTTATGTTATAGGAGAAAACCAGTCAGGTGTTGGCGGATAACATGCGTCCAATACGGGGATAACTTCCTTTTCTGCGGAAGCAAGTATCCGGAAGACTTGTATGAGGTGTGTTTCCAAATCTGCCTGATCCTGTGGATAGCGGAATGTTGAGCCAAGGCGATGCTCAAAGCCTGCACCGATATAACGAATTAATAGTCCAACGCCTTTGAACATAGGACCAACATCAATGTCCAGTAAAATGTAGTGTCCATTGGTCGTACGTTTTCGAATAAAGAAACATCCATATTCGTGTTTGATATACGTATAACCAAATTGTTTGCTGAGCTTCTTTAATACCGGCGCAACGGACAGCTTAGGGGCATTAAGCGTGGCATCACCGGGTGCAGAACAATCCGGAAGGAGCTTTTCAAAATAATTACTGGCATTTTCAACCAATGGAACAATGCTTTGATTCAGAGCATCATATGCGGTCTGTTCTTCGTTGGACAGGCAGCATTCTACAAATCCCTTATAGCGCACACCAGGTAAAAGCTGCTTCATTGCTTCAAAATATGGGGTGGGATCATAAGTGCTTGTTCCGCTATGGATCACAATTTTTAAGTCGATACTGTTCCATCTCGGAAATGCAGAATCACGATAGAGTGTAATACCGGATCCCTTGATACATGCAGGGGTATTATACGGTGCCCGGATGACAGCCGGAATCTGCTGCTCAAAAAAGTCGATATCCTGATAGATAATATAAGCTTCACTAAGTCCATATCTGCGGTGAATCTTAGGCACAACAGATATGATCTCAGCTTCGGTACAACCGGTATTTTCTTCAATGTTTGATAAGTAAAGATGTTCTCCGCATTTGACAGGACGAGAACGCATTGGGCCAATATTAGGACAGTCCTTCATGATTTTTGGAAGACCGCCATAATTGTCCTGGAAATAATATAGAAAACGGTCATAATGGAGAGATTGCTGATTCAGAAAGGTTCTGACGATTTCAGGACAATCGGAAAATGGAAGTTTTGTTCCAATTAAAAAACGATAAGTTTGAATTGCCAACATGATCATCGCCCCCCCTTTTATTCAGTATATCGTGTAACTGTATAAAAGTAAATTGTCAAACGCGGTTTCCGGATAATTCGACAGCAAAGGGAATAAATTCGCTCCGTCACCTGTTGACATTTCAACAAAATTATGCTATCTTGCAACTTGTTGATATTTCAACAAGTTGCCGCGGAGGTAGTATCATGCAGGAAAGATTTGAAACATTTACCGTTTTGATTAACAGAATCAGTCGTAACATTCGAAAAATCAAGAATCAGGAAATGCCAGAATATAATTTGAGAAGCGCCCACGTATCATGCCTCTATTATATTTACACCTTAAAAGGTGCAACCGCGACTGATCTTTGCGAACGTTGCGAAGAAGACAAGGCAACCATTTCACGCGCATTGGATTACCTGGACAGAAACGGATATATCACCCGCGAAGTTGAAAGTTCAAAAAGATACAAAAGTCCTTTATTGCTGACGGATAAAGGGCTTGAAGTCGGCAAAAAGATTGCTGATAAAATCGACAGTGTTCTTGATGCGATCAGCGGCGGTCTCACAGAGGAGGAAAGGATAGCATTTTATCGCAGTCTTTCCATTATCAGCGAAAGTTTGAATACCGTTTCCAAAAACTAAGGAGTGCAAATTTATGAAAACAAGAATCATCGTGGACTCCACAGCAGATTTAACGCCTCAGTTCAAGGAAAGAGTGCACATTGTCCCTCTCACCGTGAATTTTGACACCGAAGAATTTATTGACGGCGTTACCATTGATCACAAAACATTCTACGAAAAGCTTGTGGAATGCGACGTGCTTCCCACCACAAGTCAGGCAACACCGGATGCATTTATGCAGGAATTCGAAAAGGCAAAAGCCGCCGGCGAGGAGGCGCTTGTGATCACCGTTGCCTCTGCTTTTTCCGGCACATATCAAAGCGCTATGATCGCTGCTGCAGACTATGAAAATATCCATGTTGTGGACAGCGCCAGCGTTGCTATGGGCAGCGGCATTCTGACCGAGCTGGCATGCCGCCTGTTGGACCAGGGAAAGTGCGCAGCGGAAATTGCGGCAATTTTGGAAGAAGAAAAGAAAAAGCTTGTGATCGTAGCACTGGTAGACACTCTGGAATACCTGAAAAAAGGCGGCAGAATATCGAAAACCCTCGCCATTGCGGGAGCAGTTCTCAATATCAAACCCGTGCTGTCCGTGGTGGACGGCGAGATCCATATGCTCGGAAAAGCACGCGGCTCAAAAATGGGCAACAATTTGCTTGTTCAGGAAATTGACAAGGCCGGCGGCATTGACTTCAGCAAACCTGTTTTGCTGGGTTATACCGGCATTTCCGATGCGCTGCTGCAAAAATACATAGCAGACAGTCGATATATTTGGGAAGGAAATCTTCCCGAGGTTCGCTACACAGCTGTGGGAAGTGTCATAGGCACACATGCAGGTCCCGGGGCTGTGGCAGTGGCATTTTTCAAAAACTGATTGAAGAGATTATAATTTTATGAGCGCAGGGGCGAACCGAGTGTCGCCCCTGCGCTCATTTCAAAGTATTTTCCCACTCTTTGCGGTGAGGTGATACAAAAAACTGCAAATCTCCCTCTCCGCTCCCTGATAATTGCCTGAACCTTCATACACCCTGACGAAGCCGCATCGCTCCAGAACCTTGACGGAAGCTATGTTTTCCGCAAGGCAGGTGCCGTGTATACTACTTATTCCCAGCGCAGGCATAATATGGGGCAAGAAGGCCTTCACCGCCTCTTTTGCATATCCCTGTCCGGTGTGGCTTTTTATGACATGGCAACCTATTTCCCATTTTCCTTCGTCCTGAGGGACTGCCTGAATATAGCCGATATAGCTGCCGTTTTTCAGCAAAAGGGGATAAACCAGAGGCCCCTCTCCCCTTTCATATACCGATATCAGAAAAGAAAGAGTTTCTTCCGCTTCTTCCACGGTTTCAAAAACCTCGTCAGGCACAAAGCGGCGGGTATCCTCGTCCAGTGAACCAATATGGACAGCCTCAGCCATGTCCATAGTGAACTTTGTGATAATCAGTCTGTTAGTTTCAATATGCATGACCGGCTCACATCTCCTTATGCAGCAGCTTGAAATTATTTTTGTTATACTCCAAAAGACCTTCCCCACGCATTTTTGAAAGCTCGGCAGACATTGCGCTGCGGTCAACGGAGAGAAAGTCCGCAAGCTGCTGGCGGTTGAAGGGTATTGAAAATTCGCCCGAAGCTTGCCGCTTGGCCTCCTCGGAAAGATAGGAGATGAGCTTTTCTCTTGTGCTGCGCTGGGACATATGTCCAAGTTTCTGCACCAGCTTGCGATTTTTCTCAGAAATTGCGAAAAACAGATTCTGCACCACCAAAGCGTGGAAACGGCAGGCAGACGGGCAGGTGGTAAGCACGCGCTTCACATCAAAGAAAATAAGCGTACTGTCCTCAACAGCTACCGCATCGTTGAGCATAGCTCCGCTGTCGGGGGCAGCATAGGCCTCGCCAAACATCTCACCCACAGAAACAGCCGATATAATACTTCGGTTTCCCCAATAGTCATCGTTGCGGATATGGAGCTTGCCCTCCGCCAAAACCGCGATGGCATCGGAACGCTCACCCTGACGAAAAACATACTCTCCGCTTTTATAGCTTTGCGCTCTTGCACCGAGGCAGGAGAGCATGGGTTCTATTTCCTCCTCCCCAACTCCCGCAAACAGCCTTGTCCTTTTAAGAATGGATATATATTTCTTCATAAGTCAACTCTTTCCGTTGTAAAAACACCCGACTTGTTTTATTTATTGTACTATAATAAGAATATCCAAGCAAGGGAGGTTTGAAAACATGATAAGAAAAATAATAAAAATAGATGAAGAAAAGTGCAACGGCTGCGGAGCATGTGCCGCCGCCTGCCACGAGGGCGCAATCGAAATGGTGAACGGCAAGGCAAAGCTCAGCCGCGAGGACTATTGCGACGGTCTCGGCGACTGTCTTCCCGCCTGCCCCACCAACGCCATCAGCTTTGAGGAGAGAGAGGCTCCCGCCTATAATGAGGCTGCTGTCCTCGCGGCCAAGAAAGCTGTCTCCCCCCTGCCCTGCGGCTGCCCCGGCAGTAACTCGAAAAGCATACTCCGGCAAACCTGCGACGCTCCTCAGCCCGCAGCTCCAATCAGCAGCCGTCTCGCCCAGTGGCCCGTTCAGATAAAGCTTGCTCCCGTGAATGCTCCTTATTTTGACGGCGCAAATCTGCTTGTGGCCGCAGACTGCACCGCCTATGCCTACGGAAACTTCCATAATGAGTTTATGAAAAACCGCATAACTCTTGTGGGCTGCCCCAAGCTGGACAGCGTGGATTATTCCGAAAAACTTACGGCGATTATCGCGGGAAACAACATTAAAAGCGTCACCGTTGTGCGCATGGAAGTTCCCTGCTGCGGAGGCATTGAGCACGCCGTGAAGCAGGCGCTTATGAGAAGCGGAAAATTCATCCCCTGGCGAATAGTCACCATATCCACGGACGGAAGAATATTGGATTAAAAAAGAGCTTGCCCTTAGGCCATCTAAGGGCAAGCTCTTTTTTATGTCGTTTCATTTTTATTGCCTTAAACATACATAATGTGATATAATTATTATTTGGAAAACCAAATACTTTTTGTTCAGGATGATTATATGAATATTAAAGTTCCCATTGCTATATTGGCTTGCCGCGGCGTGCGCCTTCTCGCCCGCATTCTCCACAAGGGCGGCACGGCAAAGCCCGGTCAAATTGCCCTCAGAATATGCCCCAACCTTCTCAGCATTCTCTCCCGCGGAGTAAAAACCGTGGTTATAACCGGTACCAACGGCAAGACCACCACCGCTCGAATGGTTGAGCAGGCCTTTGCCGATGCAGGGCTTGACTACATTGCCAACCGCTCCGGCGCCAACCTCATCAGCGGCATCACCACCGAATTTGCCCTCAAGAGCAGCATTTTCGGCAAGTGCCGCTGCACCCACGCTGTTATTGAATGCGACGAGGCGGCCTGCCGCCGCACCCTTGGCCAGCTTAAGCCTCAGGCCGTTTTGATTACCAACCTTTTCCGCGATCAGGTTGACCGCTTCGGCGATGTGAGCGTGACGCTGCAGAATATCCGCGAGGGACTTGAAAAAGTTCCCGAAACCACTATCTGCATCAACGCAGACTGCCCCCTCTGCTCCTCCCTTGCAAGCTTGCCCAATCCCCGTGTTTACTTCGGCTTTGATGAAGGCGCAGTCAGCAGCGCATCCACCGACGGCGGCGACGTTAAGCGCTGCCCCGAGTGCGGCGGCGAGCTTGAATACACTTACCGCACCCTCGGTCATCTGGGCGGCTGGATATGCTCCTGCGGGAAAAAGAGAGCTGACGCCGATGTTGCCGTCACTTCTCTTATTTCCTCAAGCGCTTCAAGCACCACGGTCAGCATCCGCGCCAATGGCGAAAGCAGCACCGTGAGCATCAACCTCCCCGCTCTTTACAATGTTTATAACGCTGCAGCCGCCACCTCTGCTTTGATTGGAGCCGGCTTTGAACCCGATGCCGCCTATAAAGCACTGGAAAGCTTCTCCTGCGGTTTCGGACGCATGGAAAGCCTTCCCATAGGCGCAAAGGGTGCACGAATGATGCTGGTGAAAAACCCCACCGGCTGCCAGCAGGTTATTGACTTTATCTCCGACCTGGACGAGGAGATTGAACTTGTTATCTGCCTCAATGACCGCGCAGGCGACGGCACGGACATCTCCTGGATTTGGGAGACGGATTTTGAGAAGCTCTCCAAGCTTGGGGATAAGCTCAGCTGCATAAGAGTTTCCGGAATCCGCTGGGCTGATATGGCCTTGCGCCTTAAGTATGCAGGCATCAGCGAGGATAAAATCGTATGTACCCCCGACTATGCCGCCCTCACCGCAGACATGGCAAAGGCCGAAAAGAGCATTTACATCATCCCCACCTACTCCGCAATGCTTGAACTGAGAAGCCATATTGTCCGTCTCACCGGCGGCAGCGAATTCTGGGAGGGGTAAGACTATGGAAATGAAAATATTTCATCTTTACCCTGATGTTTTCAACCTTTACGGCGACATCGGTAACATCACCTGCATCAAAAAGCGCCTTCAGTGGCGCGGTATAGACTGCTCCGTCACCGAAGTTCCTCTCGGAGTGAAGGCTGATTTCAGCGAGGCTGATCTCATCTTCATCGGCTCCGGCCGCGAGGAGGAGCAGAAAACCGTCCATGCCGACCTTCTTGAAAACAAGGCCGATGCTCTCCGCTCCGCAGCGGAAGCAGACACAGCAATCCTTGCAATCGGCGGCGGCTTTGAGCTTTTGGGCAAGTATATTGAGCTTTCTGACGGCAGCCGCCTTGAGCTTGCCGGTGTTTTGGATATGCATACCGTAGGCGGAAAGAGCCGCCACACCGGAAACTTCATGTTCTCCACCCCATTCGGCAAGCTTGTTGCCTTTGAAAACCACAGCGGCAGCACCTATCTGGGCGAAGGCCTTGAGAGTCTTGGCAAAATCGAGCTTGGCTACGGCAACAACGGTCAGGGCGAAGAAGGCGCAAGATGGAAGAATGTTTTCGGTTCCTACGGCCACGGCTCTCTCCTTCCCAAGAACCCCGCCCTCTGCGATGCAATTGTCAAGGCTGCCCTCTCCCGCCGATATGCGGAAGTGGAGCTTAGCCCCCTTGATGACAGCGCAGAGCAGACCGCCCACGAGTATATGGTAAAGAGG
>JAZUAQ010000170.1:0-13304 GCA_045638085.1 Oscillospiraceae bacterium
GGGGTGGGCTTGGGAGTAGGCTTAGGGGTGGGGGCAGGTGTAGGCGTCGGGGTGGGTGTAGGAGACGGAGTTGCCGTCAGCATATGGGCAGCTGCAGGCAGAACATCCGTATGCTGAATCACACGCACTCCAAGGGTAACCAGCAGCAGCATGCCAAACAGAATAATCAAAATTTTCTTCATTCAACTATCTCCTTAGCCTTTGTAATCGCTGTCATACTGATCGCCGTAGACATGGTGGATGATGTCCCAAACGAAAGTATAAGCTGCCGTTCCGACCTTGACTGCATTTCTGTTCTGATAAGCAACATATCCAATGCTGCGGTAGATAGTTCCGCCATAGATGGTGAACTGTTCGCCTTCGGCATTTTCAAGGATTATGTAAGGGCGCATCGCCAGGTCTTCCTTACACTGGTCAAGGTTGAAGCCCACAAGAACATTGGTATACTGGGTAAGATCGCCTTTGTTGGCGAAAACCGGGTCTGCAACGCCTCTCTTATAAGCGAAGTTAGAACGGGAATAGCTCTTGCCGAGAACAAGGTCACCGTCGCCTTCAACTTCGTGAGCGAAGGCCAGAACTGTGCCGTATTCAACAAGCTTATAGCCGGCCAAGCCATTACCTGTCAGGGCGGACTTGGAATTTTTGTAAAGAGAGGTTATCATGCGTATGCCCTTCTTGCCGGTAATGCGGATGGAAGAGCCGGAATACTGGAGAAGGTTATCGAATTCCTCGATATAGGTAATTTCGCCGTCGGAGACCATATATACCTTCATACCGTTGGGATACTGGGTATGGACATCGTTGGGGTCACCGACATAATGAGTATAGGTAACAAGGCTGCAGTCTTCCTCGGTGGGCAGATCCACATAGCGCTCATCGCCGCTGACAACAACGGGATAAGGCAGACCGTTTATATAAACGGTGGTCTTATTGAGGAAATCCTCGCCCTCAAGCTTGAGCATGTTGTCAACAAACCTTGTGATGCGACTCTCAAAATGCTCGCAGCGGGAGCAATCCCTGCGATCTTCGCCATCGGCCTCAGGAGTGGCCTCGGTGACGGTGTACCAATCTCCCAAGTCGTGAGCGGCGGGAATAACTTCGGTTTCGAAGTGGTCACAGCGAGAGCAATCTTTGCGCATGCTTCCGTCGGTGGTGCAGGTGGGTTCATCGGTGGTGACCCAATCGCTCATATCATGACCGAGAGCATCCACTTCATTATCAGTGTAGGTATCTCCGCAAGAGCAAGTATAGGTTGTGTAGCCGTCTTCAGTGCAGGTGGGAGAAGTGACGTTTGCTTCGTGGCTATGGCCGGTGGCAGGAATGACATCGGTTTCGAAATGGTCGCAACGAGAGCAATCTTTGCGCTTGCTGCCGTTTTCTGTGCAGGTGGGCTCATCGGTTGTGACCCAGTCGCCCATATCGTGGCCAAGGGCTTCGCCACCGTTGGCACCGCAGATATAGCATATTTTAGCTTCAGTGCAGCTTGCCTCGATCCACTGATGCTCGCAGAGGTTTTCGAAGACAAGTACAAAGCCAATAGCCACCCCAAGTCCGCAGTCATAATAATAACCTACAGCCATTTCTTCGGCAGTAAGGATATTACCTTCGATAGTTCCGCCGATAACCTCCACTACCTTGGAAACATCAAATCTCGGCAAAGTGCTCAGGTCAAATTTGTTCTGCTCGCCGGTGACGACGCGGATATTATACTGGGGGTCAAGAGCGCTGAGCTTTACGCAGTTGCTAAGGTCAAGGCTTGTCAGATAATTATAACCGCAATACAGGGTACTTAGCTCAGTATTCTTACTAAGATCGAGGCTTTCCAGTTCGTTCAAAGTGCACCACAGCACCCTTAAAGCCGTACATTTAGAGAGATCCAGACTTGTCAGGTAATTATCTTCGCAGTTCAGGTTGTATAGCTCGGTATTGCTACTAAAATCCAACTTTTCCAGATAGTTGCTGCTGCAATTAAGTGTGGACAGATTTATGCAATCTTTGGTATCCAGTTCGGTCAATTGATTGTCCTTACAGTCTATAACTGTCAACTCTGTGCACCCGTCGAGGACAAGATTTGTCAACTGATTTGATCCACAAAACACATTTTCCACAGAGCTGCAGCCACTAAGATTCAGGCTTACCAAAGAATTGCTGTGGCAGTTCACAACTCTAAGCCTGCTTTTTCCGCTCAGGTCAAGATTTGTCAAAAGATTACCGTCGCACACTATGGTCTGCAGCTGTTTGCAACCGCTAAGGTCTATGCTTGTTAACTGGCCGTTGCTGCATTGGAGACTTCCGAGCTTAGTGTTCTTGCTCAAATCTAGTGTAGTCAGCGGAGTTGCTCCGCAACCCAACTCATAAAGTTCGGTATTATTACTCAGATCTAGGCTTGTTAACTGGGTCTTGTGGCAATCGAGAGTTCTGAGCTTAGTATTCTTACTCAAATCTAGTGTAGTCAGCGGAGTTGATCCGCAATTCAGCATATGAAGCTCAGTATTCTTGCTCAGATCCAGGCTTGTCAGATTCGCGTTTTCTTTGCAATATAAAATTTCAAGGGCGGTAAAGTGTTCTATTCCCTTAAGACTGGAGATGCCTTTATTGCCAGTATTTATACTCGTGACCTCACTAAGCTCGTCCTTCGTCAACCAGCCATCGGAAGAAGCGATAAAATTATTGCTGACATATTCCCTAAACGCAGCATCGGGGAAATTTTCTTCGCTTACGGAAATCGCGCCGCAAATGATGCAGTCGCCGTTTTCCTCAGTATGTTCGCTACCGCACACACTTTCTCCGCACACGGAGCAAGTTGGGGACTCACCGTATTCTCCAAATTTATGACCGAGGGCACTTACCCTATCATCAACGTAGCTATCTCCGCAAGAGCAGGTATAGGTGGTGTAGCCGTCCTCTGTGCAGGTGGGAGGGGTAACTGTGGTTTCATCATAGTTATGATCAAGAGCCTCTCCATCAAGCAAACCGCAGATAGAGCATTTTCTTGCCTCAGTGCAGCTTGCTTCGATCCAGTTATGCAGGCAGAGGTTTTCCATTACAAGAACAAAGCTTTCAGTTACATCGTTTCCGCAGTCGTAGTGATATTCGACAACCGCATCCTCGGCGGTAAGGATATTGCCCTCCAACGTTCCGCCTACCACTTCCACCACCTTGGAAACATCAAATCCCGGAAGTGTGCTCAGGTCAAATTTATTCCCTTCAGCGGTGACTACGCGAGTATTATCCTGCACATTCAGCTTTCTAATCAGCGTATTGGTACTGAGGTCAAGGCTTGTCAACGCGTTGTTGCTGCAGTCAATGGTATCAAGACTTGTGCAGCCGCTAGTATTCAGGCTAACCAGCTGATTTTTGCTGCATTTCAATATCAACAGCTCACGGCAGACGCTCACATCAAGAGTTGTGAGTTTATTATTTGTACACTCCAAATCGCGTACTTTGGGGCAAACGCTGAGGTCAAGACTTGTCAGCTTATTTGAACTGCAATTCAATTTCTGCAGCACGGGGCATCCGCTGAGGTCAAGCTCCGTCAGCTCGTTTTCTTCACAGTTGAGTATACCAAGCTTGCTGTTTTTGCTGAGGTCCAGCGTTGTCAAATCATTCTCATTGCACACAAGAGATTCAAGCTCTGTATTGTTACTGATGTCGAGCTCAGTAAGGTTATTGAAGTCACAATCAAGCGCCTCCAGCTTTGTGTTTTTGCTGACATCCAATTCCGTGAGACTGTTTTCTTCGCATATAAGAGATACAAGAGAGGAAAAAAACTCAATACCCTTGAGGCTTGATATACCGCGTTCACCTACATAAATGGTCGTAACCGGTTTAAGCTCTTTCTCTGTCAGCCAACCGTCGGAAGCACCATTGATATTTTTGCTGACATATCTTCTGAAATTAGCATCGGGGAAATTTGTTTCGCTAACGGAAATTGCGCCGCAAATGCTGCAGACTCCGTTTACTTCCGTATGCTCGATGGTTCCCTCGGTTGCGCTGCAAACTGAGCAGATTTTGTCCGCTCCACATTCGCCTTCTATCCAGCTATGACCGGAGGCAGTTACTTCGTCATCGGTATATTCGTCTCCGCAGGAGCAGGTATAGGTGGTGTAGCCGTCTTCCGTGCAGGTGGGCGCGGTGACAGTTTTTTCGTAAGAATGGGTATGGGAATTGCTTGCATACAGGGATTTTATCTCATCAATATAGCTCGGGCAGCAGGATGATGTTCCCCCAAGACGCAAATTCGAGGGAAGTTCAAGAAGATTATTGGCAAATGGATCTATGGAGCAGGTCTGGCGATTGAGCCAATCATCGCTGGTGAGAATCTGGAAATCCAGATGATCATCATAATAATTGGCAGAGCCATAGCCCGTGCCTCCGGTTTTTCCCAGAACGGTTTCTCCGCCGACGACCGCAGTTCCCACGCCGAGGGCCTCGGATATCTCATCCATATGGGCATATCGGCTATACAAAGTTATTGTTCCCGACGTTGTGGAATATGTATGCCTGAGCATTACAGCGTTTCCGTAGCCATGATCGCCAGCGCCATTTCTGGTGATCTCAACAACTTCACCGTCATAAGAGGCAACAATATCAGCATTGGTTGTTATTGTGCCAATATCAATGGCGTAATGACCTCTGCCGTCAAAAAAGCATGCGGATATATTATGATAGCCAGGTACAGGCCATTTGAAATCGCGATTTCCCGTAAGTACAGCTTCGCCAAGAAGTCCGCTAGACGCAGCATCAACATCTATATTCATTGGCACGGCGCCAAAGAGAAACGCCAATGTCAGCAAAACACAGATAACTCTTCTGATGCCTTTCGTATATTTCATATAAAAAAATCCTCCTATAACGGAAAATCCATATCTTTAAAATGATTCATAATATTTTACATCACATGTCCTAATTAAGCAAGCAAAATGCAACAAATTGGCATCTTCTCCCAATGTATCAATGGATTTTATACTAAAAAAACGAAAAAACGGCTCGACTTTTGTCGGGCCGTTTTTTTATTTTACTTATATTCCTCTATGAGGGCTTTGAAGGCGGGCATGGAGCGGATAATCATATCCTTATCAACGCAGTAGCTTATGCGGATATAGCCGGGGCAGCCAAAGTCATCGGCGGGGCAAAGGAGCAGCTCGTGAGCCTTTCCTCTCTCGCTGAAGGCCTTGGAGTCGCTCTCCAGAGCCTTTACGAAGAGATAGAACGCGCCGTCGGGCTTAACGCAGGTATAACCAAGCTCCGTAAGTCCGTTATAGAGAATATCGCGATTTTCCTTATACTTGCTGATATCGGCGGTTGCATCGAGGCATTCCTCGATGACCTGCTGCATAAGGCTGGGGGCATTTATATGACCCAGTGCGCGGGAAGCGCCTGCAATTGCGAAGTTCACCTCGCTGCGCTCTGCCATCTTGTCGCTGACGGCCAGATAGCCGATACGCTCACCGGGGATGGAGAGGGCCTTGGAGAAGGAATAGCAGATAACGGTGTTATCATAGAAATTCATCATGCAGGGAACCTCTATGCCGTCATAAACCAGCTCGCGGTAGGGCTCATCGCTGAGGAGATAAACGGGATGACCGTATTTTTCCTGAGCGGCATTCATAATATCGGCAAGACCGCGGATACTCTCCCGGGAGAGGACAACACCGGAGGGGTTATTGGGAGAGTTGACAATGACGCAGCGGGTCTTCTCGCTGATAGCAGCCTCAAAAGCAGCGAAGTCGATCTGGAAATCCGGCTCTTTGGGAGGCACAGCAACCAAAACACCGCCGGAAGCTTCGGTGAAGACGGTATATTCGGGGAAGAAGGGTGCAAAGGTGACCACCTCATCGCCGGGCATAAGCACACCGCGCAGGAATGCGGCAAGACCGGCAGCTGCGCCGCAGGTTACAAAAATATCTCCCGCTTCCAAAGCGGTGCCGTATCTTTCATTGAAATTATCGGCGATGGCCTTGCGGAGAGTGGGACGTCCGGGCGCAGAGGTATAGCCATGGAGTGCGAGGGGATTTTGCTCCGTCAAAAGGCGAATCATAGATTCCTTGATGCACTCGGGAGTGGGGATGCTGGGGTTGCCCAGAGAGAAGTCATAGACGTTCTCCGCACCTATCTGTGCCTTGCGCACTGCGCCGTATTCAAAAAGCTCGCGTATGCAGTTGCGGCTTTTGCCCCATTTCATTGTTTTCTCGGGAAACATAGTTTTCATCTCATTTCAGGTAGTTTTTCAAATATTCGGCTGCCATTCGGTAGCCTTCGAAGCCGAAACCGGCAAAAGTTTTTATGCAGGCCATTCCCGCGTAGGAGGTTTTCCGAAAATCCTCGCGGCTTTCTATATCCGTCAGATGTACCTCCACGGCAGGCAGCGCCACCGCCTTCAGGGCATCAAGAATTGCTATAGAAGTATGGGTATAGGCGGCGGGATTTATGATAATTGCATCAGCAGTGCCGAGTGTGGACTGAATTTTATCCACGATTGCACCCTCATGGTTGCTTTGGAAGACCTCGCAGTCGAAGCCCGCTTCGCGGCAGGCATTTTCCGCAAAGGCAACAAGGGCGGCATAGTCCCGTTTTCCGTAAAGCTCAGGCTCGCGAATGCCAAGCATATTAAGATTGGGTCCGTTGATTACCAGTATCTTCATCTTATTGCCTCCATAATGGCATCCACCGCCTGCTCAATGCTCTCGCCGCTATCCGCGCTCACATCGGCAAAGCGCTCATACATAACCTTGCGCCGCTCATAAAGCTCCTGCACTCCGCAGCTTTGGGAAAGGGGTCTGCCCTCCACGGACAGCTTTTCCAATGGGCGTTTCACCCAAACGATAATTGAGTTCTGGTGGAGAAGGGGGTAGTTTTCCTCCCTCGTTACGCAGCCGCCTCCCGTGGCGATGACCGCTCCGCTTTTTTTGCCCAATTGAGCCAAAACCTCAGTTTCCATGGCGCGCATTGCGCCCTCACCCAAGGTTTTTATGGCTTCGGCAGGGCTTATGCCATTTGCGGCGGTGAAATACTCATCCGCGTCAACAAACTCTTTGCCCAATTTCTTTGCAAGAAGAGCGCCCTTTTTGCTTTTGCCGCTTCCGGGCATGCCGATAAGCACAATATTTCGGGTGTCTTTTTCCAAATCCCATCGGATACGAGGGATTATACTATCGTCTATCCGTTTATTCAAGAATAATTCTGCCGCGGCATGAGCCTGGGCAACAAGCATGCCGAGACCGTTGCAGCATTTTATTCCCCTTGCCTCCGCGTCCATCAAAAGGGCTGTGCGGGCGGGATTATAAACAAGATCAAGCACCGCTTCGCAGGCCGGGAAATTCTCAAGAGCCCCAGGTGCAGCACCGTTATCGGGGTACATACCCAAGGGAGTTGCATTGACAATCACCTGCGCGTCCGCGTGAAAATGGAGATTATTATAGTTATTCTCCCCTTTTCGGGAAATCACCACTATCTCCTCCGCGCCCATGTCCTCCAAAACCTTTATTACGGTGCGGCTTGCGCCTCCCGAGCCGAAAACCAGGACTTTTTTGCCACTCGCCTCAAGCCCAATGCTGCGACACATATACTCGAAACCCGCATAATCGGTATTGTCTCCATGCCAGCCATAGGGCATGCGGACAAGGGTATTGACACTGCCTATTGCCTCCGCGCGGGCAGAAAGGCTGGCGCAGCAGCCAATCACATCCCTTTTATAGGGGATGGTCACATTCATTCCGTCAAGCCCTGTGAACTCCAGAAAGCTTTTCAGCGAATGGCGTGGCACTTCGTAAAGCCCGTAGTCATAGTCACCGAGAGACTTATGTATTGCCGGAGAAAAGCTGTGTCCCAGTTTTTCTCCCAAAAGGCCGAATTTAAGTTTTGCCATCTTAAATCTGCTCCTGATATTTCCTGCTGAGCTTCATAAGCTCTCTCCAAAGCTCAGCGGAATATTCCTCCATGGCTTCGCCACTTTCCATGGCAATTGCGGAGAGCTTTTCCTGCTCCCTTGCGGAGTCGAAGATTTCTTTTCCCTCCGCTTTTTTCCAAAGAGCGATCTCGCGGCTGAGCTCCATACGGCGGAGAAAAAGTTTCAAAAGAGCGCTGTCTACAGCGTCTATTTCATTGCGGAGTTCCTTGATATCCATTATTTCAGTCCTCCCGCCCTTGCTTCCAGCAGGGCATCATAAAGGGCAACTGCCATTGCAGCTTCCATGCAGGGCAGCACTCTGGGTACAATGCAGGGGTCATGACGACCTTCCACAGAGAGGCTTGTGTTCTCCATTTTCTCCATATCCACGCTGCGCTGAGTCTTTGCGATGGATGGGGTGGGCTTCACGGCAGCCCTGAACACTATGGGCATTCCCGTACTCATTCCACCGAGAATTCCCCCGTGGTTATTGCCTATAGTCCTGACCTTAGCTTCTTCGAGGCAAAATTCATCGTTATTTTCAGTGCCCCGCATAGCGCCCACTGCCATTCCCGCGCCGAACTCAATACCCTTTACGGCAGGGATTGCGAAAACCGCCTGAGAAATGCGGTTTTCAAGGCCGCCGAACATGGGCTCGCCTATTCCTGCGGGTACACCTTCAGCCACGCACTCAACAATTCCGCCCACGCTGTCGCCCTCGGCTCTCACGCGGTCAATAAGAGCGAACATCTTTTCCTCCTCGGTTTCACCGCCTATGCTTGCGATGCGGGAGGAAATTTTTATGCCCTCTTTTTCAAGCATCTGCAGCGCAATTCCGCCTGCTATACACAGAGGGGCAGTCATACGTCCGGAAAACTGTCCGCCGCCTGCATAGTCTCTGTCCTCCCCATACTTTACCATTGCGGGGTAATCAGCATGACCCGGGCGGGGAATATAGCGGATTATTTCATAGTCTCCCGAACGGACATCGGTGTTTCGGATGATAACTTCCATGCTTCCGCTGCAAACACCATCGCCGTCAATTCCCGAAAGGAATTCAGGAATATCAGCTTCTTTGCGGCTTGTGGAATATTTTCCGCCGGGTGCTCTTCTTTTCAGAAAGGCCTCCAGCTTTTCAATATCTATTTTTTCTCCAAGGGGAAGTCCCTCCAGCCTTACACCCACATGAGGGGCATGGCTGGCGCCAAATATGGTAAAACGAAAAACATTGCCGAAGCTGTTTCCCATTTTTTCACTCCTCCAGTCTGACTCTTCCTCCAAGTCGGGCATAATCGGCCCAGAATGCGGGGTAGGATTTTTCAACGCACTCAGCGTTTTCTATGCTCACCTCGCCTATGCAGGCAACGGCAGCTATTGCGGCGGCCATTGCTATTCTGTGGTCGCCTCTTGCGTGGACAGTTCCTCCTTTGAGCATGCTCACACGGCGGACGGTGAGGGAATCTTCCCCCTCTTCTATATTGGCTCCCAGCGCACTGAGCATTTCCGTAACGGTGGCAAGGCGGTCACTCTCTTTCAGACGCAGACGGCCTGCATTCACAAAGCGCGTTGTTCCCGGGCTTACCGCTGCAAGCACCGCCAGCGCAGGCACAAGGTCGGGCACATTGCGGCAGTCCACTTCTGCGTTGCCGTTCATTATCAGCTCCGCCAGTTCTATGACAGCAGCATCACCCTGCGGGGATTCCATATCAAGACCGCGGCACTGCACCTTTCCACCGCTGAGCATACCCGCCACGACCCAGAAGGCACCGTTTGACCAGTCGCCCTCCACGTCTATCTCGCCGGGGGAGCGAAGTCCGTGGGTATAAAGGCTCAGAGTGCTGTCTTCATATTCAATCTTTGCGTTGAAACGGATGAGCGCCTGAATTGTCATCTCCACATAGCCAACGCTTTCAATCTCGCCTATAAGTTCAATCTCGCCGCCGCCCAAAATGGGGAGGGCAAAAAGGAGTCCCGAAATATACTGGGACGATATATCCGCTGCTATAGAGAAAAATTTATCCTTCAGCGCGCCTTCAACCAAAATTACGTCCTTTTCGGGACGGCTGAGTTTTGCTCCGCAGCGCTCAAGCTCCTCCCACAGAGGTGAGAGGGGGCGTTCGGGAAGTCTGCCGTGCATTCTTATTCTGGCGCCCTTGCCAAAAGCACAGACCACAGGCAGGAGGAAACGAAGGGTGGAGCCGCTTTCGCCGCAGTCCAGCTCCGCCATTTCCGTCACTTCCTTTATAGGCTCAACCTGAAAGCAGCCATCGTAATACTCAATTTTTGCACCCAGTGCACGCAGACACCGAGCCGTTGCCTCTATGTCTTTTGAAAGTTCCGGGCATACAATGCGGCTGGGCTTGCGGCTAAGTGCGGCACATATGAGGTAACGATGAGCCTGAGATTTGGAGGCTATTGCCTCAACGCTTCCGCTCAGAGAGCCGGGAGTTATTACTGCTTTCATATTAAAGTCCTTTGCTTACAAATTCTTTGAGCTCCGCTTCTGTCATAGGAGCTATTTCGCAGCGCCCGATTTCACGGGGCACTATCACATTTACAATGCTCCCTCTCCGCTTTTTGTCGGAAAGCATAAGGGGCATAAGAGCGTCAATATCGTAGATGCAGTCTGTGGGAAGCCCCAAAGATCCAAGCGCGGAAACTATTTCCTCGGCGCACTCTTCGCTGCAGTAAGCTGAAGCCGCTGCCGCACGGGCAATTACCGCGATGCCTATTGCGACACTCTCTCCATGGCTCAAGGAGTAAGCACTGCATTTTTCAACAGCGTGACCCACGGTATGTCCCAGATTCAGCATTCTTCTTACGCCTATGTCAAACTCATCGGCGCAGACATAATCACTTTTCATTGCGACGCTTGCACCGACAACATATTCTCTGTCAAAATCCGTTCCCTTTGCACGAAGATGCTCAAAAAGCTCTTCGCTGTTCAGTATGCCGTATTTAAGCACTTCGGCGCAGCCATTGCGCAAAATTTCCTTTGGCAGGGTTTTCAGGGTATCCGTATCGCAAAGCACGGCATCGGGCTGGCAGAATACTCCTGCAAGGTTTTTCCCTTCAGGCAGGTCTATGGCAGTTTTGCCTCCCACGGAGGAATCCACCATAGCCAGAAGGCTTGTTGGAAGCTGGATAAATTTCACGCCGCGGAGATAGGTGGCAGCTGCAAAAGCAGCTATATCTCCCACCACGCCACCGCCAAGGGCAATGACCACATCACTGCGGCTGAGTCCCTTTTCAGCAAGGAATGACAAAATGGCAAGATAGTTGAGGCCGTTTTTGTTCTCCTCTCCGTGGGGGAGCACATATTTGCTCACTTCAAAGCCCGCAGTTTCCAGAGGAGCGGCCGTTTTTTCGCTCCAGAGAGCATACACATTGTCGTCAGTTATGAGCGCGGCCTTTTCTCCCGAAGGAGCAAGGGCGCGGGCATGTTCACCCAGTTCGGAAAGAAGACCTGAGCCTATGCAAACATTATATTTTTTGCTTGGAGCGGAAATCTCCAGAATTTTCATTTCAATTCTTCCCTTTAATTTCCTTTAACGATTTCTCTAATCTTCAGCATTTTATCTGCAAGGCAGGCAAACTCCTCTCCTGTCAGCGCCTGGGCACCGTCGCACAGGGCGCAGAAGGGATTATTATGGACTTCCAGCATTATGCCGTCCGCTCCCGCCGCAACAGCCGCAAGAGCCATAGAGGGTACAAGAGCAGCATTTCCCGTTGCATGACTGGGGTCAACCACAACAGGCAGATGGCTCATCCGCTGCAGCACAGGCACAGCGGAAAGATCCAGAGTGTTTCTCGTTGCCGTCTCATAAGTGCGTATGCCTCGCTCGCAGAGGATTATATTCTCGTTTCCTCCCGCCATCACATACTCGGCGCTCATAAGAAGCTCCTTTATGGTGCCGGCAATGCCGCGCTTAAGGAGCACGAGCTTTTTGCTAAGACCAAGCTCTTTCAAAAGCTCATAATTCTGAACATTTCTGGCTCCCACCTGAATGATATCCACATCCTCAAAAAGAGGCAGATGCTCAATATTCATTATCTCGCTGACAACAGGCATACCCGTTGCCTTTTTTGCCTCCTTGAGAAGCTCCAATCCCTCGCTTTTGAGTCCCTGAAAATCATAGGGAGAAGTGCGGGGCTTGAAAGCGCCGCCTCGAAGCACATTTGCACCCGCGCTCTTAACGCAGGAAGCAATATCCAGTATCTGCTCGCGGCTTTCCACGGAGCAGGGGCCTGCGATAATGCAGAAATTGCCGCCGCCGATTTTTGCGCTTTTCCCGATTTCTATGCTGCTGTCAGCACTATGGGAGAGGCGGTTCACCTTCTTAAAGGGCTCGCTGATGCGATGGACGGAGCGAACTGCGGGAAAGCGGCCCAGAAGGTCTGCATCAAGGGCAGAGCTGTCGCCCACCAGGCCAAGAACGGTATGCTCCTCACCCTCGGACACATGCACGGTCAGTCCGCGCGCCTCCAGCCAGGCAATAAGAGCATCCCGCTCTGTCTTGCCTGAATTTTTATTCAAAACTGCTATCATAGCTCATCTCTCCCAAAAACCAAAAACCGCACAGGCTTTTCCACCCTGTGCGACATCATAAAATCTGCCCGTTATACGGCTGAAAATCAGAGAAATTATAGCACTTTAAATCGTTTTTGTCAAACCAATCCGAAAGGCTGCCATCCTCATTCCGCGGTCGTTCCGCCGCCTCTCCCCCACTTGTATCATACATTTGTGATAATCTGAACATTTATTGATGCAAATATCGAGATTTTGTCTGTTTTATGTCGTTTTTATTCCATTTTAACAAAAATTTGCTCTTAATTTTTTGCATTTTTGCTTGGTCATTTTAGCCAAATCCTGATTGACACTGACGCATTTTTTAGGTATAATTTACTCAACAAAAGGCAAGGAAGTCCGAAAGGACTTTTAAGATAAATGGTAAGCGGACCGTCACTTGAAAGGAGTGAGTCCCGTGACCTGACTTGGAGAGTCGCAAAGAAATTTTGGCGGCTCGTGTAGGCCAAAGGAAGAGGTTTGGAATCTTATCACATTATCCCTTTTATGCATCCCAAAAGCTGAATAGCTGTTCACCGTGACCTTATAATGAAAGAGATCTGACCGAGAGTGGTGCGGATAAGCGGTCTGGTTGTTGGGCGGAAATTGCAGTTGAAGGATGTAAATTCAATTCGGGAGGTTTTCCCAGGTGAGTGAACCCAAAGCAGCAGGATAGGCCCTTGTTTCGGTTGTGAAACAAGGGTCTATCTGTTTTAAAGATAGCTTCTCAAAACATATAGACCCTTTTAATAAATACCGTTTAAAAAGGGTTCTATGTCAATAGTTGGGGTAGAGGCAAAATAAAGAATTACGGATCGTGTCGGAGAGGAATCTCCGGCACGATTTTTA
>JAZUAQ010000171.1:0-4084 GCA_045638085.1 Oscillospiraceae bacterium
TAAAACCTCCGGGGATAAAGCTTTATCTAAGCCTATTCCGGGAGGTTTTATTTAATTCATATATTTGTTATTTGCTTTCGCTATCGTTCTTCTGAACACCGTTGGTGGAAATTGCCCACTTGGTGATCTGGAGACGTACGCGATCTTCACCGGTCTCAAAGGTAATGAGGTCACCATCAATGTGAACGATCTTGCCTACAATGCCGCCGATAGTGGTAATCTTGTCACCGACTTCAAGGCCGCTTCTCATTTCTTCAAGCTTTTTCTTCTTCTTGTTCTCGGGACGGATGAGGAAGAAATAGAAAACAACGATAAGCACAACGATCATGATGATGGAAGAAGCACCGCCGCCTGCAGCGCCGCCTTCAGCGCCGGTAGCAGGTGCGCATCCGGTAAACATCATGCATGCGAGAGCAACAACAAGGATAATGCTGAATATCTTTTTGAAATTTGCGTTCATTTTGAACCCTCCTAAAGTAATACGCTGTTCAGTATATATTTAATCAGAATAAATTGCAAGCTTTTTAAATTCTTCTTGCAAGCAATTCGCTGTAATGGTTGCGGAACTGAGTAAACTCACCCGCATCAAGAGCATCACGGATTTTTTCCATAAGCTCATTATAGAAATGAAGGTTATGAATAACCATAAGTCTCAGCGCAAGCGGTTCCTGAGCTTTAAGCAGATGGCGTATATAAGCTCTGGAATATCTTTTGCATGCGGGACAATCACACATTGGATCAATGGGAAGAGCATCACGCTCATACTTTTTATTATTCATATTCATAACGCCATTCCAGGTGAAGAGATGTCCGTGGCGTCCGTTTCTGGAAGGCATTACGCAGTCAAAGAAATCCACACCGCGATAAACAGCCTCTATGATATTGCTGGGAGTGCCAACACCCATAAGATAGCGGGGCTTATCCTTGGGCATATATTCCTCAACATTCTCGATCGTGTCATACATCTCGCTATGAGTTTCACCAACCGCCAGACCGCCAATCGCATAACCGGGAAGGTCAAGCTCAGCGATTTTCAGCATATGATCTCTTCGCAGATCAGGGAAGGTTGTGCCCTGATTGATGCCAAACAGCACCTGACCGGGATTAATAGCGTCAGGCTCGGAGTTATATTGAGCAAGAGCGGTCTTGCAGCGCTCAAGCCAACGGTAAGTACGGTCACAAGAAGCTTTTACATACTCATAAGGAGAAGGTATTTTGATGCACTCATCAAAGGCCATCGCAATATCGGAACCGAGATTGGACTGAATGCGCATACTCTCTTCAGGACGCATAAAAATCTTTGCGCCATCAAGATGGGAGTTAAAGCGAACTCCATCCTCCCCTATCTTCCTTAGCACAGCAAGAGAGAATACCTGAAATCCGCCGCTATCAGTAAGAATGGGTTTATCCCATGTCATAAATTTATGAAGACCACCCATATCTTTTATGAGCTTATCACCGGGACGGACATGAAGATGATAGGTGTTTGAAAGCTCAACCTGGCATCCAATCTCCTCTAGATCCGCAGCAGATAGGCCGCCTTTAATGGCAGCCTGAGTGCCCACGTTCATAAAAACCGGGGTTTGGATAACTCCATGGGGGGTTGTAAACTCACCGCGTCTGGCACGCCCCTCTGTTTTCAAAAGCTTAAACATCAATTTTCTCCTATTCTATCATCATCGCATCTCCGAAGCTGAAGAAGCGGTATCTTTCCATAACGGCTGTTTCATAGGCATTGAGTATATTTTCTCTGCTGGCAAGTGCGGATACGAGCATAACAAGAGTGCTCTCAGGCAAATGAAAGTTGGTAATCAGTGCATCAATGCACTTGAACTTATATCCGGGATAGATAAATATCTTGGTCCAACCGCTTTTAGCTTCCATGACTCCATCATCGCCTGCGAAACTTTCAAGGGTGCGGCAAGAGGTTGTTCCAACCGCTATAACTCTTCCACCCGCTGCCTTTGTCTCGTTTATTGCGTCGGCAGTTTCCTGCGGAATCATGCAGAACTCAGAATGCATTTCGTGATCGAGAATATCATCCTCCTTTACCGGCCTGAATGTTCCAAGACCAACATGGAGGGTAACAAAGCACACTTTAACTCCCATAGCCCTTATCTTGTCAAGAAGCTCCTGGGTAAAATGCAGACCGGCAGTGGGAGCGGCCGCAGAACCGATTTCCCGGGAATAGACAGTCTGATAGCGTTCTTTATCCTTCAGTTCCGCTTTGATATAAGGCGGCAGGGGCATTTTGCCAAGTCTGTCAAGAATTTCGAGAAAGATCCCTTCATACTCAAACTGAATTATACGGTTGCCGTCCTCGATAACATCTGTAACAGTGGCCTTAAGTTCGCCGTCGCCGAATATAATTTCAGCGCCGGGTCTAGTCTTCTTTCCCGGTCTTGTAAGGCATTCCCACTTACCGCCGCCAAGGTCACGCAAAAGAACAACTTCAACTGCTGCGCCGGTGCTTCTGCTTCCGTAAAGACGAGCAGGCATAACGCGGGAGTCATTAAGAACAAGACAGTCCCCGGAATGCAGATGCTCGGTGATATCGTAGAAGTGCTGGTGAATAATCTCACCGCTATGTTTGTCAAGATGCAGAAGTCTTGAGCTGTCACGTTTTTCCAGAGGAGTCTGGGCAATCAGTTCCTCAGGTAGGTTAAAATAAAAATCAGATTTTTTCATATCAGTTTGTGCCAAAGCTGAGACCTACATCGCTATAGTAGAATCCCAGAATATCCTTATAAGTTTTATCGTAATGCTTGGCCATGCCGTATGCGCCGTACTGACTCATACCAAGACTATGACCCCATCCGCTTCCATTGAAGACAAAAACACCGTTTTCATCCTTTTCAACAGAGAATCTTATGCTGTGAAGGCCAAGTGCAGTTCTGCAAGAACCCTTTTCGATAAGCTTTTTGCTTCCATCGGCTGCGGTAATTTCAATTTTTATAACATTGCCCATTTCGGAAAGGCTTGTTGAAATCTCAGTAACAGGAGACGCAAGCTTAAACTTCTCGGAAATTTCATCAGGTGAATATTTGATTGTCCAACTGCTCATAAAATTGATGGAATCAGTGGATGCTTCATAAATATCCAAAACACCCTTCAGATAGGGATGGTTATTATTGCCGTTAACATTGAAGTTATCCTCGGTGGCGCCACCATCTGAGGAAGAATACAGAGCATCAACAAATCTGCCGTTATAGCAAAGATACTGATTTGCAGTAGAGTTGACCGCTTCAGTTATACTGCTTCCGACGCTCGCACAGCCTCTATAGGCCTGGCAATAGGTGTCATTTGTAACATCAAATCCACAGCGTGTGAAATATATTGTGTTCATCATATTTTTCTGAACATATGTACGTGCAGCAACAGCCTGAGCTTTCAGTGCTTCAAGAGGCCATGATTCATTCATTTCCATAGCGCAGACGCCCATTACATATTTTTCAATATCAACAACGTTAATGACTGTGATGTTACCGGCGCCGAGAACAAGATATTCAAAGCCGCCATAGTATTTATTTTGGGCAAACCATGTAACGGTATCCCCTTCCTGACTCAGAGGCAAAATGCCAAGCATCTTACCCACATTGGTTATATCTGCTTTATAAATAAGCTCACCGCTGACTGTATTATAAACTCCGATTCCGCTGCTCCCTATTCTTCTCATAGACAAACGTGTGGCATCCGTTCTAGAAAGCTCAACAAAGCTGCGATCTGAGTCATAGTAGCCGAACGCGTAACCGGAGCCAACCGCATTTTCAAGCCTTGCCTCTTCAAGAGAGCTGTCTCTGCTTGCGCTATAATAATAGTTAAGACCTACTTTTACGATGTTACTCTTAACAGAAATCTCTCCGTCCGTATAAAGCAAGCCATTATCTTCCTCTTCCATATCGGGAGTAGGAGTAGGCGTAGGAGTAGGAGTAGGCGTAGGAGTAGGCGTGGGCGTAGGAGTAGGCGTGGGTGCAGGAGTAGGAGTGGGTGCAGGAGTAGGAGTGGGTGCAGGAGTAGGAGTGGGCGCAGGAGTAGGTGTAGGCGTAGGTGCAGGTGTGGGCGTGGGCGCAGGAGTAGGTGTAGG
>JAZUAQ010000172.1:0-4319 GCA_045638085.1 Oscillospiraceae bacterium
GGTGTTTGCGGCGCGCTGAGGTCATCGCGCCCTGCGGAGCTGGCTGTTCGCGGGGCGATGTGGGCATCGCCCCCTACGGAATTGTGCGTTTGCGGTGCAGTGGTTTTCGCGGCACTTAGGACGCCGCCCCCTACGGAGGAGCTGCCGAGGGAGCTTGTCCGTGGTGCCGATGTTCCGCCGATGCCAATATTATTCTCAGTGGCGCGGGCTTTTTCTATTGCCCTGTCCAGACGCCCCTTGGCATTTTCAGACGCCAAAGCTTTTCCGATAGCTTTATTGATTCTCGCTCCTGCTTGCTCAGCCGCTTGCGCCTTTTCTATGGCAGCGCTTATTCTGTCCGGGGTTCTATATGTGTAATTCATTATTCATACCCGTATTTATCCAGAAGGTATTCCTGTTCCTCCCAAGACATAAGACCTCTGTCCACTCGGTTCTTCATAGCGCCCAACACTGCAGATGCTTTTACAGTTCCGGCAGTGCCATCAGCAAGTTGGCTCAGGGACTTATCAAATGCCTGCCCCACAGTGCTCAGTTTGAACTTTTTACCGCCGTATTTGGCTTTAGGCGCGTGTTTTGCATCCCATGCGGCTTTCAATGCGGCGATCTGCTCGTCCGTATAGCCCAGCTCCTTATAGCCGCTGAAATCGCCGATTGATGCCATTGTGTTGGCTCGCTCCGCCGCATTGTCGGCATAATCCTTCAGCACTCCAAGGGCATTGCTGCTGCCTTGCGCCTCAATGTCGCCTATGCCGCGCAGTCTGTTCTTTTCATTCTGCAGCAGGCGGTCGTGGTACAAGGTTTCAAGACCTAGATTCGTGCTCTCGCTGAGTCCTCCGGATATGCCCTGGGCGGAAAGCTGCTGGGGCAGAGTTTTCTTGCTCTTCATATAGTCGCGGTAGAGCTGGGTATTCATTCCCTCATAATCCGCGTTGAGATTATTTATCTGTCTCTGGGTATCCGCGCTCAGCTGCTCAAGGCGCTTGGCGTATATGCTCTCCGAAGGGATATTCAGCCCCTCCGTATAGCCGGTCTTGCGTCTGCCCTGCTCATCTATGTAGGTTGTGTTTGCCATGTTTCTCTCCTTTCATCTGTGCGCCTCTATGTTGAGGTGCTTTTCCAGTTTGTCTATGGCTTTTGTTACGGGGCCGTTGCAGCCCTGCTCCTGCAGTCCCTTCAGGCAGGCAAGGACGCCATAGACAAGGACGGTTTGCTCCTCCTTAATTGCCTGTATCTCCTTATCCTGCGCCTTCTGCCTATCTACGAATCTGATAGCCCACGCCACGACGCCAAAGATCACACCCAGCCCGGAGATGAAGGCGGCGGCTGTTATTATAGTTCCCGCCGAAAGCTCTATGCTCATTGCCTTCATCCTCCGTTTATGAGTTTTTCCCAGCTGAGGCAGCCGCACTCGCCGTCCGCTTCAAGGCCGAAGTCGGTCTGGAAGCGCTTCAATGCCGATTCGGTGTTTATGCCGAAGTCGCTGTCCACGCCCTGAGTGCCGTAGCCTCTGTCGCTGAGGAGGGTCTGCATTGCCCACACCGCGCCGCCTTTGCTGCCCTTCTTCAGCAGAGGGAGGGGAGTGAGCATAACGATTCCGCTTTGGCTCCCTTGTGCAAAGGGAGCTGTCTGCGCAGCAGACTGAGGGATTGTCTCGGTTTGCGGCGCGCCGAGCGGCCATGGGCTCGCGCCTACGGTGGGGTTTGTGTCATTTGGCGCGATGAGGGCATCGCGCTCTGCGAGGCTGCCGTTTTCCAGCGCCATTGCGGTGTGTCCGCTCTCTCGCACAAGGATATCGCCCCGCATGAGGTAATCGCCGCCGGTGAGATATTTGCTCTCGGTGAGCTTTTCATAGTCGCCGCTTTTGACGAAAGCATCAACCATATTCCAAGTGACCAGTCCGTTGACGCCGTAGCTCAGCTTGGCACCGCCTGCGATAGCGCAGACCTGCATCAGGCTGGAGCAGTCGCACTCGCATTCGTCGGTGATTTTGGCAAGGTCGAAATTTGCCGCCTTCGCGCAGCCATACAGAGTATTGCGCTGGTACTGGTCGTAGCCGATTTTGCTGTTGGCGCAGGCAGCTTCGCAGACCTTTGCGGACTTCTCAGCTATCTCTGCGCTTTTGGGACGCAGAACGGTGTCCCAATTCGCGTTATACCAAGCGCGAGTGTAAACCTCGCCGCCAGTCTGGTCTCCTGCAGCACCGCCGCAGGCCTTGCCTTTTTCGTCTATTGATGCGTGTCCAATCTTAATTGCCATAACGCGCACCCCATCTTTTCAGCAGCAGCCACAGCACTATCTTCGGTGCAATGCCCCAAACGGGATAAAGTGTCAGCTCCTCATCGGCGGTGTAGCTTTCGCCAAGGCTATGGCTTATCTCGCCGCCCTCAACTGTACTCCACCCTATCTGGGTGTAGCCGTTGCGATAGAAGCTCACATCTCGCAAGGTCAGCGCCTCGCCGTATGTCTTCTCGTCTTTTATAGTTTTATCACCATAGACGTAGGTGACATCCCAGCGCTGGATTTCCGTTGCAGCGATGACCTTTGTGTAGTGGGTGCTGTCATACACGCCGTAAAGTTCGATAACGTTATACGAAGTGCCGTAATTAGAACCGTAAATATAAAGGTCGGTATCAGCGGGGAAGTTCCCCTCTATGGTAAAGGTCTCCCAGCTGCCCGCCCTTGTTGCATCAGGCTCGTTGCCTTTGGTGAAGATTCGGGTCACTAGATCGGTATCTTCTTCTTTGTCACTGACCTTCCAGTAAATATAGCCGCTGCCAGATTCCGCCATAGTTCTAACGGTAATAGCAGAGCAGGGCTTGTCCAATCTGAAGCGAAGCTCAATTGCGTAACTTGTACTCGAGTTGTAGTAACCTACGTTGTGTTTTGCGCCTGTTTTCCAGCTGTTGAAGGTTATTTGTCCACTTTGCCTCCAAATGCTTCTCGCGCTAACGTTAGATATTGTGACCGCCACGGCTTACACCTCCGTCCAGCTGCCTGCTATCCCCACTCCGTTGATGGTGATGCTCACGGGCTTGCCCTGGGCATCGAAGCTTATGACTATAGTCTCGGTGCTGCCGTCGGCATAGGTATTCACCACAGTTGTGGAGTTTTCCCCCTCGCTGACAGCAAAGCTTGTGAGGGCGGGAGGCGTCAGCGCCTGCTCCAGCTCCTCTTTCATCTCCGCCTGTTCCTCCTCGGTCCAGTAGTCCACGCCCTTTTGCGGAGTATAGCCCGGCTCCCCCGCGGGAGGCAGTTCTATGCTGCGCAGCTCATCGCGGACTATATCCACGAAGCTATTGAACTTTTCCGCCACAACATTTTTAATAAGGCGGTCAAAGACCGCCTTATTCTCCGCGGCCGTGCCGCTGAGTCTGTCGGGGGCGGAGACAACGCCGTTGGCGCTGATTTCCGAAGGCTGTATTTTTGCATTTTCAAATTTCATTTCTTTTCCCCCTCTTTGTTTTTGCCGGGGCAGCGGGGATTGCGGCAGATCCATTTATCCCTGCTGACGCGGCTCATCTCGATTTTACATATGGGGCATTTCATATCCCGTACCCCCTTCCATACTTGTGGGCGCGCTTTCAAAGCGCTGGCGCCAAAAGGCAATTATCTTGTCCTTGTCGGGCAAATCCAGAACCTCAAGCTGGGCTGCATAAAGCTGCCAGTTATCCTGAGTTATCTCCGACTGGCAAAGGGTGCTGAGAGCCTGCAGAGTGGCTTGCTTCCCCTTAACCACGCTATCACCTGCGTTAAGGCTCACATCCACCGTGGGGAAATAATCCCAGGCCTCGCGCACCATCGTACCCTTTGCGTCATAGACCTCCGACATAGTTTCCGCGAACTCCGCCGAGTTATAGTTAATGCTCACGGGATTTTCGCGGTTTTTATTTTTGTCCGCCCCCAGATATATAAGGCGGTCATCATCGAAAAACTCCAGCGCCAGCCAGTCCAGAAGGCAGTAAAGTCTCTCGAAACCGCTGCGGCGGTCGCTGGCTTTTATGCTCTCCTGCTCGTTTGCGTCCTCGCGGAGCATGGCAAGACCTGCCGCCGTGGTCTGGCGGGTGGTCTCCTTGCCCATATTGGTCTCGTAGTTTCTGCCCGCGCGCTCTATCTGCTCTTTGAGATAGTTCAAAAGCACCGTGGCATTGGCGCCGCTTTGCAGCCCGCCCATTCTTCGGATTGTGGCACCCTTGTTTTTTCGGGCTACCACCACCGCGCCGGGCTCATTGCTTAGAGTTTCGCCCTCCGCAAGGGAGTCCTCCTCCATGATGAGGGTGTCATTGCTGAGAAGGGCAGCGTTGAGCAGTGCGGAGGCCAGC
>JAZUAQ010000173.1:0-9668 GCA_045638085.1 Oscillospiraceae bacterium
TGCTGATGTTCTCCTGAAGAGCGCTGAGACTGCGCTCCAGCAAAAGTCTGCCGTGGTCGATGATGCCCACGTGATCGCAGACATCCTCAAGCTCGCGGAGGTTATGGCTGGAAACCAGAACGGTTGTGCCGTGCTCAGCCACATCGGACATGATTATACTCCATACCTGACGGCGCATAACGGGGTCAAGTCCGTCAACTGGCTCGTCCAGTACCATCACCTTGGGGCGCATGCACATGCAAAGCCAGAAAGCGGCCTGCTTCTGCATACCCTTGCTCATTCGGCGGATGGGCATATTTTCGTCAAGATTGAAAACTCCCTTGAGTTTTTCATAGCGCTCCATGTCGAAGCGGGGATAAATGCCCCTGTAGTATTTCATCAGATCCTTCACAGTGGACTGGAGGAAATAGAAAATATCGTCGGGGATATAGGCAATACTCTCCTTGGCGGTGGGGTTTTCGTAGACGGGCTGACCATCCACCTCAATCTCGCCGCTGTCGGGGCGGTAAATGCCCATGATGTTGCGGATGAGGGTGCTCTTTCCGCTGCCGTTAGGGCCAACGAGACCGTAAATGCCGCCTTTGGGTACGTGGATGCTGATGCCATCCAGAGCCATAAAACCGTCAAAACTCTTGCTGACATTTTTTATCTGAATCATTTTTCGCTGCCTCCCTTCAGATATTGCTCAATGTCCTCGTCGCTTACGCCAAGATAGCGAAGCTCCTTAACTGTCTCCCCAAGGGTTTTGAGGAGCTGATTTCTTCTTCCCGCGTCCACATCCATTTTGTGGGCGGCAAAGCTGCCCTTGCCGGCTATGGAGTAGATATAGCCCCTGCCTTCAAGCTCCCTGTAGGCGCGCTGAATGGTATTGGGATTGATGGCCAAAGACTGGGCAAGCTCTCTCACAGAGGGCATCTTTTCATCAGGGGCGATTACGCCCGAGACGATGAGCTTCTGAAGAGCATCCATAACCTGAACATATATGGGACGGGGGTCTCTGTAATTTATTGTTATCACAGACTTCACCTCTCTGCGCTAACTGTATTAGCTGTATTAGTACAGTTAAGATATCATGAGCTTGGGTAATTGTCAAGAGGATGATTGGAAATTTAAGTTCCGATCCTGCCGCGCCACGGGCGGACACATCGGTCCTCCACTACGGTGAATGCGACACGTCCCTGTAGGGGCCGGTCACTGGACGACCCATCAAAGCCTCCCCTATCAGCGAAGCTGTGTCGGAGAGGTTGAAAAGCCTTCCCCTCAAGGGGAGGCCTTTAAAATGAAATATTTCCCTTTTTGATGGATAAAATCTTAGTACACTTTGGAGGTGTGCTATGGCAAAACTGAAATCCTTTCTGAGGGGAAATCCCCATATTCTTTATCTTCTCTTCCTGCCCGCTTTTCTCACAAGCTTCTTCGCCCTTGAAAAGCTCATCCCGCCCGAAAAGGTGCGCTGGTGGGTGTCAACTCCAATGGATGCCGCCATTCCCTTTGCGGAAATTTTCGTGATCCCCTACTGTCTTTGGTATCCTTTACTTCTCTCAACGGGGCTGATTCTCCTTTTCCGGGATGCGGCGGTATTCAAAAAATATATGCTTTTCATGTCCCTGAGCTTCGGTGCGGCGCTGCTTATCTGCCTCATAATACCCAACGGTCAGTCCCTCCGCCCCGCGCTTTTCCCCCGCGAAAACCTCCTTACTGCGCTGGTTGGCGCACTTTACCGCGCCGACACCCCCACCAACGTTTTCCCCAGCATGCATGTCCTTGGCTCAGTTGCCGCAGCGGGTGCTGCGCTGATAAGTCCCTCCATGCGAAGGCTGCGATATATATGGATTGTTCTCTCCTTTGCAGTTTGCCTTTCCACAATGTTCATCAAGCAGCACAGCGCCCTCGACGTTCTGGGCGCTCTCGCCCTGAGCATACCCCTTTGTTTCTTTATTTATCGTCGAAAAGGGAGCTGATTCTTGCTAAGCGCGTATTTAAATGATATTCTGTTATAAATATGATTTCAGCTTCCAGAGGTGAATGACCATAAAAAAGATAAACTTTAAAACACTTTTGCGCTCTTCCGCTTTGATAGTGGCAGGCAGCGCCATTTTTGCGCTCAGCTTCAACATTTTTCTCCAACCAGCCCATATAAACGCAGGCGGAGTAAGCGGTATCGGCCAGCTCATAAGTCATCTCAGCGGCTTCGGCAACGTGGCGCTTTGGTCATTCATTCTGAATGTCCCCCTCTTCCTGCTTGGCCTCAAGAGCATAGGCAGAAACTTCTTTATCGGCTCTTTGGCCGGCATGCTCCTCAGCAGCTTTTTCCTGAGCCTTTCGGAGAGCATCCCCGTCCCCGAGCTTGAGCCTTTGATGCGAGCCGTTTTCGGCGGCGCAGGCATAGGCGCGGGTCTGGGTCTCGTATTTATTGCGGGCGCAAGCACCGGCGGCAGCGATATTGCCGCAAGACTTCTCCGCCCCGTGCTCCCCGAGCTTCCCATCGGCAGACTTATGCTGATAATCGATATCGTAATTGTTGCCCTTACCGGTATTGTCTTCGGAGATATCAGCCGCGCCCTTTATTCCGCCGTCTGCCTTTATGTCAGTTCCATTGTCATTGACTCCATCATCTATGGATTGGACTACTCCACCATGGTCATCATAGTCTCCGAGAAATATGAGGAGATAGGCAAGACCATAAACAGCCGCCTCGAACGCGGTGTAACTGTTTTGGAGGGTCGCGGCTTCTACACGGGTAATGAGAAAAACGTACTTCTCTCTGCTATGAAAAAGCGTCAGTCCGCGGAGCTGAAGGCTCTTGTCAGCGAGATTGACCCCGATGCCTTCATCATCCTCAGCGATGCCCATCAGGTTTTGGGCGACGGTTTCAAGAGATATAACAAAATGGAGCTTTGATATGAATGTGCTTATAACGGGCTTCAATCCCTTTGGCGGCGAAGCCATCAACCCCTCCTGGGAGGCTGTTAAAATGCTTCCCGATGAGATTGCAGGGGCAAAAATAATAAAAAAGCAGCTTCCCACGGAGTTTATCGCCGGAGAAACGGAGCTCCTTTCCGCCATAGAGAGTGCCTCCCCCTCCATTATTATCTGCACGGGGCAAGCTGCAGGAAGAGCCGCTGTGAGCATTGAGCGCGTGGCCATAAACCTCCGCGATGCCTCCATCGCGGATAATGCGGACTTCACTCCCGCGGACGAGCCCGTTTCCCCCGGCGGCGAGGCGGCATATTTTGTCACTCTGCCTGTAAAAGCTCTGCTTGCCGCCCTTAAATCAGCAGGCATAAGCGCGGAGCTGAGCCTCAGCGCCGGCAGCTTCGTCTGCAACGATATTTTATATACCCTTCTTCGCCATACCCAAGGCACACCAGCTGCAGCAGGCTTCATCCATCTGCCCCTTTGCCCTCAGCAGGCGGAGAAGAAATCTCCGCCGCCCCCATCAATGAGAATTGAGGACATGGCAAAGGCTTTGGAAATTATTTTGGCGGAAACCATCAAAACAAAGGAGCAAGAACTATGAACAGCATTATGACGCGCCGCAGCATAAGAAAATATCTGGACAAGGCGGTTGAGGCCGACAAGATAGAGCGCATACTCCGCGCCGCCATGCAGTCTCCCACGGGTCACAATGCCCAGGATTGGGAGTTCATCGTTGTCACAGAAAAGGAAATGCTTAAAAATATAAGCGAGCTTGGCCCCTATTCGGGCTTTGCTGCGGAAGCACCCCTGCAGATAGTAGTTTGCGCCAATCAGGAAAAAGCATGGCACGGCGGCACATGGCCCAGCAACATGGGTGCGGTTTGCCAGACCATACTCCTGCAGGTGGAGGAGGAAGGTCTTGGCGCCTGCTGGATTGCCAACTGGCCCTATCCCGAGAGAATGGCTCACGTTAAAAATGCCCTCTCCATCCCCGACCACGTTATCCCCTACGCAGTTATTGCAATAGGCTACAAGCAATATGAAAAGCGCTTTGACGACCGCTTTGACCCCGAAAAAATACATTGGGAAAAGTATTGAGGTGAAGGATATGCCCCAAACCGTTGATCATGTCCGTCTCAGCCGCGACGGAAAAAGTCTTATAATTCTCGACCAGAGCCGCCTGCCCAACCACAGCGAATACATAGTTCTGGCTTCCGCCGAGGCCATGTATGAGGCCATCAAGTCCCTTCGTGTGAGAGGCGCACCCGCAATAGGCATTTTCGCAGGCTTTGCCATGTATGTCCTCGCCCGCCGTATGGACACAGAAAGCCGCGCCGCCTTCGATAAGGAGTTCTTTGAAAAAAGCGCCTACCTCAACTCCTCCCGCCCCACCGCAGTTAATCTGAGCTGGGCATTGAAGCGCATGGAGGGCGTCCTCGGCGCAAATCCCGAAAAAGCCCCCACCGAGCTTCTCACTCTCCTCAAAGCTGAGGCGCAGGCCATATTGGACGAGGACATCGCCATGTGCAAGGCCATCAGTGAATACGGCCTCAGCCTTCTCAAGGAAGGCGATGGCGTGCTGACCCATTGCAACGCAGGTCCCATCGCCACCAGCCGCTACGGCACCGCCATCGGCCCTCTCATTCTGGCCGCTGAAAAGGGCATTGCCCTTCGCGCCTTTGCCGATGAGACCCGCCCCCTCCTTCAGGGCGCCCGTCTCACCAGCTATGAGCTGCAGAAAGCCGGAGTTGATGTTACCCTTATCTGTGACAACATGGCATCCATTGTTATGAAAAACGGTTGGGTGCAGTATTGCTTCGTAGGCTGCGACCGCATAGCCGCCAACGGCGATGCCGCCAACAAGATAGGCACCTCAGGTGTAGCCATTCTGGCAAAGCATTACGGCATCCCCTTCTATGTCCTCGGTCCTACCAGCACCGTTGATATGAATTGCCCTGATGGCGAGCATATTGAAATAGAGCTTCGCGAGGGCAGCGAAATAAGAGAGAAATGGTACTGCGAGCCCATGGCTCCCGAGGGCGTGAAATGCTATAACCCCGCTTTTGATGTCACCGACCATGAGCTGATAAGCGGCATAATCACAGAAAAGGGCATCTGCCGTCCTCCCTACAGCGAAAGCCTGAAAAAGCTCTTTGAATGAAAGGAAAAATGATATGATACGCTTTTATAACGGCAAGATCCTTGCCCTGAACGGAAATTTCGACGTCACCGACCATGAGCTTTGGGTGGACGGCGACAAAATCGCATACATAGGTCCCGAAAAAGCCGATGCCCCCGCTTTTGAAAGAGAAATCGACCTGCAGGGCAACCTGCTTATGCCCGGCTTCAAAAATGCCCACACCCATTCCGCAATGACCTTCGGCCGCTCCATTGCCGATGATATGCCCCTCCAGCCCTGGCTTTTTGACCGCATCTTCCCCCTGGAAGCAAAGCTCACTCCCGAAAGAGTAAGCTGGCTCTATAAGCTTGCAATTATGGAATACCTCACAAGCGGCATAACCGCGGGCTTTGATATGTATTTCTTCAGACCCAAAGCCGCCGAAACCTGCGCCGAATACGGCTTCCGCAGCGTTTTCTGCTCCCTGAATGACAGCTACGAGAGCATTGCCGAGGAGTGCGACACTGTCAACTCCATGAGTCCTCTTGTGAGCATGATTCCCTCCATCCATGCGGAATACACCACCTCCATCGAGACCATGAAGGAAGTTTCCCGCTTCTGCCACGACAGAAAGCTCCCCTTCTTCACCCATATCTCCGAAACCGCAACTGAGCACAACGAGTGCATCGGTCGCCACGGCATGACCCCCACCGAGCTTCTCGACTCCCTCGGTCTCTTCGACTACGGCGGAGGCGGTTACCACTGCGTCCACCTCAGCGACAACGACATCGAGATTTTCAAAAAGCGCGGCCTCTGGGCTGTCACCTGCCCCGCCAGCAACGCAAAGCTGGCAAGCGGCATTGCCCCTCTCGTAAAGTTTGACGAAGCGGGTATGAACCTTGCAATCGGCACCGACGGCCCCAGCAGCAACAACAGCCTCGACATGTTCCGAGAGATGTATCTGGCCTGCGTGCTTCAGAAGCTCGCTCTGGGTGATGCCGCTGCAATGGATGCCCTCAAGGTTCTCAAGATGGCCTGCAGCGGTTCCGCCCTTGCAATGGGACTGAACGACTGCGACTGCATCGCCGAGGGAAAGCAGGCTGATATGATAGTCATTGACCTGCTCCGCCCTGCCATGCAGCCTATCAACAACATTGCAAAGAACATAGTTTATTCCGGCAGCAAAGACTGCGTTAAGCTCACAATGATTGCGGGCAAGGTTCTCTATGAGGACGGAAAGTTCTATCTTCCCGACAGCGCCGAGGAGGTATATTCCACCTGCAACCGCATAGTAGCGGAAATGACAGCAGAGTAAATAAGCCCCAATAATTGCGTAATGGCACCGAATTTTCCCTTCGGTGCCATTTTATTTACAGTTTATTTATTTACATCGGTAATTTTTTAGGTGTATAATAGTTGGAACAAATGTTATTTCGGAGTAAGTATTATGGATTATAAACTTTGCGTACCCTGTCTTCTCGGTCTTGAGGGCCCCATTGCCGATGAGCTGCGCCGACTGAAAATGAGAGATGTTGCCGCGGAAAACGGCCGCGTATTCTTCACAGGCAACGAGGAAGACATTGCAAGAGCCAATATAAATCTGCGCATTGGCGAGCGCGTGCTTATCGAGGTGGGATCTTTCGACGCTTTCACCTTCGACCAGCTTTTCGAAGGCACCAAGGCTCTCCCCTGGGAGATGCTCATCCCCAAAAACGGTGCTTTCCCCGTGAAGGGCTATAGCCTCAACTCTAAACTCTTCTCAGTTTCCGACTGCCAGAAGATAATCAAAAAGGCAATCGTTGAGCGCCTCAAAAAGGTCTACCGCATTGAATGGTTTGATGAAAGCGGTCCTCTCTATCAGGTGCAGTTTTCCATTATGAAGGACCGCGCCAGCCTCTGCATCGACACCTCCGGCTTCGGTCTGCATAAGCGCGGCTACCGCCCCGCCCATAACGCTGCTCCCCTGAAGGAAACCATGGCAGCGGCAATGGTAAACCTCTCCCGCTACAGAGGCAGAGAAGATTTTGCCGACCCCTTCTGCGGCAGCGGAACTATCGCAATCGAGGCTGCACTCATCGCCAAAAATCGCGCCCCCGGCCTTAAGAGAGACTTCACCGCAATGAATTGGCCCGGTTTTGATAAGCTTATGTGGGCAAGAGTTCGCGACGAGGCAAGGGCAAAGGAGTTTAGCGGCGACTACCGCATCTTCGCCTCCGACATTGACCCCCACGCCATTGAGATAGCCAAAGAAAACGCTCTTCGTGCGGGAGTTGCCGATGTTGTAAAATTCGAAGTGGCGGATGCCATGAGCTTCAGCCGCAAAACCGAAAGAGGCATTATCGTCACCAACCCCCCCTATGGCGAACGCATCATGGAGCGCCGCGAGGCGGAGGGACTTTATGCCGGCTTCGGCAAGGCATATTTCGCCACGGAAAATTGGAAGCTTTATCTTCTCTCCTCCCACACCGAGTTTGAACGCACCTTCGGCAAAACCGCCGACAAGAAGAGAAAGCTTTACAACGGTATGATAAAATGTGACCTCTTTATGTATATGTAATACCTCCCCTTTCACAAAGAGGAATAAGAAACGAATTTGTGAGGTAAACTTATGAAGCACCTGTTTATAGTCAATCCCGCCGCCGGCGGCAAGGACAGCACCGATTTCGTGTCCGCAAGAGTTGCCCAGTTTTTCTCCGGCAAAGAGGGCGACTTTGAAATATACACCACCAAGGCTCCCATGGATGCCGAAAAAAAGATAAAGTACGAGGCCGACCATTGCGACGCTCTTCGTGTCTACGCCTGCGGAGGCGACGGCACTCTCAATGAATGCATCTGCGGCGCCGCCGGCTGGGATCATGTTGCGGTCACCCATTTCCCCACCGGCACAGGCAATGACTTTATCAAAAGCTTCGGCGAGGACGGCAAGCTCTTCTTCGAGCTTGAAGCTCTTGTCAACGGCGAGGTGCGCCCCATCGACCTTATCGACTGCAACGGAAGATACTCCGTCAACATTTGCTCCGTTGGTATAGATGCCCGCATCGCAGCCGATGTCCATAAATACAGCAAAATTCCTGTAATCGGCGGCGCCACCGGCTACGTCACCAGTCTTGCCGCAAACCTCCTTAAGGGCATCACCGGCCCCCTCCGCGTTATCTGCGACGGCAAGCTTTATTACGGCGAGATGACCCTTATCTGCGCCTGCAACGGTCGCTTCTACGGCGGCGGCTTCAACCCCGTCCCTGACGCCCAGCTTGATGACGGTCTCCTTGACTTCCTCATCATCAAAGGCGTCTCCCGCTTCACCTTCCTGAAGCTGGTAGGCGGCTATGCCAAGGGAAAATATGCCGACTTCCCCAAATACATAACCCATGTCCGCTCCACCTCCATTGACATAGACAGCCAGGAGGAGCTCGTTGTAAACGTAGACGGCGAAATCATCCGCGACAAGAAGGTCAGCATGAAGGTCATCCCCGGCGGTGTCAACTTCATCTTCCCTGCAGGCATGGAGTTTTTCGCTCCCAAAAAGGAGAAAACAGCCGTAAACTGAAGCGTGGGCAAGCTTTTCGGATAAAATCAGAGTGTAAATTAAAATCCCACCCTCTTAACCCCTGAAATTTGCCGATTATTATTAAAATGACGCTTGCAAAAATCCAATATATAGACTATTATAATAAGAGTGTTAGCACTCCGGTATAAAGAGTGCTAACACGCTGAAAATCTAAATAAAATAATTAATGCATATAGGAGGAAGAAACATGAATCTTAAACCTTTGGCTGATAGAGTTGTTGTCAAGCAGAGCAAAGCTGAAGAAAAGACCAAGGGCGGCATCATCCTCACCAGCGCCGCACAGGAGAAGCCCGAAATTTACGAAGTTCTGGTAGTTGGCCCCGGCGGAATGGTTGACGGCAAGGAAGTCAAGATGGAAGTCAAGGCCGGCGACAAGGTCATTATGGGCAAGTATTCCGGCACCAGCGTCAAGCTGGACGGCGAAGAGTATATCATCATCCGTCAGAACGACATTCTGGCAATAGTTGAGTAATTAAAGGAGAATTTTTAAGCATGGCAAAGCAGATTGTTTTCGGCGAAGAAGCCCGCAAGAGCCTTCAGACCGGTGTCGACAAGCTGGCCGATACCGTTAAAATAACCCTCGGACCCAAGGGCCGCAATGTTGTTCTGGGCAAGAAGTTCGGCGCTCCCCTGATCACCAATGACGGCGTTACCATCGCAAAGGAAATCGAGCTTGAGGATGCTTTCGAGAACATGGGCGCACAGCTCATCCGCGAAGTTTCCACCAAGACCAACGATGTTGCCGGTGACGGCACCACCACCGCAACCGTTCTGGCTCAGGCCATGATCGGCGAAGGCGTCAAGAACCTTGCAGCAGGTGCAAACCCCATGGTTATGCGCCGCGGCATCCAGAAGGCTACCACCGCTGCTGTTGAAGCTATCCGCGCAGCAAGCCAGCCCGTTTCCGGCACCAGCGACATTGCCCGCGTTGGCACTGTCTCCTCCGGCGACGAGGTCATCGGCGCTCTCATTGCCGAGGCTATGGATAAGGTCGGTCAGGCCGGTGTCATCACCATCGAGGAAGCCAAGACTGCCGAGACCTACACCGAGGTTGTTGAGGGT
>JAZUAQ010000174.1:0-3308 GCA_045638085.1 Oscillospiraceae bacterium
GACATGGCTACGATCCGACTTTCCCTTGGATAAGCTCCTCGCGGGCGGTCTTATCACCCTTGCCTGCTCTTTTGAGAAGCTCATCCGTTTCTGCTGAGCGCAGCACCGGAAGCTTCGCGGTGTTTACACCGCATATTTCTACTTTTCCCTGCAAAAGAAAAACCCCTTTTGAAGAAGATACTCAGGTAGTATTCCCCCAAAAGGAGTTTTAATATTCGCTTAATGATGATTATCCACATATCTGGCCAAAGCCTCAATGGGTATTGCAAGAAAAACTGCCGCTGCGAATCCGATAAGTAAAGTCATAAACCACATCTCCTTTAGCCTGACATACATAATCCGAGCACGCTCCGCGAGGCGGATTTTAGCGCCAGACTTCATTTCATTCTTTGGTGGGCGACAGCCCACCTGCATCATTTAACTTTGCCTGACACAAAAATCCGCTCTCGAGGAGTCGAAGATTTTTGAGGTCATACCCTAAGGCAGTGCAAGGCGGCGGCTTGCAGACGGGCTTTGTGCCCAGCAAAAGCCGCCAACGCAGCAATGCCGACGGGTATGCCCTCAAAAACGTACTCGGACTATGTCTGTCAGGCTTCGTTCTTTATTGTGGCTTTATTATCCCGGAATCGCTGTCCCATAAACGGGACTTATATACTCTATCTCAGAATTTTAAACCAACTCTTTATTCACTCCGAAAAATGATGTATAATAATAAAAAATACTAACCGGGAGCGCTCTTTATGAAGAAAATAATCGCAATAAACGCAAGTCCCCGTCGAGAGTGGAACACCGCCGCTCTTGTCCGCTCCGCTGCCGATGGAGCCGAGTCCGCCGGTGCGCAAATCAAATTTATAGACCTGTATAAGCTGGATAAGTTCACAGGCTGCATCTCCTGCTTCGGCTGCAAAAGCAGTGCCAATCTTGGCAAATGCATTTATTCCGATGCGCTCGCCCCGGTTTTAGAGGAAATTCGCAGTGCTGACGGTCTAATTCTTGGAACTCCCAATTATCTGGGCGAGGCCTCTGCTGCCTTCAGGGCTCTCTATGAGCGCCTTATTTTTCAGTACCTGAGCTACAAAACGGAGCCACGAAACTACAATGAGCGCCATATCCCCGTGCTTTTCATCATGACCAGCAATGTGCCTGAGGACCGCTATGCCGCCGCGGGTTATGACCACATTGTTGAAAAATACAAAAATATGCTCCAGCGCATTATAGGACCCACGGAAAGCCTTGTCTGCGGCGACACTCTGCAGGTGAAAGACTACAGCCCCTACGATTGGACCATGTTCGATCCGGAGGCAAAAAAAGCCCGTCATGAAACGGAATTCCCTCTGAAGAAGCAGGAGGCTTTCCGACTTGGCGCGGAAATGATATAATGATATAAAAGAAAAAAGGACAGGGTCTTCCCTGTCCTTTTTTTAGCCTGAGCAATATAATCCGCCTCGTGGAGCAAGTTTGGATTATATCGCTCAGGCTATGCTCTGCGTTCAACAAACCAGCGGCCTATATAATTGCCCAGCTGCTGATGGCTGCGCTCGAAAAAGAGGAAGCTGCAGCGCCCGCCAACGCACACTGTATACCTGTCACCATGACCGCCTGCCTTCAAAGCCGCAGCCTGCCTTATATCCAGCACCGCGTCAATCTCAAAGCGTCTGCCGTCCTCCCACGTAATCTCACGGGGTATCATAATGCCATCCTTCTGAAATTCGGCCTTCACACCCACATATACCTTCAAGGGCTTGCCCTGCATGGTCTCAGCAACCTTCCTCAAAAAATCGGGACAAGGGTATTCCCAGACCTATGCAGATTCGCTCTATGGTGTCCACTCCCAGCTGACCGCAGCGCAGCTCGGTGTTTTTTATGGTGGAGTAAGGAACATCGCATAGCTTGCTGAGTCGAAACAGCGTCATATCCCGCTCCGCAGCCAGCTCCTTAACTCTTTCAACCGTATTCATTTGTCCCCCAACTCCTTTCTTTCTTAAAGCACTTTTCCGACTATGCGTAAATCGCTTCCTTCACGGACTTTTTTAGGCTCATAGACCTTGTTATAGGAAATAAGCACAGGCTGAGGACGCACCGCGCCGTAGCTGTCCGCCACAGCATCCCATTGCTCCTCGGGAGGCATGCTCTCCCCATATACTTTCAGGTAGCCCTCTCCCTCGTATATAAAAATGCCCACTTCTCCCTTTTTCAGGCTTTCGCAGGGGCTCACCCAGACAATTTGTCCGTCGTGATAAACGGGCTCCATACTGTCACCCGCAACTCTTACACCGAAGACAGCTCCCCGGGGCACGGAGGCGGCCGGAAAACTCACCATCTCAAAATTATCCTCCCCAAGAAACTCACCCGTACCTGCCGATACAGAAAGATAGCTCACGGGCATATCGATATATTCAACAATGCATTCCTTCTCGGGCCTGTAGCGCCCCGACGCAACAAGGTCCGCTCTGTATTCGGAAAGTCGGCGGAGCCCCTCCTCATTGAGTTCATGAGAAGCGCCGCTTATGAAGCAGGACATATCCTCACCAAGCTGCAGAGCCTTGCTTACAGCTATAAGCTGATAGGCATTGGGAGCGGAGCCGCCCTTCTCCCACTTGTTTATGGCCGCGGGACTTACGCTGACCCCAAAAGCTTCAAGCCTTGTCTTGAATTCAGCAAGGCTGAGCCCTCTTTGGCGTCTGAATTGGGCAATACGCCTGCCTATGAAGTTTTCCGCTCTGTCCCTCTCCGCGTTATAGCTTCCTGCGCTTTCTGCCTTAAGGTAGCTTATCTTGCATTTTTTATTCATATCCGCCACGCTCCTTATGGCTTTATTATATAAGCCCCGCTGGTCTAAGTCAAGGTTTTTAAACCGTTGCTCTATAAATGCGATATATTTATCAACTTTTAGTTGATTTTCTTCAAAGGCGCAAAAAATCCCGATTCCTCACGGAATCGGGATTTTCATTATTGCTTTCAGGGAATGGTGATGGTATCGGTAGCTACAAGCTGGGTGATATCCTTGCCGGAATATTTGCCGTTATAGTTCCAGGTGACGCTTATGGTGTTCTCGCCGCTTTTTGCAAGAACATCGAAGCTTGCCATATTGGTATACTTCAGGTCTGCACCGTCATAGGAAACCTCCTTGCTGGTGGCCCAATAGGTGCCATCGTTGACCTTAAGTTCGATGGACTCATAGAGAGCGGAGGTATAGAAACTATAGTGGCTTACATCCACATCTATCTTCAGCATATCCTTACCGCCGGACTTATAGGAAACCCACTTTACGCGCAGATTCAGGGCGGTTTCGCCGTTGGAAACAAAGC
>JAZUAQ010000175.1:0-16049 GCA_045638085.1 Oscillospiraceae bacterium
CCTTCAATGCGGCAGCTGCAGCCCGTTTGAGAAGTCGGGCTACGCCAAAATGACCGAGACCTCTTTTTTCTCTGTATACCTGTATCTTATGCATAATGCAAAATTCCCTCTTGATTATTTCTTCTTATATTTTCCCGGTATTGTCTTTGCAGGCATTTTATCGGGGAGTGCCTTCTTCTCGTATGCCTCGATTATGCGCTGGACAAGAACATGGCGGACAACGTCAGCACTTGTCAGACGGCATATGGCAATATCTTCAATGCCGTCAAGCACACGCATTGCCTCTTTAAGTCCGCTGGGCTTATCGCTTGGCAGGTCAATCTGGGTAACGTCACCGGTGATTACCATTTTGGAGCCGAAGCCCATACGGGTGAGGAACATTTTCATTTGCTCACGGGAGGTGTTCTGGGCTTCATCAAGAATAATAAAGCTGTCATCAAGGGTGCGTCCGCGCATATATGCAAGAGGCGCTACCTCAATGTTTCCCTTTTCAAGATAGCTGTTATAAGTTTCTGCTCCAAACATATCGAAGAGCGCATCATAAAGAGGACGGAGATAAGGGTCTACCTTGCTCTGCAGATCTCCGGGAAGGAATCCCAGTCTCTCTCCCGCTTCAACGGCAGGTCTTGTGAGGATTATGCGGTTGACTTCCTTTGCACGGAAGGCAGCAACAGCAGCGGCAACAGCAAGATAGGTTTTACCCGTACCTGCAGGGCCTATGCCAAGGGTGATTGTGTTATTTTTAATAGCCTCGCAGTAGGCGCGCTGACCGAGAGTTTTTGCTTTGACAGCCTTGCCCTTACTGGTCATGCAGACTGTGTCGCCTGCAATGGCGGAAATTTTGGTCTCCTTGCCCTCACGAACAAGCTTGAGAATATAACGCACATTCTGGGCATCGATATTCTCCCCTCTTGCAGCAAGAGAGATAAGGCCCTCGATTGCCTTTTCCGCCAGCTCCACATTTTCCTCGCTGCCGCTTATACGGAGGCTGCTGTCTCTGTCCGTTACGGCAACATCCAGCTCCGTCTCTATGATTCTTATATTCTGGTCGAAAGAGCCGAAAACATTGACTATGTTTTCAATTCTGTCCACTTCTATTTTTTTCTCTGCCATTTATTCATCATCCGCTTTCTGACTGAACTTATATAGGCTATTGGCGATTTCCTCATCGCTGACAGCCTCAGTCCTGCCTATGTTTTCAATGCAGCGCACTCTCAGTGTGGAAATAACAAGAGCATCGTCTTCGCCGAAATTCAGCTTCTCACCGATAATTTCGCCTTCCTCTATTTCCCGGGAAAGTTTGTCCCTGAGAGAATATTCCAATTGCTGCGAAAGGACATAATAATCGGCTTCAATTTCTTCCGTAGTATAGAGAGAGTACGTTTCCTTCACTATACTTATGGGGAGAGAGAGAATGCCTTTTATCTCAGGACTCCATACAGATATGATTTTATCACAAAGGCTACCTGAAATGCTACTGTCCGAATAAAAATTTATTCGTTTATTGCCTATTATTAGAGCAAATTTTCGCATTTTTTCTCCCTCAGAAACTTTTTTCTGCACCACGGAGGGACACACAGCAGTAAATGAGTTGTTTGTCTCGGCCTTTATACTTCCTAAAGAGTGGAGAAAACGGGGCGAAGAATAGCTGCTTTCCACGATTCCCGATATGAGAATATCTCCCTTTTTCACCGCATCTCCCGATTTGACCAAGCTTTTGCCCTCAAGAGTATTAACCTCAACAATAAAGGCGTCTTTTTCAGAAACAATGTTTGAGCATTCGCCCTCATACACCATCTCAGGAGGTGAATTTCTTTCAACCACTATTACCTCCGCCAAACTTCCACGCATATTGACGGTTATCCATCTGAGTTCGGGAATGCGGTAAAGTACCTGACTTCTTATACTATCTGCAGAAAATGCCGGCCAGAATGCGCCGCTTTCAACTCCGCATTGAGCAAGGACGCCCAGTATTTCTCCGTCGCTGATATTCTCGTTTCCCTTAAGTTCCACATCCCACACATAAAATTTCGACCAGAAAACAAGCCCAACAAGGGCAAGCATCAAAGCAAGCGGGAGAAGCTTTCTTTGTAACAAACGAAGATACTCCCTTCCGCTACTCACCAACTCAAAATCGCAGGAACAAGATTTTGCAATTTTCTCTCCCCTTGAAAGTACGGAATTATGCATTCTCAGCTCAAGGGTGAAGCTATCTATTCTTCTCACCGCAGAAAGCTCTATTCCCATATCTGCGCAGCTATTTAAAAAACTCTCAAGCGCCAGGCCCTTTACCCTCAGCAGGGCCATTCCCGAAAGGAAGCTTATAATTGCAGGCATACTCTCATTCAAGCTCAAGGCTGATTATTCTTCCGCCTATTATGAGCCCCTCCTTTTTCATTGCGATGATAATAAGATTTTCTCCGCCTATTCTCAGAGTTTCCTTTCTACAGTCCACAACAATGCTTTCGCTGCTGTATTCCAAAAGCCCTCTGCAATTTTCTATACTGATACGCCGCATTCCCGATATGCAAATTCGGCACTCATGCCCGGCCTCAATGGGAAGAGAATATTTTTCAAGAGCGTTTTCTATAACTCCCAACTTTATCACCTCTTGTGAAAATCTATGCTTTGCAGGACAACTTTAGCCCCTTGGAGTCATAGAATTAAAGTCGAGGGGGGTGTTTTAAGTCAAAAATGTTCTGATCCGTTATTTCAACGCGGGAACGATTGCCCTCTCTTTATGCATTCTTGTAGTAAATCCTGATGTTGCCTCAGGCGCTGTGAAGGAAGCGCTATGTATTTGCGCAGAGATAATTATTCCCTCTCTTGTCCCATTCTTCTTTGTTTCCGCCCTTATATCCTCTATGGGTTTTGCGGATGACTTGGCGGCTCTGATAAGAAAACCCTTCAAAAATTTATCCTCGCTCTCCGGCTTTGCCTGTACCCCCTTTATTCTTAGCATTTTAGGAGGGTATCCCGTTGGTGCAATGTCCATTGCGGAATTGGTTAAAAGGAAGAGCATAAACGCAAAGCAGGCTGAAAGACTTCTCCCCTTTTGCAACAATACGGGTCCCGCTTTTATAATCGGCGCCGTGGGAAGCGGTATATTTGATTCAAACAAAGCAGGTATTTTGCTATACCTTTGCCATATTGCGGCATCTTTTGTTCTCGCGCTTATATTCATGCCTAATGTTTTGAAAGATTGCGCTGAGGTTTCCGACGCCTCAGGGGATGTTCCTCGTCTTATTAAAATTTTGCCCGAATGCGTGAAGAGCACATTGGATAAATGCATATCAATCTGCGGCTTTGTAATTTTCTTCGCTGTTTTAAGAGGAATTTTAACCGAGCTTGGAATAATAAGTGCCTTAGCCCTTGCCACAAACAAAATCGGCGGTCTTGAAATCGGCATGTGCGAAAGCCTTATTGCGGGAATCATGGAGCTAGGCGGAGGCATTGCTTCCATGGCAGGAATGAGTTTAAGTCCCGGTACCCTCGCTATGGCCGCCTATATTCTCGGCTTCGGAAGCCTTTCCGTCCACTGCCAGACCCTTGCAGCTGTGAGTGATGCAAACATAAAATGCGCCCGACATTTTGTCGGACGCATTTTGCATGGAGCGCTTTCAGCTCTCCTGGTATATATTTTTTCAGAAATAATCAGAATTTGAATACAAGTCCCGCAACAGCGGAAAAAGCTATAAATACAAGCGGATGAAATTTCTTTGTTTTCTTCACAAGGTTTGTGAAAACCCATATCACCGCAAAAAGAATTATTGCCTTCGGGTCAATAAGGTCAAAAATCTTTCCGCTGAGTTTAAAGGCAGAAACATCCACTATGCACAGCATAAGCACGCTGACTCCCGCAGCGGCGATAAGGGCTGTCGAGGCAGGTCTTATTCCGTAGAATATACGGTCAACATACTTGCTTTTTCTAAATGCCTTCAGAAAAGCGGCAACGATGAGAATTATAATAACGGAAGGAAGCACCAGACCCAAAGTTGCTATAACACTTCCAGGTATACCTGCCGTAAGATATCCAACATAAGTTGCCATATTTACGCCTATAGGGCCGGGGGTTGATTCACTGACAGCCACCATATCCGCAAGCTGGGCGTGGGTGAACCATCCGGTGCGTGTGGAAATATCCTCAAGGAAAGGAATGGTTGCCATTCCTCCGCCCACAGCGAAAAGACCGGTCAGAAAAAATTCAATGAAAAGCTGAATATAAATCATTTCTTTGCAGCCCCCTTTGCTTTGAAGCTTCCTATAAGGAGACCTGCAACCGCAGCCATAACGACGAAGACAACAGGTGTAATATCAATAAATACAGCAAGAACAAATACGGCAATAAATATAATAAGCGTTATCTTATCCACAACAGTCTTTTTCCAAAGCTTCACAACCGCATTCAGGATTAAAACGCAAACGCAGACGCGGATACCGCCAAAAATATGAATTACAGCGGGAATATCCGCAAAATTGCTTATAAGGGCAGCGATTAACGTGATTATAATAACCGAGGGAAAAACAACTCCCGCAGTGGCAACAAGGCCTCCCCATATTCCCAAAAGCTTCTTACCCACAAATGTTGCAGTGTTTACGGCAATGACACCGGGTGTGCACTGACCTATGGCAAAATAATCGGCAAGTTCTTCTTCGCTTGCCCAGTCTTTTTTCTCAACAACTTCACGCTGCAGAATGGGAAGCATTGCATAGCCTCCGCCAAAGGTCATTACTCCAACCTTGGCAAAGGTCAAAAAAAGATCCATATATTTGTTCAAGCTTCCACCTCCTAAAAGTCTGTTAAGCTGAGTATACCACCGGTTTTTTAAAAAAGGAAGTTGTTATTCCATGCTCTCTATGATAAAATTTGATTTATGGAAAATATTATCGAGCTTAAGAAAAATCAAATATATGAGGCCGATATAGTCTCATGGTCAAGTGACGGAGGCGGAGTCTGCCGAATTGGCGGCAGAGCAGTGTTTGTTCCCGGTGCGGTACCCGGTGAAAGGTGGGAAGTTCGCATTCTCAAGGTTACAAATACTGCTGTTTTCGGAAAAGGCGAAACTCTCCTCTCTCCCTCCCCCGTCCGTATCGAGCCTGACTGCCCTTATTTCAAGAAATGCGGCGGCTGCGCCCTCAGGCATATCAGCTATGAAGCTGAGCTTGATTTCAAGCTGGAGAGAGTTAATGCGGCTTATAAGCGCATTGGAGGACTTGATTTGACCGCCGAGGAAATAATAGGCGGAAAGGAAACCGAGCGCTACCGCAACAAGGGCATTTACGCTATAGGCGAAGGTCCGGTAAAAGGATTTTTCCGCCCCCGCAGCCATGATATCATCCCCGTTGATGACTGTCTCATTCAGGACATGGCCTCAAACGCAGCAGCAAAAGCCGTCTGCGATTTCATGGCAGCAAATAACATCTCCGCTTATGATGAGTTCAGTGGCAAGGGTCTTGTCAGACATGTTTTCACCCGTTACGGACGCACATCAAAGGAGCTTCAGGTAACCGTTGTTGCCGCGGGAGGCTTTGGAGGCAAAACCGCTGCTCTTGCCGAAGCAATACGAAATGCCTGCCCTGAATGCGTCAGCATAGTGCTCAACGTTAATCGCAGCAAAGGCAACACCGTCCTTGCCGGGAATTTTTATACTCTTTGGGGAAAGGACACCATCAGCGACACTCTTTGCGGTCTTGAATTTGAGCTTTCTCCCCGCTCCTTCTATCAGATTAATCCGATCCAGGCTGAAAAGCTTTATTACAAAGCTCTTGAATACGCTTCTCCCGACGGAAAAGGCATTATACTTGACCTTTACTGCGGAGCGGGCACAATTTCCCTCTGCCTTGCAAGAGGCTGCGAAAAGGTTATCGGCGCAGAAATCGTCCCCGAGGCTGTTGAAAACGCAAGGAAGAACGCAGAAAGAAACGGCATCGATAACGCCGAGTTTATATGCGCTGACGCAGGCGAGGCCGCTGCTGAATTGCTGCGCCGCGGCACAAAGCCCGATGCGGTTGTTGTTGACCCTCCCCGCAAGGGTCTCTCTCCCGAGGTTATTGAGGCAATTTGCGGCATGACTCCCGAGAGAATCGTTTATGTTTCCTGCGATGTTTCCACTCAGGCACGTGACCTTAAAATCTTCGCGGAGAAAGGATATTTTGCAGAAAAAGCAACAGCCGTTGATATGTTCCCGAGAACTCATCATGTTGAGACTGTTGCGCTTTTGAGCGGAAAGCGAACTTGATTTTACGATTGCAAAGCATTAAGGATATACCGTATGAACAACAAATCACCCTTGCTTAAAATGATACTTGCCGCGTTTTTTCTGGCGCTTGCATTCGTCATGCCATTTCTCACAGGGCAAATTCCCGAAATAGGCGCCATGCTTTGTCCCTTACATATTCCCGTTCTATTATGTGGCTTTGTCTGCGGATGGCCATGGGGACTTACAGTGGGCTTTATAGCTCCCCTTCTGCGCTCTTTCACTTTGGGAATGCCACCCATCTATCCCAACGCTGTTTGTATGGCTTTTGAGCTTGCCGCTTACGGTGCGGTTGCGGGGATGATGCACAAAATGTTGCCCCGAAAGAAAACGCATATATATGTATCACTACTGTCTGCAATGATTGCGGGAAGATTGATTTGGGGTTCAGCAATGTTTATATGCATGGGCATAAACGGAGGAGCATTTACCTTTGCCGCTTTTGCCTCCGGAGCTTTTCTAAATGCTATCCCCGGTATAATCATTCAGATTATTCTGGTTCCGATTCTTGTGATGATTATTGATTCACACAAGCTTGCAGCATTGAAAAGTTAGTTCACCAATATACGATGGAAAATATCACTCAAAACTAAAAAAATACTTGAAATAACATTTTATATGTGTTACTATGTTCTGCGTGACTATCGACAAGTATGGGCATTGCCCATTTGACATTGAAAGGATGAATCATTAATGGAAACCGTCAAACTCATACTCACCATCATTCAGCTTATCGCAGGCCTCGGTCTCATCGTTATCATCATGCTCCAGTCCGGTAAGGGTTCCGGTCTCAGCGGTGCTATCGGCGGCGGCAACGACAGCTATTCCTTCAAGGCTAAGGCTAAGACCATGGATGCAAAGCTCACCAAGATGACCAAGTGGATCGCTCTTGCTTTCGTTGTTCTGACCTTCGTCCTGAACCTCCTGTAAGTTAAAAAAATTCAAAGCTCCATCCGAAACCGGATGGAGCTTTTTTTATATTACCAATGCGTAAGATGCTATATATTCAAGGCCGTAATCGACTGCAAGTTCGGGATCTTCCATTAAAAACTGTATGCTGATTCCCTTTTCCTTTGCCGCAAGAGCAAAATGGCAAAGCGCTATGCCCATGTCAACCTGCTGCATATCCAGTTTGCTAATATGTCCAAAGCCCTTGCTACGCTTGAGATAGAAATGAAATGCGTTATCCGACATTATAACACGCCAGGGCTGTTTGTTAACAGCAGAAGGGGCAAGACGCACCATATCAAGCATATGAGAAAACTGCCCTGCTTTTTCTCTGGTAAGAGGCTTATCAATGTCTCCGTCGAAAAACAGCTCTTCAAAGTCCATACGCTCATCAGCTTTTATTGCCTTGCGCATCATTATCTCTTTAATGGACATCTTCTTTGCAGCGTAGCCCAGGGGACTGGCGCAGGGCATAATCTCATCGTCAGCCATATCCATTGCTTCCTCAAAAGCAGGACGATTCATAGTGCCGCCAAGCCATACAGTACCCACACCAAGCGATTGAGCAAAAAGAATGAACTTTTCAAACGAATAGCCAAAGGCCACATTTGCCATAGGAACATACTTGATTTTGCCGCCCACAAAGCTCTCTGTACCATTTGCCATAGGACAAACAAGACCATGCTCCTTCGCATCAAGGAATTTGATATCCACATCAATACCGAAGGGATTATCAAGATTTTTACCGAAGGCCAAAAGCTGTTGAATTATATTATCTTCCAGCCGGCGTGCGTGATAATTGCGGACGCTTCTTCTGTTGCGGATATGTTCAGTGATATTGGTCATAAAAACCACCTTTCTCAGCAACAGTAATACATTCTTGCACCGCAGCAAAGATTGCAGATAAGGTTTGCAATGCAAAGCTTTGCACACATATTGCTGTCATCCATACGGAATCCACGATAGCCAAAGCCCTGGCCCGCATCTTCATAAACTTGAGCGCCGGATTCTATCTGCTCAAGGAGCTGACGATACTGCATATTGCCGGGACTGAGGCGGCAGGCCGTGCGGGCATCCTCCAATGCAGAAACACGATTGCCCACATTATAGTTTGCAATAGCGTGGAGATAATACCACTCGCCATCGCGTTCGGATACGGGAACTCCGGAAAGAGCCGTAAGCGCTTCGCGGAACCGGCGGGCTCGAAGGTAATTTCTTGCAGCCTGAATCTCGTTGCGCTCTCCGCTGGTTTGTCCGCCATAGCTATAGCCACCATAGCCGTAGCCACTGTAACCATAGCCTCCGAAACCATCGGACTGGGGCTGAGGATTTTTTATCTGGTCATAGGCAGCGTTTATCTCGTTCATTTTTTGCGCTGCATATGCATCTCCCGGATTAAGGTCGGGGTGATACTTCTTGGCAAGCTTTCTGTAAGCTGCCTTAATTTCCTCATCGCTGGCATCGGGAGATACACCAAGCACCTTATAGGGATCACTTATCAACTTGTGTGTCCTCCTTGTTGTTTTTGATGGCAATGGCATACTGATGCCACACGCCGCTGAACAAAATATTGCGCATTATATCCACATCCTGCAAAAGAGGCAGCATATCAAAAATACGGGTGCACTCTCCTGCAAGCATTTTCAGAATAAGAAGTCTGTCTTCTTTTGAAAGACTCTCGCCGCCTCCTCTTATAAAGGGATTGAAGCGGGAGTGTTTTTTATCCTTTTCAAGGTCAACACAGGCATCCATCATATAGATAAATCTACCTAATGCCTGACCGAAAAGACGGATGCGTGAAGACCAGACACTGTCTTCATCGCATACAAAAAGCTCGCCCATAAGCTCGGCAAAGCAATTTGAAGCATCGTCAGCCTCGCTGCAGCTGCTCTTTTCAATCTCAGAAAGAGAGCTTATGCAGCGCTCGATTGCCTCACACTGACGGGGCCACTTTTCTTTAATTTCCTTATATCTGCCTTCAAAGGTTTTCGCCTGAGCATAGCGAAGGACATTGTGCTCGTCCTTCCAATCGTCAAGACAGTTATAATAAGCAAGGGCGAGATTCATATCCGCCGCATAGTCGGTATATCGGTCGGACCAATAGAATCTCTTCTTAAAGGGATGAACAATGCAGCTTCCCTCTCCCGATTTTTCCTCCGGCTCATACATAGAGCTTAAGAACATGATGAGGAAGGTCATATCAAAGCTGAGAGTTATTCTGCTGAGCTGACCGTGACGTTCCTTCAGGGAGCGACATAGTCCGCAATAGCAACCTTTATATCTTAAAAGCTGCTCTTCGCTTAAAAGAGCGGCATTGGCTTCAATATATCCAAACATAGCTCAAGTCCTGCGCTCAAAGGCTCTTCCGCATTTGCGGCAGGTTACTCTTATTTTTCCCTTGCCTCTGGGAACGCGAAGCATAGCCTTGCAGGAGGGGCAGCGGAAAAAGGCATATTCTTTTCTCTGCTTGCGTCGCTCATTCCAGTTTTTGAAGGCGTAGACGAACTTATTTCGCAGCTGAAAATAACGGGCATTCTCTGCTCTGCGCTTATCGAGATTTTTGGAAAACATACGAAAAATGTTATAAACGAGCAAAACAAAAGCTATGCCGTAAAAAATACTGCCTTTGACGAATACATCAATCAGTATGAAAATCAGTACCAGATAGCTTAAAAATCTGCCAAAATGGTCCGCACCGTTGCGTCCATACATAAACCTTGCAAACTTTTCTCTCATAACACGCTCCGAAAAAATGAGTATATTTACAAAATTATCATAAGTATGTCAGCATATCGCACTAAAGTCAATAAACTAAATGTAAATTTTTCTATGCTGAAAATTGTGACTATACTTGTATATCCACCATACATAGTGTATAATATTCCTACTTGTATGACTTTCATACCAACTAAGCACTGGAAGGAGATAAGTTTCCTTGGCTAAAGGCAAACACTTATACGGCATTAACGGCGGCAAGCATATCTTTGGTACCGTTAAGGTCGGCGAAAAGGGGCAGATTGTTATCCCCAAAGATGCCCGAGAAGTTTTCGGCATCTCCCCCGGCGACACCTTGCTGATTCTCGGCGATGAGAAAAACGGCATAATCGTCACCCGTCCCGATGTTATTAACGAGGCGGCAAAAAGAGTTTTTGAAAATATAGAAGAGGGTAATTAAAAACTATGGAAAACATATACGCAAAATTTGGTATTGACAAAAAGATACTGGATTATTCCGAAAAGATAATTAAAGAGCTGAAAGCTCGCTTTGAGGAGATTGATGCCGTTGCTGAATACAACCAGGCAAAAGTTATTAAGGCAATGCAGGATAACCGCGTGGATGCCCAGTGCTTTGCAGGCAGCACCGGTTATGGCTACAACGATGCTGGTCGCGACACCCTTGAGCAGGTTTATGCCCATGCATTCGGAACCGAAAGCGCACTTGTCCGTCCCCAGATAACCTGCGGCACCCATGCTCTTGCTATCGCCCTTTCCGCAAATCTTCTTCCCGGCGACGAACTCCTCTCCCCCGTTGGCAGACCCTACGACACTCTTGAGGAGGTTATCGGCATTCGCCCTTCCCCCTGCTCCCTTGCCGAATACGGAGTCACTTATAATGAAGTTGAGCTTCTTCCCGATGGCGGTTTTGACTACGAGGGAATCCGCAAGGCAATAAACGAGCGCACCAAGCTCATCACCATCCAGCGCAGCAAGGGCTACGCTATGCGCCGCACATTCTCTGTAAGTCAGATAGGCGAACTTATCGCATTCTGCAAAAGCGTTAAGCCCGATGTCAAGTGCATGGTTGATAACTGCTACGGTGAGTTTGTTGAAGTTATCGAGCCCAGCAATGTTGGCGCTGACATGATAGTCGGCTCTCTCATCAAAAACCCCGGCGGCGGTCTTGCCCCCATCGGCGGATATATTTGCGGCAGCAAGGAATGCGTTGACCGCTGCGCCTTCCGTCTTTCCGCTCCCGGTCTTGGCCAGGAGGTTGGCGCAAGTCTCGATGTTAAGACCAGTCTTTACCAGGGCTTCTTTATGGCTCCCACTGTTGTTGCCGGCGCCCTCAAGGGTGCAATCTTCGCTGCAAGACTTTATGAGTCTTTGGGCTTCCGCGTTCTTCCCGATGGCAGCGAAAGCCGCCACGATATAATTCAAGCTGTCGAACTTGGCTCTCCCGAGAGAATGATTGCCTTCTGCAAGGGCATTCAGGCTGCCGCTCCCGTTGACAGCTATCTCACTCCTATCCCCTATGCAATGCCCGGCTACAATGCCGACGTTATTATGGCAGCCGGTGCCTTCGTTCAGGGCTCTTCTATCGAGCTCTCTGCAGACGGCCCCATCCGCGAACCCTATTCCGTATACTTCCAGGGTGGTCTCACCTGGTATCATGCAAAGCTCGGTATTATGATGAGCCTGCAGAAAATGTATGAGGCCGGTCTTGTAGACATCAAATAAGGAGGAAATTAATTATGTGGTTTTGGCTTGCAATTATAACTCTGCTCTGTTGGAGCGGAAGTGACCTTTTCTCAAAAATCGGCTGCGCAGACGCAAAAGATAAGTATTCCCATCTTAAGATGGTTATGGCTGTCGGTATCGTAATGGGTCTTCACGCTGCCTATGAAATTTTCATCGGCGGCACCGAGATTAGCTGGAATGTTATTTTCACCTATCTCCCCGTATCTCTCCTCTACATTCTCTCCATGGCAATGGGTTATCTGGGACTTCGCTATATTGAACTTAGCATTTCCTCCCCCATCTGTAACGCTTCCGGTGCTCTTGTTGCTATCTGCGCAATACTTACCGGTGGAGAGAGCTATCCCCCCCTTGTGCTTGTCGCAATCGCAATCGTCTGCATCGGTGTAATCGGTCTGGGCATTGTTGAATCTCGAGAGGACGATGAACTTCGTGCAGCAAGACAGGAAAAAGGCAACTACAAGTATGCAAAAAGCTGGCTCGCTCTGGCACTGCCCATTGCTTACTGCCTCCTGGATGCTGCAGGCACCTTCGCTGACAACATTGTTTTGGAAACCCTCAACGAGGACAGCGCCAATGTTGCTTACGAGCTGACCTTCCTCGCCGCAGGTGTTGTTTGCTTCATCTACACCATCATAATCAAGAAGCAGAAGCTCATCCCCAAAATGGAAGCTCCCAAGTATGTCGGTGCAATTTTCGAGACCGCAGGTCAGTTTGCTTACATATATGCAATTGCAGACTCTGCTCATCTCGCAATGAGCGCTCCCATCATCTCCTCCTACTGCGTTGCCAGCGTTGTCTGGAGCCGCATCTTCCTCAAGGAAAAGCTCAGTTGGAAGCACTATGCAATGATCGTTCTCGTTGTCATCGGTATCGTCATCATGGGCGTATTCGATGTATAAGGCTTAATTCAAAAAAATACATCTCAGACGTAAAAAAAGTTTCTCCGTAATTACTACGGAGAAACTTTTTTACGTCTAGGCTGCTGATGCATATTTAATACCGAAAAAGCCGGGATAGCTTCTAACATCAACTGCATCGCCAACATCAAGTTGATTATAAAATTCCTCAGAGATTTTAAGTGTTAATGTATTGCCGTCCATTATTTCAACTTCTATTTCATAGGAGTCTGGGCTCTTGGTGCTTGTGGATATCCACATGTCGACTATTTCTGCCTCTTCGACAATGGGCTCTGAAAAATCCAACATTACATTCAGCTGCATGGGTGCACCAAAACTAAATACCAAAAGCGGAATAATAAAATATCCAATGGCCTTCTTTGTCTTCCTCCACTCCTTGGAGCAAAGCAGAAATATGAGCAATATTACAACTGCAAAAACTGCAGATACGAGCAAAAATCTATCCCAGTTCAGCACATTAAAATCAAGCAAAGTTCTAAGACAAACCGCAAAGCCTGAAAGCATGGCCGGATAAAAAATTGATACCTCTTGAGTATTATTCTTTGCTTCAAATAAGGTCGTTTCCTTTTGGAAAACAAAATAGATTAGCATAATCAACGGCAGGGCAAGCAAATTAAGTGCTGCGAAGAGCATATATGGAACATTGAGAAAGAGCCATGCAAGCGCAACAATGCCAAGATATATGCAAAATGCAAGTTTGAATGCCCGTGCGGTTTTTAGAGATTTCTCATCGTGTTTATTTTCGTTGGCTGCGAGATTATTTTTATTATCCATAAGCTCAGTGGGGCCGAGATCACGCCAGAACTCATAGAAGCTATCGTCCATCATCCCGCGGACTGTATAATAAACATATCTCTTTTTTCCAGTCTTAATAGATGCCAGATAATGAAATCCGCTGGTATTTCCGGAGAGGTCCTTGATTTTGATCTTGATAATATCCTCAACAGCAATAGCGAAGTCCTTTTTTCCCTTGGGTCTGAGGGGCTCTCCATCATAGTGGAAAAGCTGGGGATCCGGACCACTCAGCTCTCCTCCAACATGATAGGCATGGACAAAGCCGCCATAACGAATCATCTGATATATCCGTCCATTGGCATTATTAAAGGCAAGAATTCCGGCAAATTCCATCTCTGATTCTGTTGCAAATTCAGTATCAGCGCCTTCTTCAAGAGGAGAATAGCCGGCTTTCTCAGCCTTCTCCTTTGCCTTTTTGCGCCTATTCCTGATAGCAGGAATGACAAATAACAAAGCCAGATATATAATTGAATAATAACGCTTATAAGGTTCCGGCAAAGCGAAAGGAGCAATAATAATCACCATCAGAATATAGCCGTAGAAAAATCCCCGGCGTCCGATCAGAGCACCGGCCAAACCGCCAATCAGGGATCCGCCAACAATGAAAAAATAAATAAAGTTCATCCACATTTCGCTATCCTGTGCCAGAAACTCACTGAACCATACGCCAAGGATAACAGAAAAAATCATCATGCATCCGCCGATGATAATCTGGGTCTTTTTCTCTTTGAACCATTTTTTCATACTATCCCTCCTTAGACAAAGTATATTCCAAAACGCCGAATAATTCAATCAATTTTAAGATACTGGAAACTATCTGCCCTATTGATTTATCCTGAACCAATACTGCAAAAAACCACAGCAGAAATAAAACTGCTGTGGTTTTTCTCATTTATAGTGTTCCTTTATCTTGGTGTAACACGCCCTAAAAAATCAAGTATATCGTTCAATAAATCTGATTGCAAGCTCCTTCCAGGGCTCGGCAGGAAGTCCCTCGGAAAGCCCCATGGCGTGGTCGCCCTCGGAGAAAATGTGAAGTTCGTGTATAATCCCTTCCTCAGCAAGAGCCTTTGCCATTTCATAGCTCTGGGATACGCTAACCATTCGGTCCGTGACAGTATGCCAGAGGAATGTTGGCGGTGTGCAGCGGCTTATATTCTCAGCAGCACAATATTCATTAAGAAGCTCCTGAGGATAAGACTCCCGAGGTCCAAAAACCGCCAGGTTCATGGTTTTGGAAGTTTTGCTCAGTCTTGTTGCAGCATAGCAAAGTATGCAGGCGTTGGGACGAATATTTTCAGATTCAAGACCAAGTGCTCCGCTGACTTCATCCCCTGCCCATGCATTGCAATAGTTGGCAGCAAGGTGACCTCCGGCAGAGAAGCCCATAAGGCATATGCGCTTTGGATCAATGCCGAATTCCTCCGCTCCCTCTCGCAAGAGCTTTATAGCCATGGCAAGCTGGTGCATAGGTTCGGGAAAGTTTGTATGAGGGTTAATTGGTGTTTCAGGAGCATCAAAAGAGGGGTGCATAGTGCTGTAACGCAAAACAAAGGCAGCTAAACCCTTTTCTGCGAAATATTTCGCCACCTGCGCGCCTTCTCTGTCGCTCAAAGCGAAATATGCTCCACCCGGCATAATCAGAATGGCTGGAAGATTTTCACCCTCGGAGGGCAGAAAAGCTTCAAGGCTTACGCCGCTGTCCTTTTCCCAAAACCTTATAGAATCTCTTATAATATCCATCGACATTTATCTTATTATGCGTACGCGCATAACCTCGTCCATAGCGGAAATCTGCTCCTCAATATGAGCGCTTATATCGCTGCCGGTATCTATTATGGTGTAAGCTATATCTCCGCTGGGCTTATTGATCATATGCTCAACGTTGATATTCTCGTCGCCGATAAGATCCAGGAAGCGATTGATCATACGGGGCACATTTCTATGAATTACGCAAAGACGGGCCTCGCCTATACGCTCAAGGCTGACAGTGGGCAGGTTTACGCTGTTTTTGACATTACCTGTCTTGAGATATTCAACAAGTTCCTGAGCGGCCATAACTGCGCAGTTGACCTCGCTCTCCTCGGAGGAGCCTCCAAGATGAGGAGTAAGTATAACATTCTTGTGGCCTATAGTTGCCTCGGAGGGGAAATCGGAGGCAAAATATGCAATTTTTCCACTATCAATGGCCGCAAGAACAGCGTCCTCATTGACAATGCCGCCGCGGGCGCAGTTAATAAGACGGACACCATCGGGCATTTTTGCTATTGCCTTCTCATCGATCATAGCCTTGGTTTCGGGAGTGAGAGGAGGATGGAGAGTTATGTAGTCGCAGAGGGGATAAAGCTCGTCGAGGCTTTCTATGCGCTGAACATTCTTGCTGACCTTCCATGCCGCATCAACAGAGAGATAGGGGTCATAGCCGTATACGGTCATACCAAGGTCCAAAGCCGCATTGGCGACCTTGCTGCCTACAGCGCCCAGACCGATTACGCCGAGGGTCTTTCCCTCCAGTTCGGGACCCACGAAGTCCTTCTTGCCTCTTTCAACCTCTTCCTTGATTGCATCATCGCCCAGACCCTTGAGTGTGTCGATCCAACGCATGGAGTCCACAACGCTTCGGGCAATAAGCACCATAAGGCTTATGGTAAGC
>JAZUAQ010000176.1:0-7942 GCA_045638085.1 Oscillospiraceae bacterium
TCCATATTCTTTTTGCTGGCACAAAAAGAATATGGCCGTCGGAGACATAGCCACCTCATCCGTCATTTGCTCCGCAAATGCCACCTTCCCCTCAAGGGGAAGGCTTTAAAGGCGCGGTGCTTACACTATTCTCTTGAAAAACTTATCAAGCTCGGTGCGGGTGAGGGAAACGCTGACGGGCCTGCCGTGGGGGCAATAGCGGACCTCGCCGCTGAGAACTTTTTCCACAAGAGCTTCCAGCTCCCGCCTGTCGGTTTTCCAACCTGCCTTTATGGCAGCCTTGCAGGCTATGGTATGGTAAATCTTTTCCATGGGATTTTCCGCTTTTCCCGAGGCTATGGCGCTGAGGATATCCTCAAGCATGGCAATCTCGCTGCCATCTGTATCTGCAGGCACGGCGCGGATGATGACCTCTCTTGCGCCATAAGGCTCAATCTCAAAGCCCGCCTTTTCAAGAACGGCGGCATTGGCCTCGATAAGCTCAAGGCTTTCCGTGTCGGGGCGCCATGTTACGGGGAGAAGAAGGCTCTGGCTCATGGCCTCATCTTCCTTCTTCAGGCGGTCGAATATGATGCGCTCGTGGGCGGCATGCTTGTCTATAAGCAGCAGTGCGCCCTCGCTTTCAACGATGATATAAGTGTTCAGCGCCTCGCCGATAAGCCGATAATCGGGGATAAGGGGCTTTTCCTCCTCAATGGCGGGAGCGGGTGCGCTGGCAGAAACGGGAGCGGGTGCGCTGGCAGAAGCGGATTTTATTACGGGAATCTCCGGTCTGGGCACAAGGGGACTGGGCTTATATTCAGGAGCGGGGGAGCGGAGGGTGATTTTCGGCGCTTCCACCCGGGGAGGCAGGGGTTTTTCCTCTCCGAAAAGAGCCTTGCTCACATCTCCCATGTTGAGCCTCGTCTGCTGAGGAGGGGCGCTGCGCTGGGGGGCTGCGGGGGCTTTGGGGGAGACGGGAGCCTTCTGAGAAGCGCGAAATTCCTCTGCGCTCATCTTCTTATAGAAATCTGCCTTGGGGGCGATGGCTTTTTTTGTGGAGGGAGAGAGGCTTATCTCGGCGGTTTTGGCCTTGCCCGCTTCGCTTATTGTGCTGAGAACGGCGTAGTAAACGCAGTCGAAAACCTTTTTCTCCTCGCTGAATTTAACCTCGCTCTTGGTGGGATGGACGTTCACATCCACCTTGCCGAAGCTCAGAGTGATGTACAAAACGCAGGCGGGGAAGCGACCCACCAGCATATTGTTTTTGAAAGCCTGCTCCAGAGCGGCCTGAATGGTGAGGGAGCGGAAGGGTCTGCCGTTTATGAAGAAAAACTGCATGGCGCGGTTGCCGCGGCAGGCATGGGGAGCGGAGACAAAGCCTTCAACAGAAACGCCCTCGTCGCTGCCGCTGACGCTGAGGAGATTCTTGGCGGTTTCTCTGCCCAGAAGGGAGTAAACAGCGCTTTCGCTGCGTCCGTCGCCGGGGGTGAAAAACTCCTCCTCGCCGTCGCGAATCATGCGCACGCTGACTTCGGGATGGCCGAGAGCGCAGCGCAGTGCGGCGTTGATGCAGGCGGAAGTTTCCGCCCTGTCGCTTTTCATAAACTTCAGTCTGGCAGGGGTGTTATAGAAAAGGTCGCGGATTTCCATGGTGGTGCCCACGGGGCAGCCTACGGGACCCATCTCCTCGATATCTCCTGCGCTGAGGGCAACGCGGGTGCCTTCGGCGGCATCTGCGGTGCGGGTGCGCAGCTCTATGCGGGAGACGGAGGATATGGCGGCAAGAGCTTCGCCGCGGAAACCCAGGGTGGAGATGGCCTCAAGACCCTGTTCATCGCGAAGCTTACTGGTGGCATGGCGCAGGAAGGCAACTCCCGCGTCCTCGGGGCTCATTCCGCAGCCGTCATCGCTGACGCGGATAAGCTTCATGCCGCCGCCGGATATTTCAATGGTTATATTTTTCGCTCCTGCGTCGATAGAGTTTTCCGCAAGCTCTTTCACAACGCTGGCGGGACGCTCAACAACTTCACCTGCGGCAATCAGGTCCGCAACATGGGGAGAGAGTATATTTATAAGGGACATAAAAATTCCTCCGAAGATACAAATCCAGCACACATTATACTACATATACATTGAAAACGCTATATAAAAATGCTATAATACAATGTCTGATAATATCAAAAGGAATTTTTACTTATATGCCATACGAAAGAATTGAAATTGAAAAAAGCGAGATAGAGCGCCAGATTGCCCTTTGTCGCAAGCTGAAAGAGCGCTTTATTTCTCAGGGCAGAAAAAATATGCTGGCTTTTGTGGATACTTACGGCTGCCAGCAGAATGAAAGTGACTCCGAGCGCCTTCGCGGCTACCTTGCGGAGATGGGCTGCGCCTTCACCATGGACGAGGCGGAGGCAGACATTATCGTTATCAACACCTGCGCTGTACGCGAGCACGCAGAAATGCGCATTCTTGGCAACGTTGGAGCCCTCAACCACACAAAAAAGGCTAAGCCCGATCAGATTATCTGCATCTGCGGCTGCATGGTGCAGCAGCAGCACATGTCCGACAAGGTGAAGCACTCCTATCCCATTGTCTCCCTCTGCTTCGGACCTCACGAACTTTGGCGCTTCCCTGAGCTTCTGGAACGCTATCTTGTGAAGAAAAAGAGAGTTTTCGCCACCGCTCCCCACGAAGGCTGCGTAACCGAAGGCGAGCCCCGAGTCCGCGACAGAGGTGTTAAGGCCTGGATAAGCATAATGTACGGTTGCAACAACTTTTGCTCCTACTGCATAGTCCCCTATGTCCGCGGCAGAGAGCGCTCCCGCCGCCCCGAGGCCATTATCCAGGAGGCAAGAGAGCTTATCGCGGCAGGCTACAAGGACATTACTTTGCTGGGACAGAACGTTAACAGCTACGGCAAGGACCTTGACTGCGGAGTGGACTTCAGCGATCTTCTTAAAATGGTGAACGCCATTCCCGGAAAGTTCATCATCCGCTTTATGACAAGCCATCCCAAGGATGCCACGGAAAAACTCTTCAGGACCATGGCCGAGTGCGAAAAATGCTCCCATCATATCCACTTGCCGGTGCAAAGCGGCAATGACAGGGTGCTCAAGGCCATGAACCGCGGCTATACAAGCGAGGCTTACCTAGAAAAGGTTCGCATCGCAAGGGAGTATATGCCGGACCTTGTGATCACCACGGATATGATAGTGGGCTTCCCCGGGGAGACCAATGAGGAATTTGAGGATACTCTCCGCCTTGTGGAGGCCGTGGGCTATGACAGTATGTTCACCTTCATCTATTCCCGCCGCGAGGGCACCGTTGCGGCAAAGCTGCCCGACCCCATGACAAGGCAGGAAAAGCAGGTGAACTTTGATAAGCTTCTCGCCCTTGCAAACTCACTGAGCCTTGAAAAGCACAGAGAGTATGTGGGCAAGAGCGTTGAGGTGCTTATCGACGGATATATGGAAGGGGAGGAGTTCCCCATCACAAGCCGCACAAAAGGCGGCAGACTTGTCCACATGAAGGGAGACGCCTCCCTCGTGGGTCAGTTTAAGAATGTTAAAATTACGGACAGCACCACATGGGCGCTGTTCGGAGAGTTGGAGGAATAAATTATGACCGGAAGAGTTTGGCAGTTCGCAATACCCATTATTTTTCTTTTCTACGCATGGAAGCTCTATATAGGCAAGCCCGCTTTCAATGATAGCTTCGGCTTCCCCACCCGCAGAGCAAGAGAGAGCGAGGAAATCTGGAACTATGTTCAGAAGGCCGCAGGTGCTATCTGCTTCTTCATCGCAATTTTCGTCGCCATCACCGCATATGTTCTCCTTGTCATTTTCAAGGACAGCATGACCGCCTACTGGGCTCAGATTGCTATTGAGATTATCTGCGTGGTTATCATTGCGCCCATAGTCAACGCCCTCACCGACAAGAAGTTCCCTCCCAAGAAAAAGGGCGGAAAGAAGAAATAAGAAAAGCAAAAGTCCTCACGGAGGTGTACCATGGCGGAAATAACCCCCATGAAACAGCAATACAATGAAATAAAGTCCCGCCACGAGGATTGCCTGCTCTTTTTCCGCCTTGGCGACTTCTACGAGATGTTCGACGAGGACGCGAAGCTGGCTTCCCGTGAGCTTGACCTTGCCCTCACCACCCGCGACAGAGGCAAGCCCGTGGAGGAGCAGACCCCCATGTGCGGCGTGCCTTACCACAGCGCGGAGGCTTATATCGGCCGCCTTATAGCCAAAGGCTACAAGGTTGCCATTTGCGAGCAGATGGAAGATCCCGCCCTTGTGAAGGGTCTTGTCACCAGAGATGTTGTCCGCATAATCTCCCCCGGCACTGTTACTGAAAGCAGCATGCTTGAGGAAGGACGCAGCAACTATCTGGCCTCTGTCTATCTGGAGGGCAAGAATGGCGCAGTGGCTTTCGCGGATATTTCCACCGGCGAATTTTGCGTAAGTGCCTTCGCAGAGGAGGCTGCAAGCCACATCGTCAACGAGCTTGGTCGCTTTTCTCCCCGGGAGGCTGTCCTCAGCCCCGGTGCCTGGGAAAGCGGCGAGATAAACGATTTCCTCTCCCGCCGTCTTGACGCCCTTATGGAAAGAGGCGGAGAGAAGTTTGACTACATGGTTTCCGCAATGCGCGTTTGCGAGCAGTTTGAGGTGGAAAGCGTGGATGCTCTCGGTTTCGGCGGCGAGGAAGCTGCCGTATGTGCCGCTGGCGCACTGCTCTCTTACATAATCGAGACCCAGAAATTCGACATAAGCCACATAAACTCCGTTGAAGTTTTCTCTGAAAACAAGTATATGGAGCTGGATTACACCACCTTGCGCAATCTGGAGCTTACCGAATCCCTCCGCACGGGGGAGAAAAAAGGAAGCCTTCTCTGGGTGCTTGACCAGACCAAGACCCCTATGGGCGGCAGAATGCTCCGCAGCTGGGTGGAGCGCCCCCTTCTTAACCCCACCGCCATCCGCCGCCGCCTCAGCGCCGTTGAGGAGCTTTTCGGAGACACGGTGAAGCGCAGCGAGCTTGTTTATCTCCTTCGCGACATAGGCGATATGCGCCGACTGGGCGGCAAAGCCGTATATGGAACCGCCAACGCCAAGGATCTCCGCGCCCTTTGCAATTATTGTGCCATCCTGCCCGCCATCGCGGGACTTTTGGAGGGCAGCCGCAGTAAGGCTCTCGGCGAAATTGCGGAGATGGATACCCTTGCGGATATTTATGAGCTTATTGACGCAGGCATAGACCTTGAGCCCCCCTTCTCCGTCCGCGAAGGCGGAATGATTCGCCCCGGCTATAACGAGGAAGTGGACTACCTCCGCTCCGTCCGCGATAACGGCGCCGCCATGGTTCGCTCTCTTGAAGAGCGGGAGCGTGAGCGCACCGGCATAAAGAAGCTGAAGCTGGGTTATAACAAGGTCTTCGGCTATTATATCGACGTACCCCGCTCCGCAGGCGATGTGGCGCTGCCCGAGGAATATATCCGCAAGCAGACCCTCGTCAGCAACGAGCGTTATTTCACTCCTGAGCTGAAGGAGTTGGAAAACACCCTTCTCAACGCGGGAGACAGACTCGCAAGCCTTGAATTTGAACTTTTCACCAATATCCGCATGGCGGTTGCCAACGAGGTGCTGAGAATTCAGCGCTCCGCTGACGCTGTTGCTGCCCTGGACTGCTTTTGCTCCCTTGCGGAGGTTGCCGTCCGCGGAGGCTACTGCATGCCCGAGGTTGACCTGAGCCGCTCCCTCCATATCGTGGGCGGTCGCCATCCCGTTGTTGAAAAGGCTCAGAGCAATGTGCTCTTTGTACCCAACGATACCCTTCTCAATGACGGCACTGACCGCGTTGCCATAGTCACAGGACCCAATATGGCAGGTAAGAGCACCTATATGCGCCAGACTGCCATAATCACCCTTATGGCACAGATGGGCAGTTTTGTCCCCGCCAAAAGCGCCACCATCGGCGTTGTGGACAGAGTTTTCACCCGCATAGGCGCCAGCGATGACCTTGCCGCAGGCCAGTCCACCTTTATGGTGGAGATGAGCGAGATGGCCAACATCCTCCGCTATGCCACCGGCAAGAGCCTTCTCATTCTGGACGAGATTGGACGCGGCACAAGCACCTATGACGGAATGGCAATTGCCCGCGCCGTCCTCGAGCATTGCGCCGACCAGCGCAAGCTTGGTGCGAAGACCATGTTCGCCACCCATTACCACGAATTGAGCGCTTTGGAAGGCAGTCTTCCCGGAGTGCGCAACTATAATATCACCGCGAAAAAACAGGGCGGAAAGCTTATCTTCCTCCGCAAGATAGTCCCCGGCGCTGCCGATGACAGCTACGGTATTGAGGTTGCCAAGCTGGCAGGCGTGCCCGACAGCGTAATCGCCAAGGCGAAGACCTATCTCCGTGAACTTGAAAGCGAGGGGGCAGCCCCCAATGTTGAAAAAGCTGCCGCTGCCGACCAGATAAGCCTTATGGATATGGGCGCCGACGAGGTGAGGGAAGCCCTCCGCCGCCTCGACCCCAACAATATGACTCCGCTTGAGGCGCTTATGGCTCTCAGCGAGCTTAAGAAGAAAGTTGAGCTTTGATGAAAAAACTTCCCCCTTTTGAAAATAAGATGAGCTGGGGAGCAACCCTCTTTGGCCTTATCTATCTGCCCATCCATCTTGTTGTGCTGCCTCTGGTGCTGCCCCTTGTTTTTATGGGAATGGGCATCACGGACATTGGAAAAATCAACGTGTATTACTACGCTTTCAGCGTGATTGTGGTGCTGATAGTGTTCCTCCGCTACCTGAGGGCGAATTTTGATCCTCTGGTGGAGAGATTTCTCCATTGTTTGCTGAGCTTTTTTATGGCGCTGGGTATTTACTACATCGGAAATGTTGCGGTGAATCTCATCGTCATGGGTCTCAGTTCCCAGTCCGGCAACCCTAATGACCAGCTGGTTTTGGATCTGGCGGTTGATAACGGCGCCTTCCGGGCGGCAGTTATATTTATGGGCCCCATTGTGGAGGAGGTTCTCTTCCGCGGCGCCCTCTTCGGCGGCGTGCGGAGAAAAAGCAGAGTTTGGGCCTATGTGCTGAGCATGCTGATGTTCGCCATTTGCCATGTCTGGCAGTATGCCATTGTGGCTGCGGACTGGACTGTGCTTATCTATGTGCTCCAGTATCTGCCTGCAGCTTTCGCTCTTGCCTGGGCCTATGAGCGCAGCGGCAGCATCTGGGTGCCTATCGGCATGCATATGCTTATAAACGCAATGAGCCTTGCAGCGGCGGATATGCTTGCTGAAATGGTTTGATACAAAAAGACCTTGTGTCCTTTGGGCACAAGGTCTTTTTTAAGATTGCGATATCCGTGTACTTTGCTTGTGCCTCCGGCGGCGGGAGCAAGCCCCCGCCCTACGGGGGACGAAGAATTATCATAAATTTGCTGTAGGGGCGGACCAATGTGTCCGCCCATCAAAGCTCCCTATGAGGTTTGCGCCACCTCCCCTAATAGGGGAGGCTCATTCCAATCCCTCCGCCTCACATTCGTTCGGCACCTCCCTTTACACGAGGGAGGCTTTGAAAGTGGGGGACAATAAAAAGCTCCCCTTCTGCGGAAGGGGAGCTTTTGTGATGGGTGACTTTATTTGCAAAGAGCAACGGCGGTGCGGGCTGCCAGACGGGCGTTATTATAAACAAGCTGGATATTGCTGTCCAGACTGTCGCCGCCGGTGAGCTCCTTGACCTTTGCAAGCAGGAAGGGAGTGGTTGCCTTGCCGTGGATGCCAAGCTCTTCGCTGTCGGCACCTGCCTTTGCCATGGCGGCATTGATGAGGTCCTCGTCCATGGAGTATGCCTCGGGGATGGGGTTGGCAACGAGCATACCTGCCTGCAGACCCATTTCTCTCTGAGCTGCGAAAGCTGCTGCCAGCTCTTCGGGAGTGTCGATGCGGTAGTCA
>JAZUAQ010000177.1:0-9860 GCA_045638085.1 Oscillospiraceae bacterium
TCTCTATTGTCTTCCTAAGACCGCTTGGCCTCCGACTTCCATCGTGTCTCTGGACGAGCTTGAAACCGCCATTCCTCAGCTCCTTGACGCAGTTCAGGCTGGCCTTTTTGAGAAGGCCAAGGCCAATCTGGACAGCCACATCTTCGAAGCTCACTCCCTTGAGGAAGCCAAGGCTCTTCAGGAAGAAAAGGGCGGCTTCATCAAGACCATGTGGTGCGGCGACCTTGAGTGCGAAATGGCTATGAAGGAAAAGGCCGGTATGACCAGCCGCTGCATGCCCTTCGAGCAGGATGAGATTGACGAAGTCTGCCCCATCTGCCGCAAGAAGGCAAAGCATATGATTTACGGGGGCTTTCCATACTAACCCCCGCAAAAAACAATATATAAAAAAGCCGACTGCAAAAGCAGTCTTCTTTTTTGCTTACATTTTCTCTCTTATTTTCTCATAAAACTTCATCTTGGGCAGGTAGCGGATGAGGGCAAGGCCCAAAGTGAACATCACCAGCAGCTCACCAATACCAACCTGTGCGCCGTAAAAGCTCCAAAGCAGGGCAAAGGGTGCACTGTCGGCTCCGCTGCTGACTCCCATATAGGCAATAACCGCGCCAACGATCACCGCATTGAACACCACGGGTGCGGCGCAGACCAGTATGCAGCGCCACCAGCTTCCGTAATTTCCGCCTCGTCCGAGGGCGGCGGCAGAAAGTCCGCAAAGAAGTGTTGCCAAAGAGCCGAAAACCACATCGAGAGGTCCTGCAGGGCTCAGTAGATTGGCAATCACACAGCCGGCAAAAAGACCCCAGGCCGTTGAGGGGAAGAAGAAGGGCAGTACGCAGAGAGCCTCCGCCACGCGAAACTGAACTCCGCTGTAGCTCATAAAACCGAGAGCCATTGTCAGCGCCGCATATATTGCGGCAATAAGGGCGGAAAAGGCAAGACGGTGGACGGAATTTTTGTTTTTCATAATAAAAAGCCTCCATTTTTTGATAACAAAAAACGGAGGCGCAATAGCTCTAATAAAAGCAGGCATTTTGCTGCAGTCCATTTTTTGTTCGCGCTTTCTCGCGCGGGCAGGGTTGTGGAAACCTGCCGTATTTATTTGCGTGGGCTATTCTAACACGGCTTTTGCCGCAAGTCAAGAGGACCTTAGTCTTCTAAAAAATCCCGAAAATCCTCCTCACTGGCGAAAAGCATATAGCGTCCCTCAAAATATCCCCAATAGCCCGTCTGAGTATAGTAACCTCTCATCGCAGATTCTCCCTTCCCTGTTTTCTGTCTTTATTATAGGGAAGTAGTTGTACCATTTAACGGACAAAAGCCGCCCCGATACGGGCGGCTTTTTTAATCTTTACATACTATCAAGCAGTTTTTTTGTATATTCCTCTTTGGGATTATCGAAAATTTCGTCCACGGTGCCCTGCTCGATTATTTCGCCGCCGTTCATAACCATAACCCGGTCGCAAAGCTGATAAATAACGTTCAGGTCGTGGCTGATGAAAAGATAGCTAAGCTCCTTTTCTCTGTGCAGCTCCCGAAGCAGTTCCAGTATCTGTGCCTGAATGGTAACATCCAATGCGCTGACAGGCTCATCGGCAATGATGAAGCGGGGGCGGCGGATAAGGGCGGCAGCTATGCTGACGCGCTGGCGCTGGCCGCCCGAAAGCTCACGGGGATAGCGGTTTGCGAAATCTCCGCCCAGACCCACGCGCTCAAGCATCTCCAGCACACGGCGGCGGCGCTCCGCCTTATCATACTTTCCGTAAAGCCGCAACGGCTCTTCAACTATCCAGCCAATGGTTTTGGAGGGGTTGAGGCTGCCGTAGGGATCCTGAAAAACCATCTGGGGGCGGGGGGTATGGTGGATTATCTCGCCCGTATAGGGCACCATTCCCAAAATCGCCTTGCTGAGGCTGGACTTGCCGCAGCCGCTCTCGCCCACGAGACCCAAAATCTCGCCCTTTTCCACGGAGAAGCTGACATTTTTTACGGCATGCTGAATCTTTCCGCGGGTGAAAACTCCCCCAGCGGAATATTCAACGCTCACATTATTGACTTCAAGGACTTTTTCTGCCATCAGTCTTTCCTTTTCTCCCTCTTGGGTATGGCGGCGATAAGTTTCTTGGTGTATTCCTCCTGCGGGGCATTGAAAATTTGCTCCGTAGGTCCTGTTTCCACAATGACTCCGTTATGCATAACGGCAACGCGGCTGCAAAGTTTGCGCACCACGTTCAGATCGTGGCTTATAAAAAGTATGCCTACGCCGCGGTTTTTATTGACACGCTTCAGCAGCTCGATTATCTGGGCCTGCACCGTCACATCAAGGGCAGTGGTAGGCTCATCGGCAATGAGCAGCTTGGGGTCAATTATAACGGCGGAGGCTATCATGGCTCTCTGGCGCTGACCACCCGAAAGCTGATGGGGGTATTTTTTATATATGAGTTCAGGCTCGGGGAGACCCACCTTGCCCATAAGCTCAAGAGCAAGCTCCTTTCTGCGCTTTGCAGGCACATCCGAATGAATGCGGAGAACTTCCTCAATCTGCTCGCCCACACGCATGAGGGGGTTGAGGCTGGTCATAGGCTCCTGAAAAATCATGCCCACTTCCCGACCCTGCACTTCACGCAGCTCACGGGGAGAGAGTTTTAAGAGATCTTTTCCGCAAAAGTTTATCTCGCCGGAGACACGGACATCCCCACGGAGAAGGCCTGCAACTGTGAGGGCGGTGACGGTTTTGCCGCTGCCGCTTTCGCCAACGAGACCGAGGGTCTCGCCCTCGTCCATATGGAGGTCTATGCCGTGAACCGCTTCGGTGGCATTGCGGCCTGTGAATTCAATGTGGAGATTTTTGATATCAAGCATCGTTTTTGCCTCCTCCCAATCCGTCGGAAATGAGGCCGAAGCCCAGAATCAGCAGAACTATGGTTATGCCTGCGCTGAGGGGATACCAGGGGGCTTCGGAGAGGAAGCTCTGGCTCTCGCTGAGCATACGGCCAAGGCTGGGGTCGGGGGGCTGAACGCCTATACCCAGAAAGCTCATGCTTGCTTCTGCCAAAACCGCATTATTAAAGCCTATGGCAACCGCGCTGAGAAGCACGGGGATGACATTGGGCAGGATATGGACAAACATTATGCGCAAATCCTTTGCACCCATAAGCTTTGCAGCGCGGACATAGTCCAGCTGCTTCTGCTTGGCAAACTCGCTTCGCACAACACGGGCGAAAGAGGGAACGAACAAAATGCTCAGGGCAACGATAATATTATACTTGCCCGTGCCCAGAATGCTTATCAGCACCATAGCCATCAGCACGCTGGGGAAGGCGGTTATAACATCGCTTATGCGCATCAGCACTTCGTCCACCCAGCCGCCGTAATAACCCGTGAAAGCGCCTATAAAAATGCCAAGGGCGAGGCCGATGGCAACGGTGGAGGCGGCAATGATGAGGGTTGTGCCTGCGCCCTCCAGCACGCGGGAGAAAATGTCGCGTCCGAAGTTGTCCGTGCCCAGAATATGCTGCAGACTGGGTCCGTCACTGCGTGCGGCAGCATCCATTGCTGTGGGGCTGTAGGGAGTCCAGAAAAAGCCCAGCACAATAAGCGCAATCATAAATGCGGTGATTGCGCAGCCGAATATTAAGTTGTAATTCCGGCGTTTTTTCATCGGTGGGTCCTTTCTTTTAGAAAATGGGGGGGGCGGGCTTTGGCGGCGCGCTGAGGTCATCGCGCCCTACGGGGAGGTAAAGCATACGCAGGTCGCCATCCAACACTTGGCTCTCCCCTTGGGAGAGCTGTCACCGAAGGTGACTGAGAGGGCTCAGGTATAATCCCTGTCTATGTTCACCACTCCGTAGCACTTGGGGAAGGAGCGGGAAATCTCCGCTTCGATGAGTTTTTTTGCCTCCTCATCGCTGAGCGCGCAGTTTATTGGCAGCACAGCATCGAAGATATAGTTTGTGTGGGTGGTGCCGGGCACCACACGGAAATCATGGATAGTTATGCGCTCATCGACGCTCTTCACCGCCTCGGCAACGGCGGCACGGGCGCTGGCAGTCACCTCGTCGCGGAGGTCGATGGGGTCCATATGTACAACGGCTATGCAGCCGATTTCCCGCTGAAGGCGACGCTCAAGATTATCTATGGCATCGTGGAGAACATAAATATCTCCGCTGCCGTCCACCTCCGCGTGGAGGGAGACTATGAGCCGTCCCGGACCGTAGTCATGGACGATGAGATCGTGTATGCCGCAAACCTCGGGAGCAGACATGACGATGGTTTCAATCTCCTCAACAAGCTCTTTCTCGGGGGCTTTGCCAAGCAAAGGGGCAATTGTGTCCTTTGCGGCAAGATAGCCTGCGCGGAGGATGAAGATCGCCACCAGCACGCCAACATAGGCGTCTATATTCACTCCCGTGAAGCGGGCAATGAGCATACTCACAAGGACAACGGCGGTGGAAACAGTGTCGGAAAGGCTGTCCGTTGCCGTGGCAAGCATTGCGGCGGAGTTTATCTTTTTGCCCACAGAGCGGTTATAAGCCCACATATAGATCTTCACAGCAATAGAGGCAAGCAAAATTCCAATGCTCAACCAGCTCGCGTTGACATCTTCGGGGGAAATTATCTTTTCAACAGAGCTTTTGCCAAGCTCAACGCCCATCAGAAGGATGAGGACGCTGACGGCAAGACCCGAGAGGTACTCTATTCTTCCGTGACCGAAGGGGTGGTCAGGGTCAGGCTTTTTGGAGGCAAGACGAAAGCCGAAAAGGCTTATGAGGGAGCTGCCCGCATCGGAAAGGTTGTTCACCGCGTCGGCGGCTATGGCAACGGAGCCGCTGAGCACCCCCGCAATATATTTTCCTATGAAAAGCAGAACATTCAAAGCTATTCCCAGAGCAGAACAGAGAAGCCCGTAGCGCGTACGCACTGCGCTGTCTTTATAGTTTTCTCTGTCGGCAATGAAAAGTTTTGCCAAAAGTTTAAGCATGGTTTTCTCCTTATCAAAAACACCTCATCCGTCTCCTTCGGAGACAGCTTCCCCTCAAGGGGAAGGCTTTTCGGCGCGCCGAGCTCATCGCGGTGCTGCGGAAGTTACATATAAAGCTTGGCGAGACCGCCCTGGCTGGTCTCCCTGTAGTGGCGGTGGAGATCGCGTCCCGTTTCATACATGGTTTCCACGACCATGTCGAAGCTGATGCGGCGGGTGGAGGCAAGGAAGTTTGCAAGGCGCAGAGCATTGATGGCGCGAATTGCGGCAACCGCGTTGCGCTCAATGCAGGGAATCTGAACAAGGCCCTTGATGGGGTCGCAAGTGAGTCCCAGATGATGCTCCATAGCCACCTCGGCGGCATATTCTATCTGTCCTATACCCATCTCATAAAGCTCCGCAAGGGCAGCGGCGCACATAGAGCAAGCTGTGCCTATCTCTGCCTGACAGCCGCACTCGGCGCCGGAGATGGATGCATTTTCCTTCACAAGATTTCCGATAACGCCGCCAACGGCCAGCGCGCGGACTATCTGCTCATCGCTAAAGCCCTTTTCAAGCTGCATATAACGCAAGGCGGCAGCAACAACGCCGCAGGCGCCGCAGGTGGGTGCGGTTACGATGACGCCCGCATCCGCATTATGCTCGGCAACGGCGAAAGCGAAGGCGCATACAATGCGGTCTTCCTTGGTTGCGTGGGATTCGTCAATATGGCGCTTATTGAAAAGATACTGGGCCTTGCGCTCAACACCCAGACCGCCATGCAAAGTTCCGGTTTCTCTCAGACCCTGGTTGATAGCGGCAACCATGGTGTTCCAGACCTTGTGGAGATAATCCCAGATTTCGGGACCTTCGCGAAGCTCCACATAGTCGCTTATGCGTATGCCGTTACTGCGGCAGAAACCCGCAATCTCGGCAAAGGAGTTTTCGGGATAAATATCCGCGCCTTCAACACTCTCTCTGCCTTCAATTTCGATGGCGCCGCCGCCAACGCTGAGGACACGCATTTTTGCGATTTCCTCCCCTGCTTTGTAGGCATAAAGCTCCATGGTGTTGGGGTGGACAAAGTCGCGGGGCTCAGTGTCGAACACAAGCTCGGTGCGCTCCGCGCCAAGGACATCCAGCACGGCTCTGTCCGTGCAGTGGCCAAGACCCGTGCGGGCAAGAGAGCCGAAGAGGATAACCTTGAAGGACTCGGCTTCGGGGTTTTCATCAAGGAATATGCGGCAAGCTCTGTCGGGTCCCATGGTATGGGAGGAAGAGGGGCCGCGGCCTATTTTGTAAAGTTCACGGAGAGATTTCATATTTTTACGCTCCTTATTAATCATAGGCTTCCCCTCGAGGGGAAGCTGTCGCCGCAGAAGCGGTGACTGATGAGGTGTTTTCATTTTCTCTGTTGCATAACCAACACCTCATCTGTCATTTGCTTCGCAAATGACACCTTCCCCTCAAGGGGAAGGCTTTGGGGCCTACTGCAGGCGGATGCGGGGGTCTACATACTGATAGACAACATCCGCAATGAAATTGACAAAAAGGACAAGGGCGCTTATCAGCATGATGATGGAAAGCACCACGGGGTAATCACGGTTGCCTATGCTCATAATGAGCATTCGGCCTATGCCGGGGATGGTGAAAACCTGCTCTATAATAATGCTGCCCGCGACGATATCCGCCAAGGTCACGGCGAGGAAAGTTATAACGGGGAGCATGGAATTTCTAAGTACATGGCGCCAAAGTATGCCGGAACTTGTGTTGCCTCTGGCGCGGGCAGTGCGGACATAGTCCTCGCCCATTTCGTTTATAATGCTGCTGCGCAGCAGCTTCACCGTCATTGCGCTCTTGGGAAGGGCAATGGCAAGGGCGGCAAAAAAGAGATATACAAAAAACTTTGAGGGATTTTCGGCAAAGCTTACGAAATCGCCCACTATGAAAAGTTTCATGGCGAGACCGAAAATGCTGGTGAAAAGTATGCCGATGAAAAAGGGCGGCACGGACATGGTTATCTGGTTAAGGACAGAGAAAGCGCGGTCTATTATTCCGTTGCGGAAGCGGGCAAGGAAAATACCCACAGGTATGGAAATAATCACAACAAGAACAAAGGCTATGAGGGAGAGGCAGGCGGTGACAAACACCTTGCCCTCCAAAAGCTCTTCTACGGGCATTCTGTAGCCGTAGCTTGTGCCAAGCTCGCCGGTGAAAAAGCCGCTGAACCAAGTCCAGTAGCGTTGGGGCAAAGAGCCCGTGAGGCCCAGCTCCTCTCGCAGGGCTGCGGCACGTTCCTCCGTGTAGTCGGTGCCAAGCATCACGTCCACCGGGTCGGCGGGAACTATCTCGAAGGCCAGAAAGGCCAGAATAGAAATGATAAGGAGGGTGACTATCATCACGCCTGCCTTTTTCAGTATGTAACGCATAGTCATCCTCCTTATTTCTTATGTTTGTTTAATTATGCAGGAAAGGTGCTTTTGTTCAGCCGACAAAGTGCACTCCGGCCAGATCCATAACGTAGATGGGATAGAAAACATAGCCTTCCAGTCCCTTACGCACTGCGACAAAATCACAGGGATCCTGAAGATAGACGTTGGAAGCATCCTCGGCAAGAATTCTCTGTGCCTGCTTATAGAGCTCTATCTGCTCTGCCTCATCAGTGGCGTTGAGCGCAGCATTATAGACCTCGTCATAGCGCTGGGAGACATAGTTATTCATGTTCTTGCTATGAGTGCTTTCATAGCGGGCCAGCAGGCTCTGGGCAGTCATGGCGTCAGAGGCGTCAAAGCCGATGATTGTGCCATGGTAATTGCGTCCCTTGTAAACCTCATCGTACCAGGTGCCCCACTCCACAGTATCAATGGTGCAGTTGATGCCAACGGCCTTCAGCTGCTCGGCAATCACCTGAGCGGTGTCCACATGGAAGGGATAATTGGAGGGAACGGTGATAACAAAGTCAAAGCCGTTGGGGTAGCCTGCCTCAGTGAGAAGGCTCTTGGCCTTTTCGGGGTTATAGGGATAAAGTCCGGTGAGATCCTCATAATACTTGGCGAAGGCGGGATACATGTTGCTGCCAACAATGTAGCCCTTGCCATCGGAGACGAAGTCCAGAATCATCTGGCGGTCAACGGCGTAGTTGAGAGCCTGACGGACGCGGATATCCTGCAGGGGTTCATAGGCATTATTGAGGAAGAGAGCCTGAACAAGGTTCATGCTGCCATCCAGAACATTGAAATCGGTCTCCAGGCCGGCAATCTGGGTGCTGGTGAGATGGGCGCAGACATCAACAGCGCCGCTCTTAAGGCTCATCACCAGAGTGTCGCCGTTTTCGATGACCTTAAAGGTGACCTTGTCAAGATAGGCCTTCTCGCCCCAGTAATCATCGAACTTTTCAATGATGATGTTCTCCTGAGCCTTGCGGGAGACGAACTTGAAGGGGCCGGTGCCGATGAGACCGTCCTCGGCGGGAACATTGCCCTCGGGAATGATAGCGCAGTTGAGGAATGCAAGGAACTCAAGGTAAGGCTCATAGGTTTTGACCACGACGGTTTTGTCGTCAATAGCCTCCACGCTCTCAACAGCAGAGAAGGTGGAAACAAGGGGAACGCCGGTTTCGAAGCCCGCAACACGGGAGATGGAATAAACAACATCCCCGACCGTCACTTCGCTTCCGTCATGGAACTTAACGCCCTCACGCAGGGTAAAGGTGAAGGTATCAGCATTTTCTCCAATGACATAGTCGCTGGCAACAGCGGGGATCAGATTTCCGTCAGTATCAGGCTTAACAAGGCCTTCAAATACATTGAACAGGACTTCTCTGGTTCCTGCCACCGCCATAGTGTGGGGGTCAAGACTGTCGTCCAAATCCTGAGCTATGCCTACGGTGATTTCGCCGCCATAGACAGGCTCTTTTATTGCGGAGCCGCTTTCATTGTCTTCAGGCTGAGCGGAGCTCTGCTCACCGTCTCCGCAGGCGCAGAGTACAGCAGCAAGCATAAGCACAACCAGAAGGAGGGAAAGAATTTTCCTGAATTTTTTCATTGGGTGTTGTTTCTCCTTTGAAAGTTTCTCCAATATTTAATTGTGCGCGTTTGAAAGAGGATTATCCTTCAACACATACGCGCACAAAGTATACTCCAAAATCTCAAATTTTGCAATGATTTTATCGAGCTTAAGTCTTATATTGTCTCCGACGGCCCGATAAGAACGAGGTATAATCCCCGTGGCGCCGAACAGGCGCCATGGCGCAGCAGCGTCCTGAGCGGAAATCGTCGGAGCGTTAAAAAAATGTGCCGGTGGCACATTTTTAGCTTCCGACCGCAGCGGCTATGCCGCGAGGAGGGAAGTTGTTCGGTGCGCGCATTCTTTTCGGCCACTCGAAAAGAATATGGCCGTCGGAGACATATACACCTCATCCGTCTGCCTCCGGCAGCCACCTTCCCCTCAAGGGGAAGGCTTTTCAATCCCTCCGCCCCTTCGGGGCACCTCCCTTTACACAAGGGAGGCTTTGGCGGACGGACACATCGGTCTGCCCCTACAAGAAAATCGAAGAACTAAAAAAGTTTGAATAATTCCGAAAAATACTGCAAAAACTTCTTTACAAGAGGAAATTAATATGGTAAAGTATATGAGCTTGTGCCCGCAAGCTCAGTTTTGGGTGCTCCTTTCTGCCCCAATACTTAGCTGCAGGGTATGAAAAATAAGAAAGGATGTATTTATTATGATCACCAAAGACCAGAAGACCGTAGTTATCGAATCCAACCGCACCCACGAGACCGACACCGGTTCTCCCGAAGTTCAGATCGCTATCCTCTCCGAGCGCATCAAGCAGCTCACCGAGCATCTGAAGAACCATCCCAACGACGACCACAGCCGTCTCGGCATGTACAAGATGGTTGGT
>JAZUAQ010000178.1:0-2540 GCA_045638085.1 Oscillospiraceae bacterium
CAATTGCATGTGGTCAGGCTAGTTTTGTGAACTGAACTTTTAACGCAGAAAAACCGCCTGAAAAGACGGTTTTCCTGAGAAATTTGGTCCGAGTGACAGGATTCGAACCTGCGGCATCGTGGTCCCAAACCACGCGCGCTACCAGCTGCGCTACACCCGGATATATTTGACAGCTTTGAATTATAGCAGATATGCCGGCAAAAGTCTATAGAAATATGCAATGGAAAAGTAAACCGCCGCGGCAGAGGGCCGTGGCGGTTTTGCATTTATCAGTGAATCTGCACTCTGGGAGTTTTCCATTTGCCTGTGAGGATAAAGATGAGGCAGATTGCGATGGAGGGCAGAGGGCCGATGCTGTAGGAAATGGCAACGCCGAGAAAGCCCATAGTAAATATGTTGCAGAGAATCCATGCGGAGACATAGCGGACTATGAAGGCGCTGAGAATACCGCAGCACATGGTGACGGGGGTGTAGCCCGAGCCGGTGACCACGCCGAAGAGGCAGAACATAAGTCCTTCAAGGACGAAGGAGACACTCATAACCTTGAGATAATCAATGCCCGCGGCAATAACGGCCTCATCGGAGGTGAAGATGCGGTAAGCCTGAGCGGGGAATGCTATGCAAAGCAGGCAGACAATGAGGCTGAGAGCGCCTGCAAACACAAGTCCCGTGCCAAGGCCCTGCATGACTCTCTTGGGTTTGCCTGCCGCGAGATTCTGGGCGGAGAGGGAGATGATGCCGGCCATAACACCCTGGGCGGGGAGATGGGCGAGGGACTGAATCTTGGCGGCTGCGCCCGCTGCGGCAGAGGGATTGACGCCGTAGAGGTTGACAATGCCGCTGAGAAGGACGAAGGAACTGGAAGCAAAGAAGAATTGTATGGACTGAGGCAGACCGATTTTGACAACAAGCTTCAGGAACTGACCGTTAATTCGCCAGGAGCGGGGATGGAAGTCGAAAAGCTGGGTTTTGGTCTTTATGTATAGAGCGGTGAGGAGAAGGCTGATAAACTGGCTGAAAACCGTTGCAAGAGCCGCGCCCACAACGCCCAGGGGAATGACCGCAACAAGGAGCAAATCCAGCACTGCGTTGAGAATAACGGTGATGAAAACGATGACCATGGGAGCGGTGGAATTGCCAACGCCTCTCAGTATTGCGGAAAGACCGTTGTAGCAATATACAAACACAGTGCCAGCCATGCAGATGAGGAAGTAGGAAACTGCCTGCTCAAATGCCACTTCGGGGGTGTTTATAGCGCTGAGCAAGGGTCTTGCCAGCAACATAAGAAGAACAGTGAGGGCGATTGCGGCAATGGCGAAGAAGCTGAGAAGAGTGCCCACAAGGGAGGGGAGCGCTTTGTGCTCGCCCTTGCCGAAAAGCTGGGCGGAAATAACTGTGCCGCCGTTGCTCAAACCTGTTGCCAGCACCAGCACAACAGCGGTTATCTGGGCGCCCATGCTGACGGCGGACATACCTGCAGAGCCGATATACTGACCTACCACAACCATGTCCACAATGCCGTAAATGGCCTGAATAAGGTTTGCGAGAATTATGGGAGCGGAAAAGCTTATAAGGCGCTTGCCGGCGCTTCCCGTTACAAGACTTGTGTTGGAATTCATTATGTTTGCCTCCGGAAAATTAAATGATGCCTGAGTTATTACCCTATAGCTGAGCTTTATACCTTCTCAAAGCAATCCTGCTCTTCATATGCGCTAAGGGCTTTGGAGTATTTTTTGAGGATAATATTTCCTGCAACGAGCATGGCCAGCTGGCCATTGAGATAGAAAGGATTAGTTATAAAAGCAATTACTATGGCAGGAACGGTGTCCATGACAGCAATGGAAATGGGGAAAGCAATGGCGAAGAATATGCTCAAAACTAAAATCCATATCCAGAGAGCCTTGGTTTTACGGGTGTCAACAAAGCGAACTTTATCTCTGGGAGGAAACTTGGGAAGTTTAATGCAGGCTATGCCTGCGTGAATAACTTTTACAAGCAGTACGATGGAAAGGGCTATACCTACGAAATAAGCTGCGAAAGCAAGCAGCATACCAATTGCGAAAATTGCGATAGTTGCCTCCATAGAAAATCCTCCTTTCAGAATTTTTTTACAGTATTTTATCATACTTATGCTTTAATTTAAAGATGCTGATATGTATACAATAAAAAAACATACCTGCCGGAGCAGGTATGTTTTTCGTTATTCAATGCCTTTAGTCTTCCTTCATGCGGAGGATGTACATGCCGTCGTGCCAGGTGTCCATGTAGATGTAGCCGCGGTCGTCGACAACAACGTCTTCGGTGGTGGCAATCATAGGACCGGGTACGGGAACCTTGAAGAGCAGCTTTTCGGGATTGGGGGGGATGAAGTATGCCAGCTCCTTGATATAGTAGGGGCCGGATACGTCATAAACGCGCATGCCTGCATGGAAGTAGCAGCAGTATACGCGGTTGGGGTTATCCCCAAGCCAGCCCTTGCCCATGGGCTCATGAACATTCTGGGGACCGAAGGGACCGGGAGCGCCTATGCCGCAGTCATT
>JAZUAQ010000179.1:0-10763 GCA_045638085.1 Oscillospiraceae bacterium
GTCAACAATTACTTTCTCATTGGCAAAGTTGACCTTTATTCCCTTGGTAACGGACTTTCTGCCGATGAACTCATATATCTCGCTTCCAACAGAGTTGGAAAGACCGGCAACACCATCGATTTCGGAAATTGCGGTGCCGGCAATAATAGCAATAACTTCCTCAGAAACATTGATGTTTCCCTTTTCAGCGGAAATGCTGATGTAATTATCAGGCATTGAAATTACCTCCGTAATTTATTAACTACGATATATTAACACAAGATACGAAAAAAATAAATAGTAATTTCAATTTTTATTCAACAAAATAGGCGCCCAAGGTTAACATAACCTCAGACGCCTGCTTAATTTCATATTAATTTTCGTTGCTATTCTTAACTTCTATTATCGTAAGCTGGCTTGCCGAATATTCGGTTTCATTTGTAATTGTGTCCGTTATTCTTGCCACTGTGGCATCACTGAGCCCTTCTTCCGGCGCGGGCACCGCAACAGTTACCCTATCGCCGCTTATATATGCCACGCAATCGTCAAAATCCTTGGCAAGTAGGAGATTTTCTATCTGCGCCTCCTGCATACTCCAGGTGGCCATTGCAGCAATGGACTCCATTGCGGAATCAATAGTCTCCTGACTTGCACTTTCCGAAGCCGCTGCGGTTTCAAGCAGACTCAGCGCCTCATCTCTCGACTGCTGACGGGTAAGCCTTGCAGAGGCAAAGTAACCATTGACCGCCTCATTCTCCATTTCCTCCTCTGCCAATGCCTGTTCATAAAGAATGTCGGCTTCTTCCATTGCCTGGTCTTCCGCCTCAACCATTGCCTCGTTGGCTTTGCCCCAACGGTTATTATAGCTCCAGTTGAGATACACCGATGCGCACACGAAAAGCAGCACCGCGCACATTACTATGTTCCTTTTGAGATTCTTCTTCAACTTCAAAACGCCTCCCGAATATCATTTCAATTTAATTATGCGTATCTTATCGCTGCCAAGCCCCGTATAGACAGAAACAGCGTTTGTCACACTAAGACGCACGGAGCTGTTTCCAGCCCCCTCGCACAAGACCACCGCGCCCTCGGCGCTGAGAAGCACCTTTGCCTCCCCTACGCCCTCCATCATGCTCAAAAACTCGGAAAGCCTTGCGCTTTCAGTATCCAAAGGTATACCTGAAGACTCCAGTTCACTGCCTTGAGCCTGATGAGAATTTGCCTCCTTCCCTTTCCCTGCGGGAAGAAGAATGAGCACAAGGGCAAGAGCCAGCACCATAAGCACATACTTGTTTTTTGCAATACTCTTTGTAAGAGCGCCAAGTTCAATCACTTTCATCCGTTCCCCATTTCTGGCTTTCCATTCCCAGTCCCAGCTCGCATTCAATGCTTTCCGCAAGGGCTGTGTTATATTCAGCCTCTATTGTACATTTATCCGGATACCAAAAGCCCCCATTGCTCCATCGGAGAATAACCGAGGCATCCTTCACATCAACTCCAAGCGAATGTGCTTTGTCCAATATATATGCGCGGCACTCCTCTTCTATGATTTCCCGTGAATAGCTGTCCGCACTTTCTTTCGCCGATACACTTATTTCATTTGCCCGCGTCCGATATTTAGCCATATTAAGCGACATGTCAGGCAGCTGCCCATTTATAAGAGGAGAAATAAGCGCCATAGTCATAACAAGACCACAAAGAAGCTTCAAAACCTTTTTTGTGCTTCCCGCGGGACAAAGCTCTGTTATCACCGCGCATATCACAGCCGCTCCCGCAAGACCCAATATCCAGCTTCTAAGTAAATCCAGCATCACACCACCGTCCTTATGATAGAAAGAATGGAAATAAACATAAACACCGCGCTTGTGCCAACAAGGCCAAGAAGCATACCGTAGGCCTGTCCGATGCCATCCACAAAAGAGCCAAGTCTTTCGCCCGCTATGACGCTTACAACAGCTGCCACCGCTTTGAAAAGAAGATATCGAAGTCCAATCACAAGAAAAGGAGAAGCGCATACGGCAAGCACTCCTCCAAGGCCAAAAACGCCTATGCTGTTGCGAATTATTCCCGCCCCCGTAGCTATACTTTCCGACGCCCCCGCAACCATCTTTCCTACCACTGGCACAAAGGATCCAATAAGCGCCTTGGCAGTTTTGACAGCCAAGGCGTCTGCACCCGATGCGGCTATCCCCGTAATACTCAGATAAAAAGTGAAAACAGACACTATACATACAAGGGATTTCTTGCTTGTCCATTTCATAAACTTCACAACACCCTTCAACCTGCCGTCCCCTGTCGCAGATGAGGCAAGCAGAGCCGCGCTGTATGCACCCAAAATCGGAAGAAGCAGCTTTTCCGCAGCGGAAAGCATCATATCAAGGAAAAGCGCGGTGGCAGCATATTTAGCCGCAGCGGAGCTTACTGCCCCTGCCGCCGCAGCAGCCGAAGACAGCATCGGAAGCAGCACAAGGGAAAATTCATGCATATCTGAAACTGCCTGTCCGCTCATGGATGCCACGGAATTCACATCCGCAAGAGATCCAACAGCCACGAAAAGGCAAGCCGCTAGGTTTACATAATCAAATTCCTTTTTCGTTTGCAGCCCCTCTGCAAGAGTGCATACTATAGCCGCTGCTATTATAGATGCTACAGGTCGTAGAGCGGAAACAAACTCCCTTTTGATATTCTCCTTTATGTAGTTTCCAAATCGTGTGAATATGCTGTCCGTATTTATTGATTCCACGGAAGAGTCTCCCATTATCTCTATCGCAGAAGGAGGAAGGGCATTTTCTAGTCTTGAACCATCAAAGGCGGCTTCGGCTTTCCCTGAGGGCATAAGCACCATGGCGGCAATGATCAGAAAAAATATATGTTTCTTCATACCAGTTCCTCCAGCATGTCCATAAGTGCGTTCAAAAGAGGCAACGAGCAATATACGGCGCATACTGCTCCTGCCAGTTCTACGCTGCCCGCTATGGCAGTTTGTCCGCTGTCCTTGCATATATCCGCCGAAAGCTTCGCCCCGATTCCTATCCCCAGACATTTCAGCAGAGGATAAAACAATGTGGATGAAATACCTCCCAGTTTCCCCGCATCCCGAATCAGTTCCAGTATAGGCAGCAATATTTCCGCTATGAGGGCAAATCCGCCTACGCAGACAAGCACTGCCAGCATCAGCCCCATTTCAGGGCTGTTCTTTTTCAGAACAAGGCAGACGCTGCTTGCGAGCAGGGCCGCAGCGCTCAATTTAAGCAAAATACCCATCTGCTTAAAGAGAAAACAGGTCTTTTATCAGAGAAAACAAATCGCTTATTTCCCTGACGACTATAACAAGAACACAAACGAGACCCGCTATGGTTACCATCAGCGCCTGCTCGTCCCTTCCCGACCGGGACAAAAGAATATTGAGGACAGCCACAAGTATTCCAACAGCCGCAATCTTGAAAATAAGCTCAACTTCCATACTTTAGTACCTCTGCAATCACTTCGTATGCCCTATTACTATTACGCAAATTTGATGCTTATGCCTGATAATGTGAAAATTGCACCACCGAGACTGATTATTATTTGAAAAAAATAAAATTAACTGGATTTTTTTTCCTTTTGTGCTATAATGTATACTGCTATTAAAATAGGCTTTTTATGCCCGTTTGAAATATGATTTTATTAAGTGAATGCGAGGATAACGAATTTACTATGGATAATAAGTTTACAAGCTTCAAAGATGACGGCGAGCTTGACCTCTCCGGCATTTTGACTCCCGAAGAGCTTACTGAAATCGAGCGCGCTGCAGATGAGCAGCATGCCGCTCCCCAGGCAGCTCCCGAAATCGAAAAGCCTGTCATGGCTGAGGTAATCGAGGAGTCCAAGCGCAGCGCAAAACCTACTCCCGTCAAAAAGGGCGCATCTAAAAAAGAGTCTGCTCCCGAAAAGCCCGAGAAAAAAAGACCCCTTGCCCTTCGAATTCTGAGTGTTATCGGAAAAACTCTCAGCTTTGTTCTTGCAACTGTCGTCATAATCCTCGGCGCAGTCCTCGGAATAATCTATATGCTCAGCTACGGTCCCAGCGAGAGCGCAAGAGATCTCTTTGTTCTCTCTCTCCGCGAAACAAGCGCTGCAGGCTTTGTTGCCGAAATATTCCTAAGCGAGGAAGAGATTCTGCTCATCGAAGAGGCCAACGCTCCCAATGATTCTCTCGACAAGGTTGACACCAGTCTGATTTCCATTGCTCACAAGACCGATTCCAACGAGAATGGCAACACTGAAAGCGATGATGTGCCCCTTGAAATAGTTGATGTCAGCGGCAGCACTTTTAACGGAAAGATGATGATTGTTTCCGACCCCGAGCGTGTCATCGTCGGTATATCCCAGAATCTTGGAAGCCGCGGACAGCTTCTCAACGATATGATTGAGGCCTACGGCGGCGTTGGCGGCACCAATGCCGGCGGCTTTGACGATCCCAACGGCACCGGCAACGGCGGCATTCCTCTCGGCATTGTCATCCACGAAGGCAAGCTTCTCTATGGCGCCAACACCCGCGCGGCCACCATGGTTATTGACCATGACGGCAACATGCATGTTGGCAATATGACCGGCACCGAGGCAATGGCGCTCGACGCTGAATGGGCAGTTTCCTTCGGCCCCGTTCTTGTTGTAAACGGCGAAAAATGCGACGGTCTCAGCAGTGGCCTCAATCCCCGCACCGCAATCGGTCAACGAAGCGACGGCGCCATGCTTTTGCTCGTTATCAACGGCAGACAGGTTGGCTCCATGGGTGCTACATATGAAGATGTGGCCGATGTTATGCTTTCTTTTGGCGCAGTAAACGCCCTGAATCTGGACGGCGGCAGTTCCTCCACCATGCTTTATGAAGGCGAGTTTAAGAACATCAGCTCTTCCCTTGTCGGTCAGCGCGGTCTTCCCACCAGCATTATTGTTCTTAGCGAGGAGGATGTTAAGTGATGAAAAAGAAAAATATCTTTCTCCGTGCTCTTATAATCTATTGCCTTGTTCTCATAATCATTCTTGGCGCAGGACTCTTTGTCCTCAACCGTTTCCTGACTTCCTACGAGGCTTCGCGTCCCGACAATGCCATGGAAGATTTTATGGCCGACACCGAGCGCAGTTTCTGGATAGATGGTCTTCAGTCTTTGGTTGACGCAGGTTTCAACGAGTTCACCAAGGCCGACGCGGTTCTTGCCGATTTCGGAATTGACGAAAATGCCGATATCACCTGGCGCTCTCTGCCCAATGACGGTGATGTTAAGAAGTTCAACGTCCGCCTCGGATCCGCCCGTATCTGCACCGTTAACTTTGTTGCAGCAGACGATGTTGGCTTCGGGCTTAACAATTGGCGCCTTGCCGATTGGGAATTTTCCATGCCTGCAGGCAACGATATCAGAATTTCTGTTCCCGAAGGCTCCACCATCCATATTAACAGCGTAAAGGTCGGCGAGAGCTACATATGCGGCAACAGCGCAATGGAAGTCAGCCTTGAGCACAGCTTTGATATTGCACCCGAAGCTGTTATTTATGAAATCAAAAACATGATGGGACCTGCCGAAATCAAGGCTTATGATAAGTTCGGCAGACAGATGGACGCTCAGTCTGTTTCCGCAACGGACTTTGCATATCTTCCTGAGCCTCTCAACGGCTTCAGCTTCTGCGCTCTTCCCGACTCCAAGGTTCTCATCAACGGTCAGGAAATCGGAGAGGAATACTGCTCCCCCCTTGAATTTGGTCTCAATGCAGCAGACGATAATTCCGTTCTTTCCTACGACTGCAGCGGTCTTTACAGCGACTGCAGCATAAGCGTGATCTATAACGGCGAGGAAATTTCTCCCGTTGAAACCGCATTCGGAAAATGCTATATTCCCGGTGCAAGCGAAACTATAGAGGGTGAACTTGCAGAGTTTATTGAAAAGTTTATATACGCATATATAAACTTCTCCGCAGACAAGGACGATGCAACAACCGATAACTTCAATGCCCTTGCCAAGCTCCTCTACAGTGGCAGCGAGCTCTATAAGCTGACTGCAAACACCATTGAAAACATCAAGTGGGCAACCACAAGCGGTCTGCAGTATAACAGCATTGACTACTATGACCTTATCCCCATTGGCAATGACAAGTTCGTATGCTCCATTGCCTACGATATAAGCTACACTCTCGGTGCTGAAGAGCTTCACGTTCAGTCCGGCAACCTTATCCTGATCGAAAAAATCGATGGAAAATACTACGTTACCGATATGGGTGCTGCCATTCAGTAAACATATCTGAGGAAACACTATGAATAACTTTGATATCAAAAAATTTGCGGTGGTCCTTCCCTCGTTCAACCCCACCGACAGGCTTTGTCAGGTGGTAAACGAGCTTGTTGAGGGGGGATTCGGCACAGTTATCCTCGTTGATGACGGCAGCGCCACAGAGTTCAAGTCTCCCTTCAGACAGCTGAGCGAGCTTGAAGAGGTCACCCTTCTCACCCACGAGGTCAACCGCGGAAAAGGTGCGGGTCTCAAAACCGCATTCTCCCACCTTATTTCTTCCCGCCCCGACATAGAATTTGCTGTAACCGTTGACGGAGACGGTCAGCATCTTCTCAAGGATATTTTTGCCTGCTCCAAGACAGCAGCCACAAACAGCAAAAACCTTGTTCTCGGCTGCAGAAACTTTGACATGCCTCATGTCCCCCCCAGAAGCAAGAGCGGCAATAAGCTCACCAAATCCATCTTCAAAATTCTCTGCGGAATCTCCATAAGCGACACTCAGACTGGTCTGCGTGTTATCAGCAAGGAGCATTTCCCCAAACTTCTTGAGATCCGCGGTGATCGCTATGAGTATGAAAGCAATATGCTTCTGGAACTTCACAGCGAAGGTGTAAAATTCACCGAGGTGGAAATAGACACTGTCTACGAGGACAACAACTCCTGCTCCCACTTCCGCCCCGTCCGCGACTCCGTGCGCATATATAAGCTAATTTTTGCCCACGTTTTCAGACGACTTTTCCGTTTTTTTAAGTACATCCTCTCATCTTGCGCATCTGCAGCGGTAGACCTTCTGGCATTCTGGCTTCTGCATATGCTTCTTGCGGTTTTGGGAGGAAACGCATTTGCCGAGGGTGTTGGCGCCGTCTGGCTTTGCACCTTCATAGCCAGAGCAATATCCAGCTTTGTAAATTTTAATCTTAACAAGAGCTTCGTCTTCACAGATAAAGGTAATTATAAAGCCACCATTATCAGATACTATGTACTCTGCGTAATTCAGCTCTGCGTCTCCGCAGGCCTTGTCTGGTTGCTTGGACGCCTCTTCTCCTCCAGCGCCTCCTGGGTGCTCACACTTCTCAAGGCCGCTGTTGACACCATTCTGTTCTTTATTTCCTACCGCATACAGAGAAGCTGGGTCTTTAAAAACAAATAATAAATGCAAAAACACGGCAGATATGAAACCTGCCGTGTTTTTATATAAGCATAAGCGCTGCAATTCCCGCAAAGCAAAATCCTAGCAGGGGATAACTTTTTCCTTTTTCAGCTATTTGCCGCCGCTGTTTTTCAATAATCGCAGATAGTATTTTCCTTGTACTTTCAATTTCCGCGCTCTGTCTCTCCCCGTCCGTTGTTCCCAATATTACTCCAAGAGACAACAGTGCTTTTTCAGCTTCTCCCGAAAGTTCAAGGCTTTCTATGCCTATATTCCAGGCCTCCGCCGCGCTGCGCTCAAGGCATATTTCCCTCATTTTAATAAAAGCGCTGCTGTTTTTTGAGCAGCTAAAAGAAAGTTTTTCGAATATATCAGGCAAGGGTCTTTCGCAAAGCGCGATCTCACTTTCCATCAAGGCAAGACTAGCGTCCATGCCTTCCATAACAGAAAGCTGTCTTTTTATTTCCCTCAGGCGGCCGAGCCCCAGCATTGTGCCACACAGGACACATAAGACTCCTCCCATAAGCTTCAAAATCATAAATTCACCAAGTCATAGCTATGCTTTTCCCTGCCGCTGATTATAACCGCTCTCCTGAATATTCCCAGCATCAAAAGCTCATTTAAGGCGGGTCTTTTTTTCAGTTCTTTCATATCGGATCCGTGGACGCTTGCAAATATTGATGCGCCGCAGCCTGCGGCCTGCTCAATGGCCTTCACATCATCCGACGCAGCTATTTCGTCCACGGCAATAATCTCGGGATTCATGCTGCGCATAAGCATAATTATCCCCTCCGCCTTTCCAGCTCCGCAGAGCACATCAGTGCGCTTGCCCAAATCAAAGGCGGTTCTCCCCTTCCGCATTGCGGCTATCTCGTTTCGCTCATCACAGACAGCAACGCGCTTTCCACTTTCAGATGCTACGCGTATAAGCTCACGGAGGAAGGTTGTTTTTCCGCCGCCGGGAGGGGAAACAACTAAAACGGAGCTTTCATATGGGGCAAGAGCCTTTATTGTCTCCTCTCCAACACCTCTTATCTCATGGGGGATTCGAATGGCAATGGAGGAAACATCCTGAAAACTCTCTATCCCTCCCGTTGTAAACCTTCCGCATACACCTATTCTTATGCCGCTTTCTGCGGAAATATAGCCGTTTTTCAGTTCCCGTGCAACGGAATGGAGAGAGCTTTTGCTGGCTCTGTCCAGTACATAGGCAAGCTCATTCCAAACTGTTTCCGTATCAGCGAAAGTTATTTCCCCACCCGGCAGAAGCAAGGAAGGTTTCACGCCCGTCCGAAGGCGAATTTCCTCTGCCTTCGATACTACGTCCTTCGGCGCATCTTTCAAGGAATGTCTCAAACGCTCGGGAAGCAAGCGCTCAAGACTTGTCCATAAATGGTCCATCATCTCACCCCTATGATTTATATTGTTAACAATCATAAAATTATTCCTATATTTTCTTGACAGCTTTTTATATATAAGTAAAATAGATACATTACATTTTCGAACAGGAGAATTTTTCAATGCTTGTAAGGCTGATGAAATACATCAGGGGCTACGGCAAAGCCGCGTTGTTAGCTCCCCTGATGGTTGTCATAGAGGTTATATGTGAGCTCATACTCCCTATCCTTATGGCAGACATTATTAATATTGGCATAGATGGTGACGGCGGCATTGCCTACATTCTCAAAGCAGGCCTTATCATGGTTTTGCTTTGCCTCGTAGCTTTGGTATCCGGTGTTGCCAGCGCACGCTTTGCCTCTGTGGGAAGTCAGGGTTTCGGCTCAAACCTCCGCCGCGCAATGTTCAATCATACTCAGGAATTTTCCTTTGCGGATATTGACCGCTTTTCCTCCGCGTCTCTCATAACAAGAATGACAAGCGACGTCAATAACATTCAGATGATGGTGAACATGGGACTGCGTATGGTAATCCGCGCCCCCATTATGCTGTTGGCCGCGCTTATTATTTGCTTCCGCCTTAACGCAAAGCTCACCATGATTCTTATTATTATTGTTCCCCTTATGGGACTTGCCGTAGGCCTTCTTATGCGCGCCTGCCACAAGCTTTTCACAATCATGCAGGTCAAGCTGGACGGACTTAATAATTCCGTGCAGGAGAACCTTATTGCAATCCGAGTTGTAAAGGCCTTCGTCCGCGAAGCTCATGAGAAAACCAAGTTCCAGCACTCCAATGACGAACTTACCAAGGCAGGTATTGCCGCAGTTGTAAGAGTTGTCTTTATGAACCCCATAATGATGGTTGCTTTCAATGCTGCAATTATCCTCTCCATGTGGGTCGGCGGAAAACTTGTTGTTGGCGGAAACTTGCCTTACGCTGACCTCTATGCTTTTATCACCTATATTTTCAACGTTCTCATCAGCGTTATGATGCTGGCTTTCACCCTCCTTAACCTCACCCGCGCAAAGGCTTGCGCCGCCAGAATTCTCGAGGTGCTGGATACTGTTCCCGATATCCGCGACGGAGAAAATGTTTCCGCAGATTCCCTTCCCGAAGCAAAGGGCAGCGTTGAATTCAAGGATGTTTCCTTTAAATATGTTGCAACAGGAACCGGCGACGATGTTCTCAGCAATATCAATCTCAGCATCGGAAGCGGACAGTTTGTTGCAATTGTCGGCGGCACCGGTACAGGCAAAAGTTCCCTCGTCAACCTTATTCCCCGCTTTTATGATGTCACAGGTGGTCAGGTTCTGGTGGACGGTCTCGATGTCCGCGAGTACCCCATTGCAAAGCTGCGTGAGCGTATAGGCATGGTTTTGCAGAACAACGTTCTTTTCTCCGGCACTATCCGCGAAAACCTGCTTTGGGGCAATCCCGATGCCAGCGAAGAGGATATCATTACCGCTGCAAAAAACGCTCAGGCCTATGACTTCATTATGAGTTTCCCCGACGGTTTCGACACCTATATGGAGCAGGGCGGTGTTAACGTTTCCGGCGGCCAGAAGCAGCGCCTTTGCATTGCCCGCGCCATGCTGAAAAAGCCCGAAATACTTATTCTTGATGACTCCACCTCTGCTGTTGACAGCGCAACAGAAGCTGCCATCCGCAAGAGCTTCAGCGAAAATCTTAAGGACACAACTGTTATCATAATTGCACAGCGCATCTCCTCCGTCCGCTATGCAGACAAAATCGTTGTCCTCGACGACGACCATATTGTTGGCATGGGCACTCACGATGAGCTTATGAGCTCCAATGAAGTTTATCAGGAGATTTATTACTCTCAGCAGGAAGGAGTTGGTGAATAATGGCTGAAAAAACCAAAAAGCAGCTCCTTGACGAGAAAAAGAGCCTTGAAAAGGGTCATTTTCAGAAACCCAAGGATGCCAAAAAAACCATCAAGCGCCTTCTTG
>JAZUAQ010000180.1:0-7322 GCA_045638085.1 Oscillospiraceae bacterium
CATATTTTCACCCACCGACCGCAGGGCCTGTGCGGCGAGGGGGGATGTTGTGGGGAAGGGAGTCCCCCAAAGGGGGGGCGAGGAAAGCCCCCTTTTTAGAAACTCTGCCTCGTACTGTTTCGCTGCGGTCAAGACCGTTCCCTACAAGAGAGCGGCGACTTCCAATACCTCCGTAGGGGCGGACCGATGTGTCCGCCCCTTCAGCGCAAGGCATAATCCCCCAGTCTGCGAAGCAGACAGCCCCCTTTGCAAGGGGGCCTTTAAGTTACGCTTCCGCGAGACGCGATGCCCGCATCGCTCTGCTTTCACGCCTCTCTCGGCACTCTCTCGTCCGTTACAATATGCTCAAGGGCGCTGTGCTCTTCCGTCAGATAGGCCTTCAAAAACGCAGGATAGGCCTTGTGCTTATCAAGCTCAGCAATAGGTATCCAACGCATTTCCTCTTTCAATCCGTGCATAGTGACACTGTTTCCGCAAATATCCTTCGTTCCCCGAGGCTTCATCAGGAAATAAAAACAAATCTCGTGGCACTCCATGCCTTCCAATGTGCCGTGGCTCTCATTGAAGAAGTTTTCGTGGATGACGGCCATACGGTCTATGCTGTAATGCACTCCGGTCTCTTCAAAAACTTCCCGTATAACGGCATCCTCCGCTCTTTCTCCGTGTTGCACTCCGCCACCAACGGAATACAGATAATCGTCCTTTCCATTGCAGGCAAAAAGCACGCTCTCGTCCTCAACAATGATTGCCGCTGCGCGGTATCGAAACCATTTGTTATCTTTTAAAAATCCGCAATCGGTCATCCTCTTTCCCCTTTCTCAATTCTTAGCTGCATTATACTGCCTCCACCCCTCTGCAAACAACATATAATCCGCCCCTGAGAGGATAATTTTGCGTTTTTTTACTGTTAATTTACACAGCTTTATGATAATATAAGATTTAACAACAGTGAATTGGGGGGACGAAACTTGAAAAAACTCTTTTCTTCCGCCGAGGTGCTGCCCGCAGAGTTCCTGCGAGGAAGATCCCTTAACGCTTACGAATATTTCGGAAGCCACTTTATGCCCGACGGGCGCTGCCGCTTCACAGTATGGGCGCCTAACGCAAAGTCCGTGAGCCTTGTGGGTCAGTTCAACAACTGGCAGGTGGGTGCAACTCCTATGTATCGCCAAAGCAGCGGTGAATGGACCTGCACCATAGAAGGCATCACTCAGGGCGAAATTTATAAATATGCCATCACTTGGCATAATGGCAAGGTCGTTCTCAAGGCCGACCCCTATGCTTTCCATGCCGAGACCGGTCCGGGCACGGGCAGCAAGGTCTGGGATCTGGGAGGCCACAGCTGGAGCGACGGACGCTATCTCGCCGCCAGAAAGAAAAAGGATTTCCTCACCCGCCCTGTCAGCGTTTATGAGCTTCATATGGGCGCATGGAAAAAGGGCGAGGACGAGATTTATCCCAACTATCGCGCCGTTGCCGACGCTCTTGCAGAATACTGCCTCGATATGGGCTACACCCACATTGAGCTTATGCCCGTAACCGAATATCCCTATCCCCCCAGCTGGGGCTATCAGGTGACAGGTTACTTTGCCCCCACCAGCCGCTACGGCACTCCTCAGGACTTCATGTATTTTGTGGACCGTATGCATAAAGCAGGCATAGGCGTCATCATCGACTGGGTTCCCGCCCACTTCCCCAAGGATGCCCACGGTCTGGGTATGTTTGACGGCACACCCACCTACGAGCGTGACAATGAGAAGATGGCCAACCATCCCGAATGGGGCACCCTCATTTTCGATTATCAGAAAGCTCCCGTAAAGAGCTTCCTCCTCTCCTCCGCCGCCTTCTTCATGGATGTTTACCACATTGACGGCATCCGCGTTGACGCGGTGAGCAGCATGCTCTATCTCAGCTACGCAAGAAACGGCGATTACCTCCCCAACATCAACGGGGGAGATATCTGTCTGGGCGCAGTGGAATTCCTCAAAGATCTCACCACCCTCATCCGCAGCAGAGGCGGCATAAGCATAGCTGAGGAGGCCACCACCTATCCCGGCATCACAAAGCCCATTGCCGAAGGCGGCATAGGCTTTGATATGAAGTGGGATATGGGCTTCATGCACGACACCCTCGATTATATGAAGCTTGATCCCATCTACCGCCGCTACAACCACAACAAGCTCACCTTCTCCATGATGTACGCATTCTCCGAGCGCTATATGCTGGCCTTCTCCCACGATGAGGTTGTGCACGGAAAATGCTCCATGCTCAACAAGATGAGCGGTCTTTATAACGATAAATTCGCAAACCTCCGCTGCCTGCTGGCTTATCAGTACGGCCACCCCGGAAAGAAGCATAACTTCATGGGCACAGAAATTGCCCAGTTCATAGAGTTTGACGAAAAGCGTCAGGTGGACTGGTTTTTGCTGGATTATCCCAAACATATTGAGATGCAGCGCTTTGTCCGTGAGCTCAACCGCATCTACCGCTCCCGCAATGCGCTCTTCGAAAACGAGGTGAACTGGGAGGGCTTCAAGTGGCTGAACGTGAACGATGCTGACAGAAGCTGCCTCTGCTTTATGCGCAGCTCCTTCAGCGGCGAGAAAATCGTCTGCGCCTTCAACTTCACCCCCAGAGATTGGGAGCTGCAGGTTGGTCTCCCCGAAAAAGGACGCCTCTGGCTTGTGCTCAACAGCGACGAGCACCGCTTCGGCGGCACGGGAATGGATATCCCAAGGCAGCTTAGCAGCAGCGGCAAGCCCTTTGCCGAACATCCCGACTCCGCATTCCTGAAACTCCCCCCGCTCAGTGCGGTTTACTACACATATAAGGAGGACAAAAAGTGAACGCTGAACTTGAAAAGCTGCTGGAATTAAAAGGACGCAGCAGCCTTCCCAAAGTACTTCTGGCAGCAGCCGAATGCTCCCCCCTATCCAAGACCGGAGGTCTTGCAGATGTTGCAGGCGCTCTCCCCAAGAGTCTCAACGCCCTTGGCTTTGACACCCGCGTCATCACCCCCTACCACCGCTGCGTAAAGGAAAAATTCGCTGACCGCGTGGAACATATTACCGAATTTTACGTCAATCTCGGTTGGAGACGCCAGTATGCGGGTCTTGAAAAGCTCACCCTCGGCGAGCTTACTATATACCTTATCGACAGCGAATATTATTTCGGCGACAAGATTTATCGCGGCGGCCTTGCAGAAGGCGAGCAGTATGCCTTCTTCCAGCGCGCGGTTCTGGAGGCTATCCCCTATCTGGACTTTGTCCCCGAGGTTATCCACTGCAACGACTGGCACACCGCCTTCATCCCCTTCATGCTGAAGACTCAGTATTACGACAAGATGCAGGCAAACATCAAGACTGTTTTCTCCATCCACAACATAGCCTTCCAGGGTCAGTTTGGCTTCGACTTTGTTGCCGACTTCCTCAGCGTGGACAGCTATTGGTATAACCATTTCTGCATTGAGCACAACGGCTGCGTCAACTTTATGAAGAGCGCCTGCGTATATGCAGACAAGATTAACACCGTCAGCCCCAGTTATGCCGAAGAAATCAAGACCCTCCGCTTCAGCGAGGGTATGCATGAGCCCCTCATCTATCGCGGCAATGACCTGAGCGGCATTATCAACGGTCTGGACATTGAGGTTTTCAACCCCGAAACCGACAGCGAGCTCCCCTTCAACTTCTCCGCAAACGACCTTGGCGGCAAGGCAGGCTGCAAGCTTGCCCTCATCGAGGAACTGGGTCTGGAGATCGAGCACGATACCCCCATCGTTGCCATGGTCACCCGCATGACCAGCCAGAAGGGCTTTGACATTGTTCTGGAAGCTATCGACGGCATTGTTGCCTCCGGCGCCGCCTTCGTGCTTCTGGGTTCCGGTGACAGCAGATACGAAAAGGCCATGCGCGAGTGCGAAATGCGCCATCGCGGCAAGGTCTGCGCCTATATCGGCTACAGCGAGGCTCTCAGCCGCCGCATTTATGCAGGCGCTGACTTCCTGCTGATGCCCTCCGCCTTTGAGCCCTGCGGCCTCAGCCAGATGATAGCAATGCGCTACGGCACTCTCCCCATCGTCCACGAGGTTGGCGGTCTGCGTGACACCGTCCAGGCTTATAACGCCTTTACCGGTGAAGGCAACGGCTTCTCCTTCGAGGAATACAGCGGCGAGATGCTTCTCAAAGCCGTGCGCTTCGCCCTTGAAACCTGCTCCGATCCCGAAACGCATGAGCATATCCGCTCCAACGCAATGAACACCGATTTCGGCTTCGGACCTTCCGCCGTGGAATATGGAAAGCTCTTTGTCTCCATACTCCCCGAAATTGCCGCTGAATTCGAACACGACCCTTTTGAGGAAGTCTGCCGCATGCCTCTCGGCGCTCTGACCTGCGGACAGACGGTTAAACTAAGTATAAAAGCGCCGGATACCGCCGAAAGCGTACGCCTTGCCATCGGCGGTGGGGATTATGAAATGAGCCGTAATGGCAATCGTTTTGAGGTGGAGTTCACCACCCCCGAAAATCCCATTGTCCTTTGGTATCATTTCGAAGTGGACGGAAAGTTCTGCTTCGGTCCCCAGGGTCTGCGCAGCGGCCACGCAGGAGATTGGCAGATGACGGTTTATGCCGCCGATTTCGAAACTCCCAAGTGGTTTGAAGGCAAGACCATGTACCAGATTTTCCCCGACCGCTTTGCCCGGGGCGGCAAGTCTGCCGAAAAGGGCATCGCCTACCACCGCGAGGCGGGAAGAGATATTGAATTCCACGAGGAGTGGAGCGAGTCCGTCAAGTGGCAGCCCAGCCGCGGCAAGCGCTTCTATGCCCCCAACGATTTCTACGGCGGCACCCTGCAGGGCATCACGGAAAAACTGGATTACCTCAAGGAGCTTGGTGTTGACGTCATCTACCTCAATCCCATTTTTGAGGCTGACTCCAACCACCGCTATAACACGGGCGACTATAAGAAAATAGACCCTATCCTCGGCACTCTCAATGACTTCAAAAAGCTTTGCGACGCAGCCGAGAGCAAAGATATGCGCATCATCCTTGACGGCGTGTTCTCCCACACGGGCGATGACAGCATCTATTTCAATAAGTATGGCCGCTATGGCGGTGTGGGCGCCTATCAGAATGTGGACAGTCCCTACCATTCCTGGTTCTGCTTCAAGGATTTCCCCGATAAATACCGCTGCTGGTGGAACTTTGAGTCCCTCCCCGAGGTTGAAGAGCACGACAAGGCTTGGCAGGACGCCATAATCTCCGGACGCTACAGCGTTGTAAAAACCTGGCTGCGCCGCGGCGCAGGCGGCTGGCGTCTTGACGTTGCCGACGAGCTTCCCGATGATGTTATCGAGCTTATCCGCTCTTCCGCAAAGAGCGAAAACAGCGAAGCCCTCATTCTGGGCGAGGTCTGGGAGGATGCCACCACCAAAAAGAGCTATGACTGCGACAGAACCTATGCCCTCGGCAAGGCTCTGGACACCGTTATGAACTATCCCCTCCGCAAGGCTCTTGTGGATTTCGCTCTGGGCAGCGCCGATGCGGAGGCAACCCGCGCCTTCCTCATGGGTCAGAAGCTCAATTATCCCGCTCCTATGTACCGCTGCCTTATGAATCTTCTGGGCAGCCATGACACCGCCCGAATCCGCAGCGTTCTGGGTCTTGGCCATGACGGCGGCGGAATGGAAAGAGCAGAGCAGGCAAAGCAGACTCTCACTCCTGAGCAAAATGACCGCGCCCGTCTGCTCCAGCATCTTTGCGCCGCTATAATCTTCGCGCTCCCCGGTATGCCCTGCATCTACTACGGCGACGAAGAGGGTATGAAGGGTCTCCGCGACCCCTTCTGCCGCGCCCCCTATGTGAAGCAGGAAAAGGACACCCGCGAGTGGTATAGTTTCCTTGCCAATCTTCGCCGCGACAGCAGCGCCCTCTCTCATGGTGATGTTGCCTTTGCCGCCCCCGACGAGGATTGCCTCTGCATCCTTCGCTTCGACGGAAAGGAAAGCTATGTCTGCTGTGTCAACAGAGGCTGGGATGCCAAGAGACTTCGCATCACTCCCGACATATTCTCAGGCGCTTACCGCAGCGCTATCGAGGGAAGCTTCGAAGCTTTCGACGTATATATGGATAAGCTCAGCGCACAGATTATAAAGGTGGGATAAGAATATGAACGAAAAACAGCTTCATATGGAAGAGAGCATCCGAGCCTTTGTGGATAAAATCAACGCCGAGCAGGCCGACACCATCATCGGCATGCTCCACCCCCGCTTCGTTGAATGTTCCGCAGAAGAGGCCTCTCTCACCATGGCTTACCCCGCAATGGCCTGGGAGCGCAACCCCCTCAATGTCATGCAGGGCGGCGTTGTTGCCACCATTCTGGATTTCTCCATCGCCTGCCTTGCCGTTTACTACGGCGGCGACAAGGCCGTCACCGTGTCTCTCCAGACAAGCTACCTCCGCGGCTGCCCCATTGACGGCACTTTGGTAGTAAAGGTGAAGGCCACCAAGGCGGGACGAACTATGATACATGCCTATTCCGAATGCTGGGAAGAAAAAACTCCCGACAAACTGGTTGCCACCAGCGTCGGCGTGTATTACGCATAAGGCTTTTAAGAACCATCGGCTAAGCCGATGGTTCTTTTTTCTTCACCGCTTTTCATCGCGTTAAATTGATAAAAAATTATGTTCATTTCCCCTTGTATTTTACTTGTCCGTACATTATAATGAGTTCCAATCCCATGGAAAGCGAGGCCCTTAAATGAAAACCTATTTTGAAATGAACATAGATGAAAAGCGTGCGGAGCTTGATGTGCTCCTTGCCCGCTATGAGAACGAGAAGAAGGCAGGCCATAAGCTGGATATGTCCCGCGGCAAGCCCGACCCCACTCAGCTGAATCTGAGTATGGAGATGCTTCAGCAGAATCCCTATGACCTTATCTACACCCGCAAGGGCACCGACGTCCGCAACTACGGCGAGCTGGCAGGCGTGGATGAGGCTAAGGAGCTCTTTGCCGATCTTCTTGGCGTCAAGATGGAAAACGTAATCATGGGCGGCCAGAGCAGCCTTGCCCTCATGTACGATATGATGATTAAAGCCATCGTCCTGGGCGTCTGCGGCGGCAGCAAGCCTTGGGGACAGCAGGGCAAGCTGAAATTCCTCTGCCCCATCCCTGGCTATGACCGCCACTTCCGCATTTGCCAGGAATTCGGTATTGAGATGATAAACATCCCCATGACCAGCGAGGGCCCCAACATGGACCTCGTCCGCGAGTATGCAGAAAATGACCCCTCCGTCAAGGGCATCTGGTGCGTTCCCAAGTATTC
>JAZUAQ010000181.1:0-2935 GCA_045638085.1 Oscillospiraceae bacterium
GTTCAGAGATAAATAAGGAGGCTCTCAGCTATGAAAAAAGCAGATATCGGCCTTGTCGGCCTTGCTGTTATGGGTGAAAACCTTGTTATGAATATGGAAAGCAAGGGTTTCACCGTTGCAGTTTATAACAGAACCACAGAAAAAGTGCGCGCCTTCGTTGAGGGTCGCGCAGCAGGCAAGAACATCATCGGCTGCTACAGCATCGATGAGCTTGTTGCAAATCTCGAAAAGCCCAGAAAAGTTTTCATGATGGTCAAAGCCGGACAGGCTGTTGATTCCCTTATCGATCAGCTTATCCCCTATCTTGAGGAAGGTGACATTCTCATTGACGGCGGTAACAGCCACTTCCCCGACTCTATCCGCCGCACTCAGTATGTTGAAAGCAAGGGTCTTCTTTATGTGGGCTGCGGTGTTTCCGGCGGCGAAGAAGGTGCTCTCAACGGTCCTTCCATGATGCCCGGCGGCTCTCCCGCTGCATGGCAGTATGTCAAACCCATTTTCCAGGGTATCTGCGCCAAGGTTGAAGACGGCACTCCCTGCTGCGACTGGGTTGGCGAAAACGGCGCAGGTCACTTTGTCAAGATGGTTCATAACGGCATTGAATACGGCGATATGCAGCTTATCTGCGAAGCCTATCAGCTTATGCGCGACGGTCTCGGAATGAGCGCAGAGGAGATGCACGATGTTTTCGCTCATTGGAACACCACCGAGCTTGACAGCTATCTCATCGAGATTACTCGCGACATTCTCGGTTACAAAGATGAAAACGGCGAGACCACAGTTGAACACATTCTGGATACCGCAGGTCAGAAGGGTACCGGCAAATGGACTGCCGTTGCCGCTCTTGACGAGGGTATTCCCCTCACCCTTATCGGCGAGGCTGTTTTTGCGCGCTGCCTTTCCGCAATGAAGAATGAGCGCGTCAAGGCCTCCGGCCTCTTTGAAAAGAACATTCCCGCCTTTGATGGTGACAAGGCCGCTTTCATCGAGTGCATACGCAAGGCACTTTACGCAAGCAAGATCATCTCCTACGCTCAGGGCTACGCTCTTATGCGCAGCGCAGCAAAAACCTACGGCTGGAATCTGAACTACGGTGGCATCGCCCTTATGTGGCGCGGCGGCTGCATTATCCGCAGTGTGTTCCTCGGCAAAATCAAGGAAGCTTATGACAAAAACGCAGAGCTTGAAAATCTCCTTATGGACGATTACTTTGCCGACACCATCAAGGCTCTTGTTCCCGCATGGCGTGAGGTTGTTGCCTACGCAGTAAAATCCGGCATCCCCATGCCCGCTTTCTCCAGCGCACTCAGCTACTTTGACGGTTACACCACCGCCGCTCTTCCCGCAAACCTGCTTCAGGCTCAGCGCGACTATTTCGGCGCCCACACCTATGAGCGTCTGGACGCTCCCAGAGGACAGTTCTTCCACACCAACTGGACCGGTCACGGCGGAAACACAAGCGCAGGTACCTACAATGCCTGATTACCGCATTATAGCCCTCGACCTTGACGGAACTCTCCTAAACTCCAACAAGGAGCTTACGCAGCATTCCCGCGCAGTTCTAGAGAAAGCAGCTGCAGCAGGAATTGAAATTGTACCCACCACCGGCCGCTTCTATAACGGTATGCCCGAGGCGATAAGAGAGCAGCCATTCATACGCTATTTTATCGCAATGAACGGTGCTGAAGTGCGGGATCTTCAGACCGGCGAGCTTATCTATGCAGCGGAAATGCCATGGCAGCAATGCGTGGAGATAATGACAGAGCTTGACAGTCTGCCTTTCATCTATGACTGTTATATGAATTCTGCCGGATGGATGTCCGAGGAGTTTATGGAACGCGTTGACAGCGTTATTGATTCTCAGCATTTCCGGGCTCTTGTGCACCGCACACGCAACCGTGTTCCTGAGCTTAAGGCCTTCCTTGCGGAGCGTGGGCAGGATGTTCAGAAGATTTCCTGCTTCACGAGAGATGAACCCTTGCGTCTTGAAATGCTGTCCACTCTCGGTCAGCGCTATGAAAACATCATTGTATCCTCATCTGTTGACCAGAATATAGAAATTAACCATATTAAAGCCAACAAGGGCGCCGCCCTTCAGGCTTTGGCAAACCATCTCAACATTCCTGTCTCCTCCACAATAAGCTTCGGCGACGGTCTCAATGACCTCAGCATGCTTCGCGATGCCGGTCTAGGCGTTGCAATGGCGAATGCCTGCCCCGAGGCCAAGGCCTGCGCAAATGTTATCACCGCCTCCTGCGATGAAGACGGCGTTGCGCTGGCGATTGAAAAATACTGCTTCAACAATTGATAAAAGGAAGGTTTGACTATGAATACTATTTCCAATTCTGTACTTTCCGGCAAGGTTGCCGTTATTACCGGCGCAGGCGGCGTACTCTGCGGTATGTTTGCAAAAGCTCTGGGCAAGGCCGGCTGCAAGGTCGCTGTTCTTGACCGAAATATGGAAGGCGCCGAAGCTATTGCAAAGTCCATCCGCGACGAAGGAGGAATCGCCGAAGCATTCTTCTGCGATGTTCTTGACAAGGAAGCAATGGAAAAATGCCATCAGGAGGTTCTTGCCAAGTTCGGCCTCTGCGACTATCTCATCAACGGCGCAGGCGGCAACAATCCCCGTGCAACCACTGATAAGGAATATTTCGAGATGGGCGACATCGACGCCGACACCAAGAGCTTCTTCGATCTCGACAAGAGCGGCATTGAGTTTGTATTTAACCTGAACTTCATCGGCACTCTCATCCCCACTCAGGCCTTCGCAAAGGATATGCTTGGTCGCAGCGGTTGCTCCGTTATCAACATCAGCTCCATGAACGCCTACACTCCCCTCACCAAGATTCCCGCTTATTCCGGCGCAAAGGCAGCAGTTTCCAACTTCACCCAGTGGCTTGCTGTTCACTTCAGCCGTGTTGGCATCCGCGTA
>JAZUAQ010000182.1:0-6060 GCA_045638085.1 Oscillospiraceae bacterium
AAGGCAGGTATACAAAATGAAACTCCTTGTTATTAACCCCGGCTCAACCTCCACCAAAATCAGCGTATTTGATGAATACAATGAAGTGTTTGAGGAAAGCGTTTTCCATGATGCACCCGTGCTGCTGCAGTTTCCCCATGTAAACGGTCAGGTGCCTTTCAGAAAGCAGGTCATCATTGACATACTGGCTAAGCACGGCTTCGCACCCAATGATATAGATGTATTTATCGGCCGCGGAGGCGGCGCCCACCCCCAGCGCACCGGCGTCACCTATATAGACGACACCCTGTATAAGGACACTCTTGACGGCGTTGGCGGAAGCGAGCATGCCGCAAAGCTTGGCGTGCTTCTGGCCTATGAAATGTGCAGGGAATACGGCGGCGAGATGTATACCCTCAATCCCACCAACATAGATGAGTACAACGACTATGCCCGCCTCACCGGCATAAAGGGCATTTACCGCAATGCTCAGGCTCACCCCCTCAATCAAAAGGCCATTGCTGAAAAGCATGCGGAGAGCATGGGCAGAAAATATGAGGACTGCAACTTTGTTGTTGCTCATATAGACGGCGGAATCACTATCAATGCCCATGACCACGGGCGAATGACCGACGGTAACGTTGGCGCAGGCGGCGATGGCGCATTCACTCCCACCAGAATAGGCAGCGTTCCTGTGCTGCCCCTCCTTGACTATATCGAAGAGCATTCCGTTCAGGAGGTGCGCACCATGTGCTCCCGCTCCGGCGGCTTTGTCTCCTTCTTCGGCACTTCCGATGCAAAGGTGGTTCACCGCCTTGTTGAGGAAGGCGACCCCAAGGCCACATTGGTCTGGAACACCATGATTTATCAGTGCTGCAAGCAGATAGGTGCAATGAGCACTGTTCTTGAAGGCAAGGTGGACGGAATTCTGCTCACCGGCGGCCTCGTGAGATATGCCGACATCGTGGAGGGCATCACCCGCCGCTGCGGCTGGATTGCCCCCATAAGCGTTTATCCCGGAGAGATGGAACAGCAGGCTATGGCCTACTCTGTTCTCAAGGTGCTTCACGGCGAGACGGAGGCCATCCGCTACCCCGGAAAGCCCGTCTGGGAGGGTTTTTCCTTCATTGATGGCTGATTGGTAGACCATAATAATTATTTCCTGAAAAATAAAATAATTATGTAACCGCGCTTAGCTTGCTGAGCGCGGTTTCTTGTTGCAAAAAATGCATTCCAAACCATAAAAAACGACAAAAAATACAATAAAATTCAAAAAAGATATTGAAATATAAAAAGCGCCAATATATAATGAGTATACATAATATGGGTTACATAACCCGAAGTGAGGATTACAGATGGACATTGTTCGATCTGCAAAATATATATTGGCGGCCATGATTGTTGTCATGGGATTCATGCTGGGCAGTTGCCGTGAGGAAGCCCCTGAGGACTTCACTATTGCCGCAACGCAGCCTGCTGAAAGTCATGCGCAGGAGTATACTGTCCGCTTCATGTCTCTGGGCAAGGAAATTGCCAGCGAGACAGTTTCCCTCGGGGAATTTCCTCAGGTGCCCGATGTAGATGCAGCTGATGGCAGCCGCCACGGAGGATGGGTTGATGCCAAGGGACGCAGAGCTCAGCCTGCATCAACACCCGTTGTTGCCGATTGCGAATATACCGCTGTTTTCTTCCCGGTTCTTGACGGAACGGAGCCTTATCTTTTCACCGACGGCGAAGCGCTCCTCCATCCCGACGCGATTCTTAACGGCACGGAGCTTAAAACCGCTCTCAATGCCCTTGCTTCCCAGAATGCAAGGGAGATTTTCCCTGATCTTTCCGATGTTGAAAACGATATAACCGTTGGCGAATTGAGAAAGGTTCTTGCCGGATTCTATACCCTCGATGAGTTGGACCGAGTTATTCTCGGTCATGATCAGGCGGAAAAGCTCAGCCGCAGCCAGTTTGCAGAAATTATGAATAAGCTCCTCGGCAGAGATGAGAGCGCCCTTGTTGTTCCCGCCGATGGCAGCTACTGCATAGCCGATGTTTCTCCCGACAGAGAGGACTACCGCCGCCTTATGGAGGCTTGCACAGCTCACGGTCATTCCGACAGCGGCTGCCTTTGGGAGGAGGTCTCCCTGCCCCCCATATATTCCGAAGGTTATGTGTTGGTTGAAGGCAACCTCTATTATGCCGATGCAAACGGCTTTTTCATCCGCGATACTGTTGAAGGCAGCATGACCTTTGGTTATGACGGCCGCTATACAAGCGGCAATGCCGCATTGGACGGCTTTGTATCTGCAGCCATTGCGGACATTACAGAGGTGAATTCCACCGATGATCGTTCCAAGCTGCTGAGAGCGGCCTACGATTTCTGCGTAGATAGCTTTGGTGTTACAGAAGGAAACATATACGGAGTAGGCGCAAGAGGCTGGGAAATGTCCGAAGCTCTTACAATGTTCGAATACAAAAGCAGCAATAGCTATGGCTACACCGCTGTTTTTTGGGCTCTGGCCCGAGGATTGGGCTATGAGGCTCAGGCGGTGAACGGCTCTTACGGAGATGATAATCTGTCCCACGCATGGGTGGAGATAGAAATGGACGGAGAAATTTATGTTTTCGATCCCGCTGCAGCAGCAGGTGCCTTTGAAGAGGCGGAGAGCGATGCAGACGTGTTTATGGTGAGCCAAAGTAAGGCAAGCCGCATGGGATATATAAAAGAGTAAAAAAGAGCAATAAAAGAGCCTGTGCAGCTTTCAAGAGCAAGCGGCACAGGCTTTGTTATTCGAATTTTGGGACAGGAAAACGGCTGAGATTGGCAAATTCTCCAAGAACTGAATCCTCGCCGCCGATAAGGCGCAGCTTCTGGGATCTCGTGAGGCGCTTGATGGCAGCCTCAAGGCGGGAAGCGTTGGAGCGGTCAGGGCAGGCGAAGGCGCATTCGAAGGCCACAGGTTTTTTCGCCGCAGTGTATTTCGCCCCTGCGCGGCCTATGCCGCCAGCGTGTTCGGAGAAGCGGCGGGCAAGGTCGGTGGTGATTCCTGTATATAAGCTGCCGTCGGAGCAGCGGAGTATGTAGGTATAGTATTCCATAATAGTGTCCCTCCGAAATTATTATACGAAAACAGGAAGGAGAAGGCAATATGTTTGCAAAAGGAGATATAGTCCGCCATTTCAAACGAGAAACGCTCAGCGAGGAGATCCTTGCAAAAGAGCCAAACATGTATCTTTATGAGATAATGGGGCAGGCTGAGCATACTGAAAGCGGCCAGCAGCTGATGATTTACATGCCCCTCTACGGAGAGGGAAAACTTTATGCCCGCCCTCTTGAAATGTTCCTTTCTCCCGTGGACAAAGAAAAATACCCCACGGTGAATCAGAAACTGAGATTTGAAAAAATATAATGAAGAAGGCCCGAAATGTGGGGAAATCCCCTCAATTCGGGTCTTTTGCCATTTTATGGAAGGGTCATAACAAAAAGGTTAAAAAGAGATGAAAAAATTTATCTAAGTTAAAAAATAAACTATAGGAAATGATATTTACACGGAATAAATTGTTATATATACTAAATATACATGATATGATGCGCAGATGCGCCCGTGTAAAAAAAGAAAAAAACCTGTCTTAATATATATAAGGAGGAAGACCAATATGGCCCACTTGCAGGAAGCTGCCGTCAAGAAGGTTCACGAGATTTGTGACCGATATGAAGGCGTGTCCACCCCCCTCATTATGATTCTCAGTGACGTCCAGAAGGAATTTGGCTATGTCCCCATGGAGGTTCAGGAGATCGTTTCTGCCCGAACCGGTATCTCTGTTGCGGAGATTTACGGTGTTGTTACCTTTTATTCCTTTTTCTCCCTCGAGCCCAAGGGCAAGTATGTAATTGGCGTCTGCCTCGGTACTGCCTGCTACGTCAAGGGTGCGCAGCAGATTTGCGACCAGTTCTGCGAAATGCTTGGCATTCAGCCCGGCCAGACCAGCAGCGACGGCCTTTTCACTGTTGATGCTCTGCGCTGCATCGGCGCCTGCGCCGCTGCCCCTGCCGTAACCATCAACGGCAAGATCTATGCCCGCGTTAATGTTAAGGATATTGCCGGCATTATCGCTGAATACAAAAACAAGGAGGGTGCCAACTGATGTTCAAGACTTGTGAAGAACTTCGCGCAAAGATTGCTGAATATACCGCTGAACTGGATAGCAAATTCAACGGCTGCGACGGCAAGCGTTATATCATGCTCTGCGGCGGTACCGGCTGCGTTGCCGGCGGCACCATGAGCATTAAGGAAAAGTTTGAAGAATACATAAAAGAATGCCATCTTGAAGATAAGGTTGAGATCCGTGTTGTCGGCTGCTTCGGCCTCTGCTCTCAGGGTCCCTTCGTCCGCATCTTCCCCGAGGACGTTCTCTATCGTCTGGTAAAGCCCTCCGACGTTCAGGAGATCGTTATGAAGGATCTCATGCTGGGTGAAACCGTTGAGCGCCTTGTTTACGAAGATCCCCAGACCGGCAAAAAGATCACCAAGATGGAAGAGATCGGCTTCTATCGCAAGCAAAAGCGCATCGCTCTCCACGGCTGCGGTGTCATCGATCCCAACAAGATTGAAGAAGCTCTCGGTTGCGGCGGCTATCAGGGTCTTATGAATGCTCTGAGCATGCCCAGAGAGGATGTTATAAAGCTCATTCTCGATTCCGGCCTCCGCGGACGCGGCGGCAGCGGCTGCCCCACCGGCCGCAAGTGGCAGTTTGCCTATGGCAGCAATGCCGGCCAGAAGTATGTGGTCTGCTACGGTGACGAAGGCAACCCCGGCGCATTCATGGATCGCTCCATTCTTGAGGACAACCCCCTTGCTGTAATCGAAGGTATGGCCATCGCTGGCTACGCCATCGGTGCAAGCGAAGGCTACTTCTATATTCGTGCTGAATATCCCATCGCTGTTTCCCGCATCAACGCCACCATCAAAAAGTGCGAAGAGCTGGGTCTTCTCGGTGATAACATTCTTGGCACCGGCTTTAGCTTCCGCGCCCACGTCCGTCTTGGCGCCGGCGCATTCGTCTGCGGCGAAGAGACCGCTCTGCTGAACTCCATCATGGGTCAGCGCGGTATGCCCAGACCCCGTCCTCCCTTCCCTGCAGTTAAGGGTCTTTGGGATAGCCCCACCATCGTTAACAACGTTGAAACTTTGGCCACTGTTCCCTACATTCTCCGTGAGGGTCTTGAGGCCTTCACCCAGTACGGCACTGAAAAGTGCAAGGGCACCAAGGTCTTCTGCCTTGGCGGTAAGGTCAACAACGTTGGTCTCGTTGAGATCCCCATGGGCGTTACCCTCCGCGAGCTGATTTATGAAATCGGCGGCGGTGTTCAGGATGGCAAGCAGTTCAAGGCCATCCAGACCGGTGGCCCCTCTGGCGGCTGCCTGACTCCCGAGTTCCTTGACACTCCCATCGACTTCGACAACATGGTTGCAGCGGGCTCCATGATGGGTTCCGGCGGCGCCATTGTTATGGACGAAGATAACTGCATGGTTGACGTTGCAAAGTTCTATATGGGCTTTATCTGCGACGAAAGCTGCGGAAAATGCTCCCCCTGCCGTATAGGCACCAAGCGCATGATGGAAATCCTGGAACGCATCACCAACGGCACCGGCTCCATGAAGGACTTCGAGGAACTGGAAGCCATCTCCGAGGCTTGCCAGACCAACGCCCTCTGTGCCCTTGGCCAGACCGCTGCAAACCCCATCATGTCCACCATTGCCCACTTCAAGGAAGAATATATCGCCCATATTGCAGATAAAACCTGCCCCGCAAAGGTCTGCAAGGACCTCATCAACTATACCATCGTGGCGGATAAGTGCAAGAAGTGCTCTCTCTGCTCCCGCCAGTGCCCCGTGGAGGCCATCAGCGGTACTCCCGGTAAGACCGTGTTCATCATCAATCAGGAAAAGTGCATCAAGTGCGGTATGTGTCTCTCTTCCTGCAAATTTGATGCCATTATCAAGGAATAAAGGAGGGAATCGAAATGAGCAAAGTCAATATCAAGATCGAAGGCCACAGCTATCAGGTCGAAGAAGGCGTAACCAT
>JAZUAQ010000183.1:0-6292 GCA_045638085.1 Oscillospiraceae bacterium
TCCCTCTCTATTGTCTTCCTAAGACCGCCTTGGCCTCCGACTTTGAAGCTCGGCCAGGATCTGGCTGATGCTCTCGGCGGTGTTCTCGGCGCATCCCGTGCTGTTGTTGACGCTGGTTGGCTTCCCGCCATGCACCAGGTCGGCCAGACCGGCAAGACCGTCCACCCCACTCTCTACGTTGCTCTCGGTATCTCCGGCGCTATCCAGCACAAGGCTGGTATGCAGGACTCTGAGAACATCATCGCCATCAACAAGAACCCCGATGCACCTATCTTTGAAGTTGCATCCTATGGTATCGTTGGCGACCTGTTCAAGGTTGTTCCCATGATGATCGAAGCTGCTAAGCAGGCAAAGGGCGAGTAATTTAACTCATTAATAAAAACACACCGTTCTCCTGAGCGGTGTGTTTTTCTATACAAAAAGCTCCCAGAATTGATCCGGGAGCTTTTAATTTTATTTGGACTGAATATACTGATGGATGCTTGCAGCAGCTTTTTTACCTGCGCCCATAGCCTTAATAACTGTGGCAGCACCGGTAACAGCGTCACCGCCGGCATATACGCCCTCGCGACTTGTTGCACCCTCATCATCAGCGCCTATACCGCCCTTGCGGTTGGGAGCAAGATTCTCGGTGGTATCAAGAATGAGAGTATTAAGCTTGGTGCCGATGGACATTATGACCATCTCTACGGGGATAATGAAATTGCTACCCTCAACAGCGACAGGTCTGCGTCTGCCGTTCTCATCGGGCTCACCAAGTTCCATCTTCACACACTCAATACCGGTGACATGACCGGTCTCGTCAGCATGAATCTCAACGGGATTGGTGAGAAGGCGGAACTCAACGCCCTCTTCTTTTGCGTGGTGAACTTCTTCAGCACGAGCAGGAACTTCCTCTGCACCACGACGATAGATGATATAAACTTCCTTTGCGCCCATACGCTTTGCGCAACGGGAAGCATCCATTGCAACGTTACCTGCACCGACAACCGCAATGCGGTCGGCTTTGGCAATGGGAGTGTCATACTCAGGAAGATATGCCTTCATCAGGTTGATGCGGGTAAGATATTCGTTTGCAGAGCAAACACCGAGATAGTTCTCGCCAGGAATGTTCATGAAGGAAGGCAGACCAGCACCAGTGCCAATAAATACAGCCTCAAAGCCCTCTTCTTCAATAAGCTCATCGATGGTGATGGCGCGTCCGATAATGGCATTGGTGACAAATTTAACGCCCTTAGCCTCAAGTGCGGCAACTTCTGCAGCAACAATTTCCTTGGGAAGACGGAACTGAGGAATACCGTAAACAAGAACACCGCCAACCTTATGGAGGGATTCAAAAACGGTTACTTCATATCCAAGATTAACAAGGTCACCTGCGCAGGTAAGACCAGCGGGGCCAGCACCGATAACAGCAACCTTATGACCGTTGGACTCAACCTTCTCAATATCATCAATGCTACTGTGTGCAGCGTGCCAGTCTGCCACAAAGCGCCCCAGACGGCCGATACCAACGCTCTCGCCCTTCTTGGCGTGGACACACTTACCTTCGCACTGGGATTCCTGAGGGCATACACGGCCGCAAATTGCGGGCAGAGAACTGGTCTGGCTTATAATCTGATAAGCCTCTTCAAACTCACCCTGAGCAACCTTGGCAATAAACTCAGGAATGCGAATCATAACAGGGCAACCGCTCATGCAGGGCTTTTTGCGGCAATTGAGGCAGCGCATAGCCTCACGAATGGCCATTTCCTCAGTATAGCCGGTTGCAACCTCAAGGAAATTCTTATTTCTTATGTCCGGAGCCTGTTCGGGCATAGGATTTTTTTCTTTGACAAGATTAATCATAGTGACGAACACCTCCGGTCAGTCTGCAGACATGCTTAAAATCTTCCTTCTCCTGCTCTGCATAGTAGGAGTTTCTCTTGATGAGCAGGTCCCAATCGACCAACGCACCGTCAAATTCGGGACCGTCGACGCAGACGAATTTGTCCTCGCCGCCGATACGGCAGCGGCAGCCACCGCACATTCCGGTACCGTCAATCATATAAGCGCAAAGAGATGCAACGGAAGGTATGCCTCTCTCCTTTGCTACTGCGCAAACGAATTTCATCATGATGGGAGGACCAACAGTGATGATCTCATCATAGACATTACCTTCGTCGAGAAGCTGAGCCAGCTTTTCGGTAGTGAGCTTCTTCTCGCCATAACTGCCGTCATCGGTAACAACGAAAAGACGGTCAACGCCTGCTCTGAATTCATCCTCAAGAATAACATAGTCCTTGCTCTTGAATCCGGAAATCATATCTACCTCAATACCGGCCTTCTTCATACCGGTAGCAAGAGGATATGCGAGTGCGTTACCTGTACCGCCGCCGACGACGCAGACACGCTTGAGGCCTTCCATGTGGGTAGGCTTGCCGAGAGGACCAACAACGTCTGCAAAGCAGTCGCCCTCTTCCATATTGAACATCATTGCACTGGAACGGCCAACCGCTGCAAAGATAATATCAACGGTGCCTGCTTCCTCATCGTGACCTGCCATGGTGAGCGGGACACGCTCACCATATTCATCGGTACGGAGGATAACAAACTGGCCGGGGCGTGCATGTTTTGCAACCAGAGGTGCATAAATGCTTATCCAGACCATATTTTCATTAAGCTGTCTCTTGCGAGTAATCTCAAAAAGTTTCATATTTATCCTCCTTTCTTATTTATCAAGACTGTTCTTGCGATTAATGAGACTTTCATAGCGTTCGCCAGCCATAGTTTCAGCCTTATTAAAGAGCTCTTCGGCTCTCTCGGGGAACTTAAGCTTCAGGGAGTTATAGCGAACCTCACCCATAATGAAGTCGCGATAGCTCTCGGTGGGAGCTGCAGAGTCAATGCTCAGGGGGTTCTTGCCCTCAGCAGCAAGAGCGGGATTATAGCGAATCAGATGCCAATAACCGGAACGGACTGCCTTCTTCATCTCAAGCATAGCCTTATTCATACCGGCCTTAACGCCATGGTTGATGCAGGGAGCGTATGCGATAATGAGAGAGGGACCATCGTATGCTTCTGCTTCGCGCAGTGCGCGGAGAGTCTGCTCGGGGTTTGCACCCATAGCAATCTGAGCAACGTAAACATAGCCGTAAGCCATAGCAATCTGAGCAAGGTCCTTCTTCTTTACAGCCTTACCGGAAGCTGCAAACTGTGCAACCGCACCGATGGGAGTTGACTTAGATGCCTGACCGCCGGTGTTGGAATAAACCTCGGTATCGAAAACAAGAATATTTACATTCTCGCCGGAGGCAATAACATGGTCAAGGCCGCCATAGCCGATATCATATGCCCAACCGTCGCCGCCAAATATCCACATAGAGGGCTTAACGAGCATATCAGCGTTGTTGACAACAAACGCTGCATCAACGTTGGAGTCAGCAATTTCTTCGCAAGCCTTCTTGAAGAGTTCACCGGTCTTTGCAGAGGTCTTGGAATCGTTCATGCTGACAAGCCATGCCTTTGCGGGTACGCCAACAACATCAACAAGACGTTCAGCTGCGCTCTTGAGTTCGTTTCTGCGTGCATTTACGGAGATACGCATACCGAGACCGAACTCTGCGTTATCTTCAAAGAGGGAGTTTGCCCAAGCAGGACCCTTGCCTTCCTTGTTAACGGTGTAAGGAGTGGAAGGAGCAGAGCAACCCCAAATGGAGGAGCAGCCGGTTGCGTTGGCAATATACATTCTCTCACCGAAGAGCTGAGTAATAAGTTTTGCATAGGGAGACTCGCCGCAGCCAGGGCATGCGCCGGAGAACTCCATAAGAGGCTGCTTGAACTGGCTTCCCTTGACAGTATCATCGCCGAAGGGAACATCGACACTTTCTGCATTTGCGAAAAGATCATCGAACTTAGCCTGATGTGCATTGACAACATCATCGCTTGCCTCAACCATCTTAATGGCCTTTTTGCGAGCGGGGCAAACTTCGGAGCAGCTGCCGCAGCCGGTGCAATCAAGGGCAGAGATGGCAATGGTGAACTTAGTGCCCTTTGCCCCCTTCATATCAAGGATGCCGTCATGACCTTCAGCCTGCTCGGGTTTAATTGCAAAGGGACGAATTACGCCGTGGGGGCAAACATAGGAACACCAGTTGCACTGCATGCAGTTTTCAGGGAGCCATACAGGAACATCGGCAGCAATGCCGCGCTTTTCATATGCAGCAGTACCTGCGGGAATAACACCGTTTGCAGTCTCAAGGAAGGTGGAAACGGGAACGTTATCACCGGTAAGAGTGTTGGTAGGAACAAGAATATCGTTAAGATATCTGGTATGGAATTCATCGCGGCCAACCAGTGCTTCGGGAGCAGCATCATCCTCTGCGGTCTTCCACCATTCGGGAACCTCAACCTTGTGAGTCTTTGCGATGCCCTGGTCAACAGCGGCGCAGTTCATATCAACAACATTCTGTCCCTTGGTGGAATAGGACTTGATAATAGCATCCTTCATATAGCCAACTGCATCCTCAAGAGGAATAATATCAGCGAGCATGAAGAAAGCAGCCTGAAGAACAGAGTTAGTTCTGCGGGCACCGAGTCCAACAGCCTTTGCGATGCTTACTGCATCACAGGTATAGAACTGAACATTATTATTGGCAATATAACGCTTTACCTTTGCAGGAAGCTTGCTGTTAAGTTCCTCGTCGTTCCAGGTGCAGTTAAGAAGGAAAAATCCACCGGGCTTGACATCCTGAACCATATCGAACTTATAGAGATAAGAAGCATTGTGGCATGCAACAAAGTCAGCCTGCTTTACATAGTAGGTGGACTTAATGGGGCTATCACCAAAGCGAAGATGGCTGATAGTGGTACCGCCGGACTTCTTGGAGTCATACTGGAAGTATGCCTGAACCTTCTTGTCGGTGTGATCACCGATAATTTTTACGGAGTTCTTGTTTGCACCAACAGTACCGTCAGCGCCGAGGCCCCAGAACTTGCAAGCCTTGGTGCCCTCGGGGGCAACATCAGCATACTCTTTCACAGGAAGAGAAAGACCGGTTACGTCGTCATTGATAGCCAGAGTGAAAACTTTCTTAGGCTCTTCGCTTGCAAGGTTATCATATACCGCAATGATGTCACCGGGCTGAGTATCCTTGCTGCCGAGACCGTAACGACCGCCGCAAACAAAGCAATTTTCAAACTTGCTTCCGCGGAGAGCTGCACAGATGTCAAGATAAAGAGGCTCACCAATGCCGCCAGGTTCCTTGGTTCTGTCAAGAACAGCAATGCGCTGAACGCTTTCGGGAATAACAGCAAGAAGATGCTTGGTGGAGAAAGGACGATAGAGGTGAACTTCAATTACACCGACCTTGGCGTCGCGGGCGTTAAGATAATCAACTACTTCCTCAACTGCTTCGCATACGCTACCCATTGCAACAATAACATCGGTAGCATCTTCAGCACCGTAATAGTTGAAAGGCTTATAGTTGGTTCCAAGCTTTGCATTAACCTTGTCCATGTAGCTAGCAACAATATCAGCGGTTTCAATGTAAGCGCTGTTGCATGCCTCACGATGCTGGAAGAAGGTCTCGGGCTGCTCTGCAGAGCCCATGGAGAAGGGATGGTTGGGGTTAAGAGAACGAGCCTTAAAGGCCTTGACTGCATCCCAATCAACCATATCGCGAAGATCTTCATAATCCCAAGCTTCAATCTTCTGATACTCATGAGAGGTACGGAAACCATCAAAGAAGTGGAGCATAGGCAGCTTGCCTGCGATAGTGGAAAGATGAGCAACGGCAGCAAGGTCCATAACCTGCTGAACGGAATTAGAGCAAAGCATTGCAAAACCGGTCTGACGGCAGGACATAACGTCACTGTGGTCGCCGAAAATGCTCAGGGCATGGCTTGCAAGGGCACGAGCTGCAACATGGAAAACTGCGGGAGCCTGCTCACCTGCCAGCTTATACATGTTGGGAATCATAAGAAGAAGGCCCTGAGAAGCGGTGAAGGTAGTGGTGTAAGAACCGGTGGAAATAGAGCCGTGAACAGCGCCTGCAGCGCCTGCTTCGGACTGCATTTCAATGATTTTAACTTCTTCGCCGAAGAGATTTTTTCTATCATTGGATACCCATTCATCCATGCTCTCAGCCATGGGAGAAGAAGGAGTAATGGGGTAAATTGCTGCTACCTCGGAAAAAGCATAGGCAACATGAGCCGCAGCGGTGTTGCCGTCCATAGTTTTAATTTTTCTCATCAGCCTCAATCTCCTTCCTTAGAGTTTACAGCATTATGCTGGAGGAAAATATACTCGGGAACT
>JAZUAQ010000184.1:0-3093 GCA_045638085.1 Oscillospiraceae bacterium
TCACACTGCAGAGGAACCCGCTCCCGAAATTTCCGCACCTGCTCAAACCAATCCTGAATTAACAGTTCCTTTAACTCCCGAGCAGAGCGATATTTCACATAATGATGAAGCTGTTGATGTAACTCCCACTCCCACTCCTACACCTACTCCCACTCCCGAACCCTATGCGGATAAGCCTGATATAGACATAAACAGCTGGGAATATGTCTTGGTAAACTCAGATAATAACATTTCAGACTATGTGCCCGAACTCAGCGTTATCGAAGGCGTTCAGTCCTTTGATTCCCGCGCTGTTTCTCACCTTGAAGATTTCATAGCGGCAGCAAGAGCGGAAGGTCTTTCTGTGTATCTCAGTTCCACCTACCGCAGCTATAATGAACAGAGCTATCTCTATGACAGAAAAGTTGCCCAGTACGGCGATCCTGCCGTTGCTGCTACCATTGTTGCGCCTCCCGGAACAAGCGAACATCAGACTGGTCTTTGCGCCGATATAACCGATATATACTATGCCAGCAAGGACAGAAGTCTTGAAAACACGGCCCTTTTCAAATGGATGAAGGTTCACTGCCATGAATATGGTTTTATCCTTCGTTATCCCGATGGCATGCAGGATATCACTGGTATTATTTATGAACCCTGGCATTTCCGCTATGTGGGTCATGAAGCTGCCGCATATATTATGGAAAATAACCTTACTCTCGAGCAATTCCATGAACTTTATAAGTAAACCAAAAAGCCCTGATGAGAATTATCGGGGCTTTTTATTATAATTTATTATATTGAAATTGGGCTTTCGAAGTTGTATAATTTATAAATGATATTTTGGGAGAGGTGTGCGCTATGGATAGTGGAATTGCAAAACTCAAAGATATCATAGAAAACAGTGATAATATTGTCTTTTTCGGTGGCGCCGGTGTAAGCACAGAGAGTGGTATCGCAGACTTTCGCAGCGTTGACGGATTATATAATCAGAAATACTGTTTTCCTCCCGAAGAAATATTAAGCCACAGCTTCTTCAACGCAAATCCCGAAGAGTATTACCGCTTCCACAACGAAAAACTTCAAATTGGCAATGCAAAGCCCAATGCGGCGCATCTTAAACTGGCGGAGTTGGAAGCCAAAGGCAAATTGAAGGCTGTTATAACTCAGAATATTGACGGTCTTCATCAGGCTGCAGGCAGTAAAAATGTTATTGAGCTTCACGGCTCGCTTCTGCGGGCATATTGCTCTCGCTGCTGCAAAACATTTCCCCACCAGATTATAAATTCAGGTAGGGGAGTGCCCAAATGTTCATGCGGTGGTGTTATTCGTCCTGACATAGTGTTTTACGAAGAGGCTCTTGATCAGGATGTAATTTCTGAAGCTGTGCATTATATTCGCAATGCTGACGTGCTTATTATTGGCGGAACAAGTCTTGTTGTGTATCCCGCAGCAGCCTTGATTCACTATTACAGAGGCAATAAACTTGTTCTTATAAACCGCGACAGAACAAGTCAGGATGATTATGCCGATTTGGTTATTAGAGATAAAATCGGTGAGGTGTTTTCTCAGATATGATAAACAAAGAAAATCGAGTTGATATACTTGGGGTCGGATTTGACAGTACAAGTAAAGCGGACGCCCTTGAATATATCATGTCCCTTATCCCTGAACATAAAGCTAAATATATTGTTACCCCAAACCCTGAAATTGTAATGCGTGCAAAAGAGAATACTGAACTGGCGGCAGCTGTCGAAAATGCATGCCTTGTTATCCCTGATGGTATAGGCATTATGTACGGTGCTAAAATTTTAGGCAAGACTCTGAGAGAAAGAATCCCTGGTATCGATTTTACTGCTGCACTTTTTGGACGCATTGCAGGAGAAGGGAAGAGCATCTTCCTTTTCGGAGCAAAGCCAGGTGTTGCCGAGAAGGCTGCTGAAAATATTTCTGCTCAATTTCCTGGTATAGTTATATCGGGAACAAATGATGGTTACTTTAGCGACGATGCACCTATTATAGATAAAATCAATGCAGCAAAACCGGATTTACTTTTAGTCTGCCTCGGTTGCCCAAAGCAGGAGCTTTGGATGGAGAAAAATGCTCCTAAACTCGATGTCGGCATTATGGTCGGTGCAGGCGGAAGCCTTGATGTATTTTCAGGAACAGTTGAGCGTGCTCCCCGAATCTGGAGAAAGCTCGGTCTTGAGTGGCTTCACAGACTTCTCAAGGAACCTAAAAGAATTAAAAGAATGTCTGTACTCCCTAAATTTATATTCGCTGTAATTTTCAACAGAATCAGAGGTTAAAATGATGCAAGGTAAGCTTATAGTCATAGAAGGAATTGACGGAAGTGGAAAATCCACCCAGTATAAGAAACTGTGTCAGCGTCTTGAGGATGAACAAGTTGATTTCCGTAAGATTGTTTTTCCCCGTTACGATAAGGATAGCTCCGCTTTGATTAGAGAATATCTCGGCGGAGGCTTTGGCACAAAGCCCGATGATGTTAATGCCTACGCAGCATCCACCTTTTTTGCTGTCGACAGATTTGCTTCTTTTAAGACAGACTGGGGCGAGTATTATAATAGTGGCGGAGTTATACTCTCCGATCGCTACACCACCTCCAACGCTGTTCATCAGGCCTCCAAGGAGCCCGAGGAGAAGCGGGGCGAATTCTTAAAGTGGCTCTACGAATTTGAATATGACAAGCTGGGACTTCCCTGCCCCGACCTGACCATCTACCTGGACGTCCCCACGGATTTCACCGAAAAAATGCTCCGTTTCCGGGAACAATCCACAAATACGAAAGCAGATATCCATGAACAGGACATGACCTATCTTGCCACCTGCCGCAAAACCGGTCGGGATGCCCCCGCTTATTATGGATGGTCTGTGATCAACTGTGTGAAAGACGGGCAGATGCGCACCATAGAAGACATTCATGAGGAAATTTACCAACTGATCACCCAATGCATGGAGGGATAAAAATGGTATATGTACTGCTCGGCACCGGTTTCGAAGAAATGGAAGCCATCACACCCATTGATCTTTTGCGCCGCGCCGGAATTGGCGTGATAACTGTGGGTCTGAATGGGCAAACTGTATATGGAAGCC
>JAZUAQ010000185.1:0-4342 GCA_045638085.1 Oscillospiraceae bacterium
TTCTGCATGAGAAGATTGGCCTTGCTAAGCTCGGTTGGAGCAAAGAACATATCGGTCATGCAGTCCACCATCTGTCGATTCATCTCCTCGGGGTAGGGTGAATACTTGTTAAAGGTGCGAAGACCAGCCTCCACGTGGCCAATGGCCACCTGATTATAAAATGCAGCCAGGGCACCGGCGAAGGTGGTGGTAGTATCTCCATGGACGAGAACAATGTGGGGTTTCACCTCAGCTATTACCTCCGACACGCCATTAAGGGCACGGGTGGTAATGTCCAGAAGGGTTTGGCCCTGTTTCATCATATTAAGATCATAATCCGGAATTATTTTAAAGGTGTCCAGCACTTGATCCAGCATTTCTCTGTGCTGGGCGGTGACGCAGACGATGCTTTCTATTTCCTCACGCTTTTCCAGTTCCTTTACAAGAGGCGCCATCTTGATGGCCTCAGGACGGGTGCCAAAAATGCTCATTACCTTGATTTTTTTCATAGAACTCAGTCCTTTATTTCAAGTTCGTTTATAGCCTTTGTAAGACGCTCAACAGCTTCTACCATATAGCGGCGGGGACATCCGATGTTGATACGGATGAAGCCTTTACCTGCATTGCCGTACATATTACCCATGTTGACGAAAAGCGCTGCTTTTTCAATAAGGAATCGCTCAAGGGCGCTCTCATCCATGCCGAGGAAGCTCAAATCCAGCCACGCGAGGTAGGTGCCCTCCATTTTGGGAGTCCACGCCTTGGGAAGCTTTTCCGCAACAAGGGCATAAAATGTTTCGGCGTTGCCGCGAAGATATTCTTTGAGCTCATCGAGCCATTCGCAACCTTTTTCATAGGCGGCAGAAGCTGCAGCAACGCCGCTTATATTCAGAAAGTGGCCGATGCTGCGGCTGACCTCAGCCTTGAAGCGCTCTCTCAGCTCATCATTGGGGACAAAAACATTGCTGGTCACGAGACCGGGAATGTTGAAGCTCTTGCTGGGTGCCGTACAGATGACGCAGTTTTGCTCCGCCTCAGGAGAGATGGAGGCGAAAACGTGGTGCTCACCTGCATATACAAGGTCATTGTGTATCTCGTCGGAAACCACAAGCACTCCGTTGCGCAGGCATATCTCACTGATGCGTGTAAGCTCTTCTCTGCTCCAGACGCGACCTACGGGATTATGAGGGGAGCAAAGAATCATCATCTTTGCCTTAGGATTGGCGGCCTTGCGCTCAAGATCCTCGAAATCAATCTCATAGCGGGTTTCCTTGCGGATAAGAGCGTTGTCTATAACCTCGCGTCCGTTGGCGCGAATCTCGTTGAAAAAGGGGTTATAGACGGGGGACTGGATTATAACTCCATCGCCGGGCTCGGTGAAAGCGCGGATTGCCATAGAGAAGGCGAGGACAACGCCGTAGCACTGGATAACCCACTCGCTTTTTGCTGTCCAGTTATGACGGCGGGCATAAAAATCGCAAACTCTTGCGGAGTATTCCGTATCACCGAAATAACCGAAATATCCTGCGTCGGCGCAATCGTGAAGAGCCTGCTTCACTTCGGGGCAAATGGGGAACTTCATTTCCGCAACGCCGTAGCTTATAACATCAGGATCACTTATACCACGCTGGGCAATGGCGTCCCAGAATCTGTGTCCCTTGGGAGGGAACAGAGTATCAAAATCATATCTCATGTTATGTTAACCTTCTTTATCTTTTCTTGAAGCGATTGCCTGTGTTGGCATAAATTACAGCTATGATTGTAACTATCAGAAATATAGGCATAATCCACGCAAAAGCGGAATCCGTGCCTGTTAAAATACCAAGTGCAAGGAGTCCGAAGCAGGCTGTATAGAAGAACATAAGCCTTGCAACAAAACGGCAGAGCGCCTTTTCATCGGTTTTCCTTTTTTCTTCCGGAGAGGCGGTGTTGTAGCCTGCAATAAGTCCAGCGCCTTTTCCTTTGCGGAGAACAAGGCCCAATATAAGAAACATAATTGCGACGGCAAAGGTTATTATTGTGGGGATAATTCTGTCGGCAGACATTGAGCAATCCTCCAATTAAAAATTATGTAAACCTTTTATTTTTCAACAGCAGCTGCGTAGTGGCTGAACATTTCGGGATAATCCTGCTCGATGTTGCAGCTTCTTCCGTCTTTAACCCAAATGTGGAAGCTCTTTGCGGTGGCGCAGGGCTTCTCATCGCCTTCGCGATAAAGCTCATAGCGGAATCCGAGCTTTTTGCCGGAGCAAAGTGTGCAGATGGTTTTCAGCGTGACGTTGCCGGGGAAGGTGACGGGAGCACCGTAATTAAGCTCAAGATTGACCATGGCGGGGTCTACACCCAAAGCCTTGCTGGGGGCATAGCCAAAGCCAGTCTTCTCAAAAAAGTCCATACGTCCCATTTCATACCAAATGGGATAAACAGCGTGATGAACAATCTGCATGCTGTCGCAGTCGGGATAGCGAACGTCGATCTTGGTTTCTATAATCATAGCATTGTCTCCTGAACATAATTTTACAAGCTATATTATAGCAAATTCAATATCCTCTGTAAACAAAAAAGAAGTGTCCCGAAGGACACTTCTTTTGTAATTTGTGTTGAGCTTATAATTACTCGGTGTAGGTGACAGGACCGGTAACCTCATCCTTGAGGCAGTTACGGGTGATGCCAAGGATCTCGCGAGCTTCCTGAGCGGTAGCGATGTAGCGGCCAGCGATCTTAGCAAGATCAACAGCGCGCTGAACGAGCATCTCGTTGGTAGCGATGATCTTGTTGCCGTTCTCATCCTTGCCGTACATAACGTTGTCCTCGAGACCAACGCGGAGACCGTCGCAGCCGAGAGCAAGAGCAGCCAGCATCATGGGGACGTGGCAGCGGCCGATACCGGTGACAGACCAGGTAGCACCCTTGGGGAGCTTGCCAACCATCCATGCCAGGTTCTCGCAGGTGCCGGGCATAGAGCCGCCAACGCCGAGAACGAACTGGATGTGGGGATTGCCGGGGATGCCCCACTTGTTGACATAGTACATAGCAGAATCAATGTGGCCGGTGTCGAAAACTTCGAACTCGGGCTTGATGTCGTGCTTGTTAACTTCCTGAGACAGCTTGTTCAGCATGCGGGGGCTGTTCTCGAAGATGTAGGAGTTTGCCCAGTTGAGGGTGTTGGGGTCGAAGGAGCACATTTCGGGCTTGAGAGCGCCGAGGTGCTGGAGACGCTTGTGATCCTCATACTCGCCGCCGGAGGTGGTGAGGTTGATGATAACGTCAAGGCCTTCCTTTGCGCACTTCTCGCGGGTGAGCTCAACGGTCTCGGTGAACTTCTGGAGGCTCATGGACTTGTAGCCAACTTCGAAGTTGCCGTTAACTTCCTTGTCCTCACGGACATGGATGTGAGCGATGGAAGCGCCGAGCTTTGCGCAGCTGACGATCTGATCGGAGATCTCTTCGGGGGTGTAAGGAACGGTGGGAGCCTGGCTCTTCTTGGTGCCGGCGCCGCACAGGCAAACCTGAATTATAAGCTTATTGGACTTTCCCATAATTGCATTACCTCTTTCAATTAAATTTCAATTTAATATAAGTAAACGGACATGCCGCTTGCTTTTGTACTAATTACCGCAGAGTGTTCCGCCGAATAATCGGCGGAACATATTCATCTGCATTGTTATTCTGAATCAGCAGTAAACGGATTTAGAATTAGTCGCACATCTCAACGATGGTAGCCTGACCCATACCGCCGGCGATGCAGAGAGTTGCAAGACCGTACTTGAGGCCGCGCTTCTTCATCTCGTGGAGAAGGGTTACGATAATGCGGCAGCCGGAGGAGCCGACAGGATGGCCGAGGGCGATAGCGCCGCCGTTGACGTTGATGATGTCCATCTTGTCTTCCCAGCCGAGAGCCTTGATGCAGCCCAGGGACTGAGCAGCAAATGCCTCGTTGAGCTCGATGAGCTGGATGTCATCCATGGTCAGGCCGGCATACTTGAGGGCCTTGGGAACAGCGTAAACGGGGCCGAGACCCATGGTCTTGGGGTCAGCGCCTGCAGTGCCCATACCGATGATCTTAGCCATGGGCTTGAGACCGAGCTCAGCAGCCTTCTCTTCGCTCATGAGGAGGAGAGCGCTGGCGCCATCGTTACGGCCGGAGGAAGAAGCAGCGGTAACAGTACCGGTGAGTTCCTTGGAACCGAAGAGGCGGCCGTCTTCAGCAACGGAGATGTTAAAGCAGGGCTTCAGCTTGCCCATCTTCTCGAGGTTGGTGTCACGCTTGGGGAATTCGTCGGTGTCGAAGATCACAGGGGGCTTTTTGCGGCCCTGGGGAACTTCCATGGGAACGATTTCGTCCTTGAAGCGGCCGGAATCG
>JAZUAQ010000186.1:0-19112 GCA_045638085.1 Oscillospiraceae bacterium
CACACCGCCCACATTTTTATCAAGGCGGTGGAGGGTATATATCTCTCCTCCCAACTGCTCTTTAAGAGCATTGGGCACTTCATGCTCAGAATCTATTCCCACAGCCTTGATGCAAATAACTATGTCCTTGTCCTGATACAAAATTTCCATTTGATCTACCTCGATTAGCCTAACCGATATAATCTGAACCCGTTTTTGTGGGCATACCCGTCGGCATTGCGGGGTTGTCGACTTTTGAAAGGCACAAAGCCTTTCTGCAAGCCGCCGCCTTGCACCGCCTTAGTATATGACCTCAAAAATCTTCGACTTCACGGGCGAGGATTTTTAGTCAGGCAAAATTGAATGATGCAGGTGGGCTGTCGCCCACCAAAGAATGAAATGAAGCTTGGCGCTAAAATCCAGCCCGTGAACCGGGTTCGGATTATGTCGGTCAGGCTTATGGGGCGGCTCATCGCCGCCCCATAAGTGCTTTAGTTTACTTTGAGATTTTCCCAGAGGGTGTTCTGATACTGGAGCATATCGGTGGACATATTACGATATGCATATTTGTTATAAAGCTCAGAGAAATCATCCATTTCGGGATAGAGCACAGCCATTGCCTCCTCACCCATATCCTCGATATAGGTCTCGCTCTCATAAACGAGGCGGTTGGGGGATGCATAGCAGGTATACTCGGCATTTGCCACTGCGGGCTCTTCGGAGAGCATATAGTTAATGAATATCTCCGCAAGGTCCTTATTCTCGCAGCAGGTGGGAATGCACATTGCGTCTATATAATAGTTGGTGGGTTCGGGATAATAGAATCTAAGATCCACATTGTCCGCCTGAGCATCCTTCATGGTGAAGTAGTCACCTGCATAGTAGGCTGCAACGGAGGCCTCTCCGGACTCCATCATGTTATAGATTTCGTCCATAACACGGCTCTTAACCAGAGGCAGTTGTGCGCGCAGCTCTTCGAAAGCTGCATCCCAGACCGCGTGGTCCGTGGTGTTTACATCCGCACCCAGCTTATACATAGCCGTGCCGAAAGCATCGCGTGCATTGTTAAACTGGAGAATCTGGTTTGCATACTTCTCGTTCCAAAGGAGATCCCAAGAACCTGTATCTGCCTCATCAACCACATTGGCATCATAGATAATGCCGATAATACCGTAGGCATAAGGAACGGTGTAGAGGTTATCCGGGTCATAATAAAGACCGCGGAAGCTCTCATCAATATACTGATAATTGGGGATATTGCTGTAGTCTATTGGCAGGAGCATATCCTCACTTATCATACGCTGGATCATATAGTCCGAGGGGATGATAACGTCGTAGCTGACAGCGCCGGAGGAAATCTTGTTATACATATCCTCGTTGGAGGCAAAGGTGGTATAGTTCACCTTTATTTTCTGTCCATAGGTTTCTTTATACCACTTCTCGAACTCATCGATGGTATCGAAGCTGCCCTCGCTGCCGTCGGAGATATATTCACCCCAGTTATACACATTAAGCTCCAACGTGTCTCTGCCTATGAATGCGTTGACGGCGATTGCGGCGATTGCGACGAAGCCGATTATGGGAAGAACTATCTTGCGTACGGGATTTTCAACGGGTTCGCGGCTCTTGCGCACCATTCTCTCCGCCTTCCTTGCGGCACGCTGGCTGCGGCGGATTGCTCGCGCAGCTCTTGCATCGTCGTTATCCGCCAGATTGCTGAGCAGCAGCAGGGCGAGGATTGCGAAGAAGATAAGGGTTGCAAGGGCATACATCTTGGGAGTGACCGTTTTCTTGGTCATATTATAGATGCTGATGGGAAGGGTCTGGAAGCCGTTGCCGGAGGTGAAGTAGCTTATGACGAAGTCATCAAGGCTCATGGTGAATGCCATAATCATACCCGTTACAACGCCGGGCATAATTTCGGGCAGCTCAACCTTGAAAAATGCTCTTATTGGAGTGCAGCCCAAATCCATTGCCGCCTCGGGCAGGGAGCGGTCCATTTGCTGGAGCTTTGGCAGCACCTGCAATATGACATAGGGCAGACAGAATGTTATATGGGCTATGAGCATTGTCCAGAAGCTCAGAGAGGTTGTTGCGCCAAAAATGCGTCCCACGAAAACGAACATCAGCATAAGGCTGATACCGGTGATGATTTCAGGGTTTATCATGGGGATATTGGTAACCTGATCCAGAGCTGCTCTGTACCAACGGCTGCGGAGCTTATTGATGCCAACGCTGGCAGCAGTGCCCATAACGGTGGAGATAAGGGCGGCGCTGGTTGCCAGAATGAGGGTGTTCTTCACTGCGCCCAGAGTTTCGCTGTCGCGGAAAAGCTCCTGATACCATTTCAGAGAGAAGCCTGAGAAAACGGAAAGGCTCTTGGCTTCATTGAAGGAAAATACCAGAAGGATTGCTATGGGTGCGAAGAGGAAGATGAAAATTATTGCGGTATAAATTCTGGAGGCTGTTTTCATGCGGCACCTCCATAAGTCTTCTTATTGACGAAATACTTCATTAAAGCCATGCCTACGAGAAGTATTACCATCAGTATAAAGGCGATAGCAGCGGCAAAATGCAGGTTATTTGCCACATACTGTCCCTCGATTGCGTCACCTATCAGGAAGAACTTGCCGTTACCAAGCTTCTGTGAGATATAGAAGGTGCTGATAGAGGGGATGAGAACCATGGTAACGCCGGAGATAACACCGGGGAGACTCAAGGGCCATATGACCCTTCTCAGCACGCTGACACCGGAGCAGCCCAAATCGCGGGCAGCCTCGATGAGCTTGATATCCATCTTTGCCATAATGGAATAAATGGGCAAAATCATGTAGGGGAAATAGTCATAGACCATGCCGATGACAACAGCCGCCTCGGTGCCTATGATATGAATCTGACCCAGTCCCAGATATCCGAGGATGCCGTTGAGGATACCGGTATCCTGCAAAATGGTCATCCATGCATAGGTGCGGATGAGCAAGTTCATCCACATGGGAATCATAATAAGGGTCATCATCGTTTTCTGTGCCTTCTCGGGAGCGCGTGCCATAATGTAGGCCACAGGATAGCCAAGCAACAGGCATATCAGTGTGGAGATAATGGCAAGCTTCAGGCTTCGCAGGAAAATAACTATATAGGTGCGGACCTCGCTCATGCTTCCGTCAGCATTGGCAACCTGACTGGTAGCGGTGAAAAAGCGGGTGATGTTGTCCGTGGTGAAGTTGAAGTTATTATCCGTGAAGGCATAGTATGCCACGAATATCAGGGGCACTATGATGAAAAGTGCCGACCAGAGGGTATAGGGAGCAAGCAGGCCGTGGCGGGCTCTGAACTCCCTCCTCTCCCTTTCGGTTTTTCTTCTCCTCATTCTTCTATCTCGCTTTCTGCGTCTGAAAGCTCATCCAGCTCGTTGGAGAAGGAGGAGTAGTCGCCGAACATACCGGAATATTCGCTCTTCTTCATAACATGAATGGCTTCGGGCTCGATATAGATGCCTATATGCTCGTCAACACCGCAATAATCGGTGGTCTGAATCATGCACTTGAAGCCGTTTATATCCACTATTATTTCATAATGGACACCCATGAAGGTGACAGAGGTTACAACGCCCTGAAGCATACCTTTCTCAAGAGGAACAATGTCCACGTCCTCGGGGCGGACAACAACGTCCACACTCTCTCTGCGGCCGAAACCCGCGTCAACGCAGTCGAAGGTATGGCCGGAGAAAGATACCTTATAGTCGGAAAGCATAATACCGTCAACGATGTTACTCTCGCCTATAAAGTCGGCAACAAAAGCGTTTTCGGGCTCGTTATAGATATCTGTGGGGGTACCTATCTGCTGGATGCGTCCCTCGCTCATTACCACGATGGTGTCGGACATGCTCAGTGCCTCTTCCTGATCGTGGGTGACGAAGACGAAGGTTATTCCCGTTGCCTTCTGGATTTTCTTAAGCTCCTGCTGCATATCCTTGCGCAGTTTAAGGTCCAGAGCGCCGAGAGGCTCATCCAGAAGCAGTACCTTGGGATGATTGACAAGGGCGCGGGCAATGGCAACACGCTGCTGCTGACCGCCGGAAAGGCGGGTGACGCTGCGGTTTTCAAAACCTGTCAGCATAACAAGGCGCAGCATATCGTTGACCTTTTCCTCAATCTCAGCCTTAGGCAGCTTTCTTTCACGGAGGGGAAAAGCCACATTTTCAAAGACGCTGAGATGGGGGAAAAGGGCATACTTCTGGAAAACGGTGTTGACATTGCGCTTATGGGGAGGCACATCGTTTATGCGCTTGCCCATAAAGACTATGTCGCCCTCGTTGGGCTGCTCAAAGCCGCCTATGAGGCGCAGAGTGGTGGTCTTGCCGCAGCCAGAAGGTCCCAGCAGTGTTATAAATTCGTTATCATAGATATCAAGGGAGATGTCGTCCAGAACAACCTGACCATCCTCCCAGCTTTTGGTTATATTTTTAAGCTGAATAAGCTTTCTTCTCTCTTCCAATTCCTTTATCCTCCTCAAAACAGTGGGGGTGTGGAGACCCACAGAACCTTGGCCGGGGTCTTTCTGTCGTTGAAAATATAGTGGTAGCTCTTGCCCTGCAGATAGAAGGTTTCGCCCTTCTTCACCTGATACTGTTTTCCGTCGCAGCACAGTGTTACGCTGCCTTCAAGGACATAGGCAAACTCCTCACCGTCATGGGGAGCCATTTCGAAGCTCTTGCCCCCCGCGGGAAGCTCGATAAGCACAGGCTCCATACGATGGCGCTGGGAGTTGGGAACTATCCAGTTCACCGTGTGGGTATCACGCTCATCAACATAGAAATCCGCCTTGCGGAAAATATATCTCTCGTCCTTATCCTCTCTGAAAAACTCGGAAAGGCTGCTGCCCAGAGCCTCAAGAATATCGTCCAGCGTTGCAATGGAGGGCGAGGTCAGATTGCGCTCAAGCTGAGAGAGAAAACCCTTGCTCAGTTCGCTGCGGCTTGCAAGTTCCTCAAGGGTCAGACCCTTCTGTTTTCGAAGATGTTTTATCCTGCTTCCGATATCCACAAAGCAACCCTCCGTTTCTGTTTACTAAACTTTTTGTCTTCTAACACTAAACATGATTTATTATAATACCCTCACAGCAAATTGCAACACCTTTCGGCAATTAATTTAAACTTTTTTTTCGATATATAAAACTTTTTCTCCAAAAAACATCGCCGCGGACTATACCGCGGCGATTGAAGGCTTTATTATTTTCTTTTTCTGTCTATCAGTTCAAGAGCCATTCTCATAAAGCGGGTATTGCCTGGCTTTTTATCCGGAGAATTCCATCCCTCGTCCGCGAAAAATTCATCCCGCCTTATTCTTCCCGCCTCTCTCCACGCAATCTCCACAGCGCTTCTTATGCAGCGCTCAAGATTGGCCGGACTTGTGTCAAAACGCTTTGCAAGGGCAGGATAAAGCACCTTTGTAACGCCAAGAAGCAGCTCTCTGTCCTCATAAGCCATTGCCAAAGCAGCTTTAAGATAGCCATAGCCCATAAGATGGGGCATTATTCCGATTCTCAGGAGAACCTCGTCAATATCCCGCTCCAGCTCGTCCCGCTGCAGGCTCTGGCTTATGCGCTTCTCTTCCATGTCACGGCCATTGCAGCCACGGATGGACTCTATCAGCGCCGTCGCTCTGCAGGGCTTTGGGAAAAAGCGGGCAACGCCGAGATTACTGGCCTCCTCCGCAACATAATCATTGAAAAAGCCTGAGCAGAGGATGGTATATGGCAGCTTGCCATTGTCCTTAAGCAGGGTTATCAGACTCAAACCCTCCATTTCACGCAGGAGCAAATCCGCAATCAGAACATCAGGCTCTGTCTGCGATATATACTCTGCAGCCTTGCGTCCGTTATCCACAGCCGCAACAACGCACATATCCTCTTCAGCGTCAATAAGCTCGCTCAGCATTTTTCTGAAGCAATCCGACGAATCGGCAACTATGACGCTGATCTGCTTTTTCATTTCTTATCACTCCAAAATTCAAAAGAACTCTGAGCTTATTTTAGCATATATTTCCGAACTATTACAACAGCATCGCACTTACTATTTTTCGACATTTTCTGTCGAAAAACATAGACTAACCGCAAACTTTGTCGAATATAAAAAAGAGGCCGCCTGAAGGCTGCCTCTTTTTCTCTTATAAGTTAAAACAGACTCATCTGGCTTGTCTCGGGCATATCGCCCAGAGCGCCCATATTCTTGAGGGTTTCAATATGAGTCTGGCTGACCTTGGGGCAGGCAGCGAAAACATCCTCGATGGAGACGAAGCTAAGTCCCTTCTTGGTGCAGGCGGCAAGGTCTCTTGCGGCAGTTTCACCAAGACCGGAGATGGATACAAAGGGGGCGCGAAGCTGCTTATCTCCCACAGGGAGGAACTTTGTTGCATCAGACTCATAGAGGTCGATGGGCGCAAAGCTCAGGCCGCGCATATAAAACTCGTAGACCGCTTCCAAAGTGGTATAAAGGTCTTCTTCGTTGGCGGTAGGCTTGGGGTTATTCTTGATTTCCTGCATCTTCTTTTTCACGGTGTCCAATCCCTGAGTCATGCTCTCCGCATCGAAGGTATTCTTCTGGCTGCGGCGATAGAAATAGGCGCTATAGAAGGCCTGGGGATGATGCACTTTGAAGTAGGCGATGCGGAAGGCCATCATAACATAGGCCACCGCGTGAGCCTTGGGGAAGAGGTAGGCTATCTTTGCAAGGGACTCGATGTACCATTCGGGCACACCCAATTCCTCCATTTTCTCTCTCCAACCCTCGCTGAAGCCGCCTTTTTTAACCTTGCCCTTTCGGACTGCCTCCATAATTTTGAAGGCCATCTTGGGCTCCATGCCCTTTTCGATAAGATAGAGCATAATATCGTCGCGGCAGCCAACAGTTTCTTTAACGGAGGCAGTGCCGCTTGTGATAAGGTCTTTGGCGTTTCCAAGCCAAACATCGGTGCCGTGGCTGAAACCTGAAAGACGGACCAGAATATCAAAGCCCTCGGGCTGAGTATCCACAAGCATCTGACGTGTGAAGCCCGTGCCGAATTCGGGAATGCCTATACTACCGGTTTTGCCGATGACGGGGTCATCATCCGTCAGTCCCAAAGGCAGGGGGCTTCGGAAAATCTCCATAGTCTGAGGGTCATCAAGGGGGATGCGCTTTGCGTCCACACCTGTCATATCCTCAAGCATACGAATCATGGTTGGGTCATCATGACCCAGTTCGTCAAGCTTCAGGAGGTTATCCTCCATGCAGTGATATTCGAAATGGGTTGTGATGATGTCGCTCTCCGGGTCGTCGGCAGGGTGCTGAACGGGGCAGAAATCGGTGACATCCATATCCTGAGGGATGACGACAAGTCCACCGGGATGCTGACCTGTGGTACGCTTGACGCCCACGCAGCCAAGGGCGAGGCGGTTTTCCTCCGCCTTTGTGACCTTCAGCCCGCGTTCTTCCAGATACTTAAGCACATATCCATATGCGGTTTTTTCCGCCAGAGTACCGATTGTTCCTGCGCGGAAAACATGGTCGGAGCCGAAAAGCTCTTCCGTATATTTGTGGGCTTTTGCCTGATATTCGCCAGAGAAGTTAAGGTCGATATCGGGAGTTTTTTCGTTTCCGGGGAAACCAAGGAAGGTCTCGAAGGGGATATCGAAGCCGTCCTTCATCAGCTTTTCCCCGCAGACGGGGCAGGTGGCATCGGGCATATCCGCGCCGCAGCCCCAGCCCTTTCCGCTTTCAAAGTCGCTGTAGCGGCATTTCTCGCAGCGGTAATGGGCGGGAAGGCTGTTAACCTCCGTGATACCCGACATATATGCCACGATGGATGAGCCGACGGAGCCACGGGATCCAACCAGATAGCCGTTCTCAAGAGAGTTATGAACAAGCTTCTGGGCGGACATATATATAACGTCATAGTGATGATCCAATATGGTTTTAAGCTCCGTGTCTACGCGCTCTTTCACAACGGCAGGAGGCTCATCTCCGTAGAGAGAGGTCATTTTTTCATAGACAAGTCTTGTAAGCTCCGTGTCGGAGTTTTCAATTTTGGGAGCAAAGAGTATGCCCTTAGGGAGAAGCTCAATATCCTCGCACTGATCAGCAATGGCATTGGGATTGCCTATAACGGCATCATAGCATTCCTTTTCACCCAGATAAGCGAATTCTTCCAGCATCTCCTCTGTGGTCTTGAAGTAGATGGGCAGGCTCTTATCCGCATCAGAGAATTTCTTTGCGGCAAGGAGAATATGACGATAAATCTCGTCCTGAGGGTCAAGGAAATGGACATCGCCCGTTGCCACAAGGGGCTTGCCCAGCTGACGGGCAATTTTTGCAACGCGGCGATTGAAATCACGGAGTCCCTCGTCATCGGAGACCGTGCCGTTTTCAATCATAAAGCGGTTGTTGCAAATGGGCTGAATCTCCAAAAAGTCATAGAAAGCACCTATGCGACGAAGCTCTGCATCACTCTTGCGGCGGACAACTCCGTCGAAAAACTCACCCGCTTCGCAGGCGGAGCCGATTATTATGCCCTCGCGGTGTTCCAGAATTACGCTCTTGGGGATAATAGGATTGCGATGGAAATTCTCAAGATAGCTCTTGCTTATCATCTTATAGAGGTTTTTAAGACCCACCTTGTTTTTAACAAGCAATATTATATGCTTTGCCTTCTGGCTGCGGACTCCGTTTTTCTTCACCTGCAGCAAGGCTTCCTCTATCTGGCTGACCTTCTCCGCGCCCTTTTCCTTGAGCATGGGGATAAATTTATCCATTATGCGGGCAACCACCATTGCGTCATCGCTGGCTCTGTGATGGTTGAATTCGGGGAGGGAGAGATAGTTGCTGACGGTGTCAAGCTTATGGCGCTTGAGATGGGGCAGCAAGGTCTGGGCAAGGACGAGGGTATCCATATAAACGGGGGCAAACTTTATGCCGTGGCGCTCAGCGCAGGCGCTGAGAAAGCCCACATCAAAATCTGCGTTATGTGCAATAATGGGGCGCTCTCCGCAGAAGGCCATAAAGGCGCGGAGGGCTTCATCCTCCTTGGGCGCTCCGCTCACGTCGGCATCGGTAATGCCTGTGAGGCGGACTATCTCTGCAGGAATAGGCATACCGGGGTCAACAAAGGTGTTGAATGTATCCACTATTTCGCCGCCGCGGAAAATTACCGCACCGATTTCGGTTATGCGGTCGCGGTAGGAATAAAGTCCCGTGCATTCAATGTCGAAGGCCACAAATTCGCTGTCGAGTGACACTTCGCTCTCTCCATGGACCGCAAGACGCTCGTCCACATCGTTTATATAATAGCCCTCAAGACCGTAAATGACCTTGATACCGGCTTTCTCTGCGGCATGCCATGCATCTGGGAAAGCCTGGGCGCAGCCGTGGTCGGTTATGGCGATGGCCTTGTGGCCCCATTTTGCGGCTCTTTTTATAGCCGCAGCAGGGTCGGTAAGGGCATCCTGAGTGGAAAAACGGGTATGGAGATGGAGCTCAACTCGCTTCTCTGCAGCGTTATCCATTCGCACCGGAGGGGCTTTTGCCTCCTGAATAAAGCGGGGGTTGAGCACAAGGTCGTCATCATAGCGGTTATATGCCATCTCTCCGCCTACGGTGAGATACATACCGTTTTTGATTTTATCCACGATTTCCTTATCGGGAGACTTGTCTCTCAGGTATTTGGAAACATGGACAGAACCTGTTTCATCGGTCATGCAGAAAGAGAGAACCGCCGCCTGATTTTTGGGGATTTCTCTGCTGTCCACAGCAAAAACTCTTCCGCGGACAACAACATCCATACTCTCTGTAGAGATGGTGTCCATGCTTACGATCTCGCCTCGGGCGCTTTTGCCCATCAGCATATCGCCGCCGCTGATTGCGGGGGCGGGAGGGCTGCGGAAGTCTCTGCGTCCCTTTGGTTCCTTGGGAGGCTCGCTCTTGGGGGCGGGCTTTATCTCCGGTCTGGGATAATCGGGGATTATCTCCACGGTGGAAAGGGAAAATTCCGCAGCAATGGTGTCCTCAAGTATTTTCAATTCGGCAGGCGCAGGCATCTGGGCAAAGAAGGCGGCCGCAGTCATGCTGCGGCTTTCTTTCTCTATAACAACTGTGCTCAGGCTTGCCTTGTCAAGACCGCCGCACATTGACGTGCAGCCGCCGCAGCAGGGAAACACCTGTAAAAAAGCAATTTTTTCTGCCATTATCTATCTCAGCCTTCGTTAATGAGTTTAAGCAATGCGGAGACCATATCCTCCTCCGCCACTTTGGAGACTATCTCTCCTTTTTTGAAAAGCACGGCCTCTCCCTTGCCTCCTGCAAGGCCGAAGTCGGCTTCCCTTGCCTCTCCGGGACCGTTTACAACGCAGCCCATTACCGCAACGGTAATGTCCTTTTTAAGGTCAGAAAGGCGCTCTTCCACCTCTCGTGCGGTGGAAATGAGGTCTATCTGTGTCCTTCCGCAGGTGGGGCAGGACACGATTTTAACGCCGCCGCGACGAAGTCCCGCAGCTTTCAGTATGGATATACCCGCTTTTATTTCCTCCACGGGATCGGCGGTGAGGGAAACGCGGATGGTGTCGCCTATGCCTTCATTGAGCAGGGTGCCTATGCCAACGGCAGACTGAACAAGACCCATATAGCTTGTTCCCGCCTCTGTTACTCCCACATGGAGGGGATAGGGAAATTTCTCCGCGGCAAGGCGGTATGCTCCCACGGTGAGAGGCACATCGGAGGCCTTGAGAGAAAGGCAAATATCCTCAAACCCACAATCTGTGAGCATGGCTATATGTTTTTCAGCGCTCTCAACCATTGCCTCGGCAGTAGGCGCGCCATATTTACGGAGCAGTTCCTTTTCAAGGCTTCCGCTGTTTACACCTATGCGGATAGGTATATTCTTTTCCCCGCAAGCTTCCGCAACAGCACGGACACGCTCAGTACCGCCTATATTGCCGGGGTTTATGCGAATTTTATGTACCCCCGCCTTAACGCACGCAAGGGCAAGACGGTAGTCAAAATGGATATCCGCCACCACGGGGATGGGGCTTTCCGCGGCAATGCGCTCCATAGCGGCAGCTGCAGCCATATCGGGCACCGCAAGACGCACAATATCGCAGCCCGCCTTATAAAGGGCATTTATCTGGGCAAGGCTCGCCTCGGCATCAGCGGTGGAGGTGTTGCACATACTCTGCACGCTGACAGCCGCGCCTGCGCCTATTGGGACGCCGCCCACATATATTCTTCGTGTGTTCTCTCTTTTCATATCAAACTCCAAAGAAAGCTTTCAAAACATCACTGAACATTATAAACACCATAAAGCCCATAAGGAGAACAAAGGCTCCCGTATGGATATATCCCTCGTATTTGGGGTTGAGCTTACGGCGGCTTATTTTCTCAATTATCCATGTGACGATAAGGAAGAACACTCTTCCTCCGTCCAATGCGGGGATAGGCAACATATTCATAACCGCCAGGTTCACCGCAATGATGGCAAAAATATAGCAGAAGTCAAAGGCGGCTTCCCTGGTGGTTTCCGCCTCCTGAGCCATGTCGTTGACAAAATCCACGACTCCCACAGGCCCACTCATATCACGGATGCCCACCTGCCCGCTGAACAGCATTCCGAGAGAATCCCAGACAAGGCGGCAGAAATCAAGGCTTCCGTACCATGCGTATTTTATATTTGCCCAAAGTCCGAAATCGCGGGGTGCGAAATAAAGTCCATATTTCAAAACCGTGCTTCCGTCGCTTTGAGCGTATTCAACAGGCACCATATAAAAATCATTCAGCTTTACGCGGTGACCGTCGCGGATAAGGACTATGTCATGATACTCGCTGCCGTTGCGGAGCATATACTCGGAAACATGATTGGTGAAGAAGGTACGGTGGCCGTCCACAGAATAGATTCTGTCGCCCTCCATAAGAGCCTCCTGACCAACATAAGGGCAGCCCTCCATAAAAGAGTCAATGACGGGCTCCACAAAGTTTGCCGTCATAGGAGCTATGCAAAGCACCAGAATAAAGCCCATTACGAAGTTCATGGCCGCGCCTGCGCAGAGAATGATCGCCCGCTTCCATGCCTTCTGAGAGCTGAAAGCGCGGGGAGAATCCACCTCTTCGTCCTCGCCCTCCATAGCGCAGAAACCGCCAAGGGGCAGCAGACGGAGACTATAGAGAGTTTCCTTTCCCTGCTTTTTCAGGATTGCGGGACCCATGCCAAGGGAAAACTCCTCCACCTTCACGCCAAAAGCCTTGGCGGCGAAGAAATGTCCCAATTCGTGAACGGCTATGAGAATTCCGAATGCCAGTATTGCGAAAATTATGACCATTTGCCAAAAATCCTTTTAACTGCTTCGCGGGCCTGCGCGTCCGCGGAAATAATTTCCTCCAAAGAGGGTTTGTCTATTATATCTATGCTGTCCAATGCTTCGGCAACACATTCATAGATAGCGCCGAAGGGTATTTTCTCTTCAAGGAACAGCCCTACCGCAGCCTCGTTGGCAGCGCTCATAATGCAGGGGGCACTGCCGCCTCTTGCTGCGCATTCCATCGCAAGACGGAGGCAAGGTGTTTTCTCCAGATCGGGCTTTTCAAAATGCATATCTCCCGCGGTGAAAAGATCCAGTGCGGCGCTTTGAGACACGACTCGCTCGGGATAAGTTAAAGCATACTGTATGGGCAGTCCCATATCCGGGACTGCAAGCTGGGCTATAACGCTTCCGTCTATCATTTCAACGGCGGAATGGATGATACTCTCGGGATGAACAACAACCGTTATTCTCTCGGGAGGCACAGCGAAAAGATGCATAGCCTCAATAAACTCAAGACCCTTGTTCATCATGGTTGCGCTGTCAACACTTATCTTGGCACCCATGCTCCAATTGGGATGGCTCACAGCCTGCGCGGGAGTTTTATAGTAGGTATCCTGTCTGCTGAGGCCTCTGAAAGGTCCGCCTGAGCCTGTGAGGAGGATGCGCTTGAGTTCCTCTTTACGCTGCATACCGCCTATGCTCTGAAAAATCGCAGAATGCTCGGAGTCCACGGGGATAATCTCCGCGCCAACTTCCTCCGCTCTTGCCATAACGATGTCACCGGCGCATACCAGGGTTTCCTTGTTTGCGAGGGCAATGCGCTTGCCTGCATCAATTGCCGCAAGGGTGGGACGAAGCCCTATGGAACCGCTTACCGCCGTTACAACGCAGTCGGCCTCCTCAACAGTTGCCGCCGCGATAAGGCCTTCCTCGCCACTGAGAACCTCCACATCCATATCGGAAAGGGCATCCCTAAGTGCCTTTGCTGCATTTTCCTCAAAAACGGCCACAAGGCGCGGGCGAAAGCGCCGCGCCTGAGCTTCAAGAAGCTTTATATCTCTCCGCGCCGCAAGGGCGGAGACCTTTATTCCAAGATGCTCCGCAACGGCGCAGGTCTGGCGGCCTATGCTTCCCGTGGAGCCAAGAATACTGATATTTTGCATCATAATTAATTATCTCTCTATAAAAGCACTTACACTATTTTTTCAAAGGCAGGCAGCCAGCTCACGAGAATATCCACCATAACAGCAGTCCAGAACGTGCTGTCAAAGCGGTCAAGCATGCCGCCGTGACCGGGGAGTATTCTTCCGTAGTCCTTAACACCGTAAAGGCGCTTGATGGCGGAGAAACTCAGGTCGCCCAGCTGGCAGGCCGCGGATCCGAAGATGCCATAGATGACCAGCATATAGAAATTAACATTGAAGTCCAAAGCCTTCAGTATAAAGCCATAGGCAATCATGGCAGCTATGGTGACGGCAAGACCGCCAATTGCGCCTTCAATGGTCTTCTTAGGGGAAAGGAGAGGGCAAAGCTTATGCTTGCCAAAGAAAATTCCCACAAAATAAGCGCCCGAGTCGCTCAGGAACGCCACAACGAAAGGAAGCAGCGCATAGACAATACCGTGGGGACGCTGGGCAAGCTTCACAAGACTTGTGAGCATCAAGGGCATAACAGCGCCCGCGAGAACGCAGAGAGCCACAGTTTCAAGCTTGAGTCCCTTTTCGTGGGATACGGAATGCATAAGCTCGCAGAGCATTGCGGCAAAAAGCAGGAACACCATAACGGTGAAAACCGCGCCCGCATCATAAATCGTGGACAAAAAGGGCATAAGTCCCGCGCTCGCAGTGCTTATCCAGAGCATGCGGAGGGTAACTCCACCCACACAGCGCAAAAGCTCCCATGCAGACATGCCTGCTATAAGACCTACAAACAGACCGTATACCCATACGGGGGCGAAAAATATAACTGCCAGAAGCAGAGGCACTCCTATGATTGCCACGATTATTCTTGTCTTCAACGCGTTTCTTCCTTTCAAAGGGTCATTTGCTTATAAGCAGGCAATACTGCTTTCCTATATCGACATTATCAAAATAGCTTTGGAAAACATCACTCTCGCAAAAGCGGCATATATCCTCCACAGTGAGAGAGCCGAGGGTCTTTTCCTCGCGTTTCACGAGAGGGGGAAACTCCTCTTCCCCGTTTCCGCCCATCCATGTATGCCAAAGCTCCACGTCCTCCGCCTTTTCCATGTGGCGGCGGATATAGTCAAGAAGCATTTCCGCTCTCGGGGGAGTGCAGCGATTCCACTCAACCGCGGCAAGATAACTTTTCTTGCTTTGGAGGTCATCTCCCGTATCTATGGGCCAGATATCGAAATTATCGTCGGGATCGGGCAGTTCAAAAATACCCTTTTCGATATCTATCACAGGTTCAATGTCGCTCCACAGCACGGTATCGGGTTCATCCCTGTCCAGCTCATAATCCATGAGCATGCTTTGGGGCACTTCGATTCCCGCCTCAAGGGCTTCATTGACGGAATACATTTTCATGTGGGGGTTGGGCAGCACCTCTAAAGGGCTATCCGATGCCAGAGCCACAAGAAAGCTCATCACACGCCTCCGTATCTGCGCTCGCGGCGCTGGAACTCGGCAATTGCGCGGTTTATCTCTTTCTCGTCGAAATCAGGCCAAAGGGTCTCGGTGAAATAAAGCTCAGAATAGGCAGACTGCCACATAAGGAAATTGCTCAGGCGGTATTCTCCGCCGGGGCGGATGAGAAGGTCGGGGTCGGGAACTCCTGCAGAAAAGAGATAATCGGAAATGCCGGCCTCGTCTATGTTGTTTTCTCTGCCCTCAGCCACCTCGGAGGCATAGCGGCGCATGGCACGGACTATCTCGTCCCTGCCGCCGTAGTTGATACATATATTCACCTGACAACCCTCAAAACGCTTGCTTATCTCCTCGGTATTGGCAATAAGCTCACGAAGGCGGGGGCTGAGCACACTCACGTCACCGAAAAACTTCATTTTGACCTTATCCCGCTCCATCTTTTCGATGGCTTCAAGGAGGTATTTTTCAAGCAAACGCATTATTGCGTCCACTTCCTCCTGAGGTCTCTTCCAGTTTTCCGTGGAGAATGCGTAGACGGTGAGATAATCAAGACCTATGTCCTTGCAATAGGTTGCGATCTTTCGGAAAGTCTCCGCACCAACGGCGTGCCCGGCGGTGCGGGGCATGCGGCGCTTTTTTGCCCAGCGGCCGTTGCCGTCCATAATAATGGCAATATGGCGGGGGAGATTGCCGAAATCAATCTCCTCCGCCTTCTTGTTGAAATTAAATTTCATTATATCTCGGTGAGTTCCTTTTCCTTCTTTGCGCAAAGGCCTTCAATCTTCTTGATATAATCGTCAGTCTGCTTCTGAATGCCCTTTTCAAGATCCTTGCAATCGTCCTCAGTGATCTCGGAAGCCTTCTGCATCTTCTTGAACTTATCCATAGCATCGCGACGGATGTTGCGGATAGCTACCTTGGCGTCTTCGCCGTACTTCTTGACCTGCTTTGCAAGATCCTTGCGGCGCTCCTCGGTAAGCTGGGGGAAAACAAGGCGGATAACGCGGCCGTCGTTCTGGGGGTTGATGCCCAGGTCGGAAGCGAGGATAGCCTTCTCAATGCCCTTCAGAACGCTTGCGTCCCAAGGCTGAATTGCCAGAGTGCGGGGGTCGGGGGTGGAAATAGTTGCCAGCTGCTGGATGGGGGTAACGGTGCCATAGTACTCAACGGTGATCTTATCGAGAACAGCAGCGTTTGCGCGGCCTGCGCGTACGGAATTGAAGCTTTCTACCAGCACGGAGCAGGTTTTTTCCATTCTGTCGGTAAACTCTTTGTATTCGGACATTTTGTCTTCCTCCTATATTTGATCAGTTAACTTTAGTTCCAATATCCTCGCCCAGTATGACGCGGATGATATTCTCGGGATCCTTCAGCGCGAAAACGATAACGGGAATCTTGTTATCCATGCTGAGGCTGGTTGCGGTGGAGTCCATAACAGCCAGATGCTGAGCCAGAACCTCGTCATAGCTGATATGGTCATACTTGATTGCGTTGGGGTCAAGCTTGGGGTCAGCGGAATATACGCCGTCAATATTCTTTGCAAGCAGAATGGCGTCTGCACCGATTTCAGCGGCACGAAGCACCGCAGCAGTATCGGTGGAGAAATAGGGGTTGCCGGTGCCGCATCCGAAGATGACAACCTTGCCCTTGCCAAGATGGCTGTCTGCCTTCAGGCGGATATAGGGCTCTGCAATCTGTGCCATGGTGATAGCGGTCTGAACGCGGACGGGAACACCTATCTGCTCAAAAACATCGCTGAGAGCCAGCGCATTCATGGCAGTTGCCAGCATACCCATGTGGTCAGCGCGGGTGCGCTCCATCTTGCCGCCGCCATCCTTGGCGCCGCGCCAGAAGTTGCCGCCGCCAACAACGATACCAACTTCAACGCCCATCTCGGTGCATTTCTTTACAGCCTCGCAAACGCTCTTGATAACGCCAAAATCAAGGCCGGTCTTTTTTTCTCCCGCAAGAGCTTCGCCGCTGACTTTCAGCAGCACTCTCTTATATACAGGTTTGGCTTCGCTCATTAAAACCTCTCCTTTTACATTTATTAATATATCACGGGATATTTTAACACGATATGCCCCATTTGACAATATAGGCAAATGCAAAAATTTCTAATCAGTACCGGTATGCAAAAGTTCTCCGAGGGTGGCTCCCCCGTTTGACTGACTTTGCGTTAGATTGGAACTAAAATGGCAAACATGAGAATTATCTATGCAGACAGCGTACTTGCGCTGAATTTTGTTATCGACTATCTCCTGCTGCTTTCCACGGGGAAAATCTGCGCTCTCCCCCTTGTCCGTTGGAGAATGGCACTGGCAGCCCTCTGGGGTGGGGCATACGCAGTGGGCAGCCTTGCTTACCCTCAGTTTTTCGCCCTTGCCGCCTGTAAAATCTTTTCGGGAATTGCCCTTGCAGCCATCGCCTTCGGAGGCTTAGGAGGCTTCCTCCGCGCAACAGCGGTCTTTTTCGCGGTTTCCGCAGCCTTTGGCGGTGCGGTTTACGCAGCGCTGAGCATAGGCGGAGTTGACCCCTCCAAATCCCTCGTGCTGCCTCTTTCCCTTCGGACTCTGATACTTTCCTTTGCCCTTTGCTATGCCCTGCTCAGCATTGTTTTTCGTGGGGCTGCCCGCCGCGGCAGAGCGGAAGTGGGCAAGGTCGAAGTAAGCCTTCGGGACAGAAATGTTTCCTTCAAAGCCCTCAGAGACACGGGCAATGAACTTCGCGACAGCAAGGGCGCACCCGTGATCGTTGCGGAATGGGCAGCTGCTGCGCCACTTTTCCCCGAGCTTAGGGAACAGCCAGCTCTCGACCCGGCGTCTCTTCTGCTGGAAATGGATGCCTTGGATGGTATGCGGGGGCGCGGCAGCCTTCTGCCCTGTCTCACCGCAACAAATCCCAATGGGCTTCTCCCCTGCTTTCGCGTTGACGCGGTCTTTATAAACGGCAAAAAAGCACCCCACTGTCTGCTTGCCCTCATTCCCGGTCCCATAAGCCGTGACAGCAGCTATCGGGCAATTTATTAACGGAGCTATTAACGGAGGTTAAAAAAATGAATATTAAAAACTACATACGCATTATGACTCTTGCGGAGCGTTTTCGCTTTAATGCAAGCCGCTTCGGTCTGCTGATTCCCGACTCTCTCCACTATATTGGCGGCAGCGACAACCTCCCTCCCCCCTTGACTGCCGACAAGGAGCAAAGCGCCATAGACGCCCTCTGCGCAGGGGACGAAAAGGCGAAGACTTTGCTTATAGAGCATAATCTCCGCCTTGTTGTATACATAGCGCGGCGATTCGAAAACACCGGAGTTGGACTGGAGGATCTTATCAGCATAGGCACAATCGGACTGATCAAGGCCATCACCTCCTTCCGCAGCGACAAAAACATCAAGCTTGCCACCTACGCAAGCCGCTGCATTGAGAACGAAATTCTCATGCATCTGCGAAAAATATCCACTATTCGCAGCGAGCTGAGCTTTGACCAGCCTTTGAACACCGATTGGGACGGCAACGAACTGTTTTTAAGCGATGTTCTCGGCACGGATAGCGATGAGGTCTCTCGTCCCATCGAGGAGGACACGGAAAAGCGCATTCTTATGGAAGCCGTGGACAGACTTGGGGAGAGGGAGAAACGCATCATCTCCCTCCGCTTCGGGCTTCGCGGTGAGGAGGAATACACTCAAAAGGAGGTTGCCGATAAGCTCGGCATATCCCAAAGCTACATATCCCGTCTTGAAAAGCGCATCATCTCCCGCCTTAGGAGAGAGATGCGCAGAATGTTCTAGGTTTTGCCTCTTTTTTCGTTGACTTTCGCTCTTTTTGTTGATATTATCCCTATGACAGATTTAACTAAATCAATTTGTACGCCACCTAAAAGGCTAATTCGGGAGTGAAAGAATATGAAATCCACCGGCATCATACGCAAGCTCGATGAACTCGGCAGAATCGTTCTCCCCATCGAAATTAGAAGAAATTTCTCTCTTGCAGAAAAGGACGCTGTTGAAATTTTCGTCGAGGGCGACAGCATCATCCTCAGAAAGCATCAGCCCAACTGCATTATCTGCGGCGAGGACAAGAACCTACTTGAATACAAGGGTAAGCTTGTCTGCAAAAACTGCGTAAAGACCCTGAACAAGAAAATATAAAAAGCCGGCGCACCGATTGGTGACCCGTTTTTTTGCTTTTTTACATAACGGGG
>JAZUAQ010000187.1:0-25699 GCA_045638085.1 Oscillospiraceae bacterium
TAATAATTGGGGGAGCTTGCGCGGCGCGCTTTTTGAGCTCCGCCGCGGTCATATTTTTTACAAGATACTCAGGCATTGCGAAATCCTCAGCGCTGCTTGATCAGCACGCTTTTTCCGGTCATGGCGGACTCGGTGACTGCCAGAGCAATGTCCATGGAACGGCATGCGTCGGCAACGGTGCTGCGGACGGGAGTGCCGTTTACGATGGAGCTTACGAATTCATCCCATTCCTGCTTGAAGGGATGATGGTCAACGGAACCGGAGTTAGGCTCTATCATAGGCAGATTCACCCAGTCGTCCTGGTAGGGGAAGAGTCCCTTGGAGTAGAGCTTGCCGTTTCTGATGGCGCCCTTGGTGCCCAGAACATCAATGTTGAACTGGTAGGGGAAGGCCAGACCATCAAGGCAAGCGGAAAGGCGGCCTACGCTGCCGTTAACAAAGCGCACGGAGGCGGAAAGGGTTGTGTCGAAGTCGAAATCATCGCGGGCGCGGGTGGAGAAGGCGCAAACCTCGGCCACTTCGCCGTTGAGATAGCGGGCGATATCAGCTGCATGGCAGCCGCCGGTAATCATTGCACCGCCTGCAAACTCTTTCTTGCGAATCCAGGGATAGCTGGAGAAGGTAGGTTTAATGCCGTGCCAATAATCAGCGCCTGCGTAGTAAACATCGCCGATGGCACCGGACTCAACCAGCAGCTTCAGATTTGCCACAAGGGGTACCCAGCGGCAGAGGAAGCTGACAACGGTTTTCTTCTCGCTTGCGGTTGCGGCCTTGTAGAGGGCGTCCACCTCTTCATAGGTGATGCCGACGGGTTTTTCAAGAACAAGGTGCTTGTTGGCCTTGAAAGCCAGAAGGCTGTCCTCTGCGTGGAGGTAGTTGGGCATGCACTCAACAACTATATCCACCTTTTCGTCGCAGAGCATATCTTCGTAGTTATCGTAGGCCTTTGCTCCGATTGCATATTTATCAATCAGAAGCTGAGCCTTCTCCTTGCTGCGGCCGCAGACGGCAGCAACATAGACATAGGGATTTGCGGCAATAGCTTCGGCATGCTGCACGGCCACCTGACCGGTGCCGCGAATGCCAACGCCGAATTTTCCTTCCATAAATTTAGCCATATCACTTTACCTCCAACCTATTGTAGATGTCGAGAGCATAGCGGTTGAACTCGGGCAGCAGCTTCTGCTCCAAGGTGCGGGGGCGAGGCAACTCGATTTCCACGTTGCCCACCATGCGGGAGGGACGTGCGGAGAGAACCACTATACGGTCGGAGAGGAACACGGCCTCGCTGATTTCGTGGGTGACAAAGAGAACAGTCTTCTTTGCCTCTGCCCAAATGCGCAGAAGCTCAAAGTTCATCTTTTCTCTTGTGATAGCGTCCAAAGCTCCGAAGGGCTCGTCCATAAGGATAAGCTTGGGGTCGTGGATGAGAGCGCGGGCAATGGATACGCGCTGCTGCATACCGCCGGAAAGCTCGTTGGGATAGCAATTTTCAAAGCCTTTGAGACCGACGAGCTCAAGCAGTTCCATGGCGCGGGGGATATATTTTTTCTTGTCCAGCTTCAGTATTTCGATGGGTAGCAGGACATTATCAATAACCTTGCGCCAATCCAGAAGCAGAGCCTTCTGGAAAACAAAGCCCACTTCTTTCTGAGGATTGAACTCATTTTTATCTACAATCAGCTCACCAGATGTCTGGGGCATAAGACCCGCAATAATGCGCATAAGGGTGGTTTTGCCGCAACCTGAGGGGCCGACAATACTTACAAATTCATGCATACCCACGTCAAAGGAGACACTGCCAAGGGCTTCAAGCTCTCCCTCGCGAGTAGTGTAAACCTTTTTCAGGTTGCGGATCGACAATAGTGTTTTCTTTTCTTCCATGTTGACCGCTCTTTCCTCGAAAAAATTCGATAAGTAGAATATGTATAATAAGTCTGATAAAGGGAACGGTGCCGCGCCGCTGAGGGTGCGGCACCGTTTGCTGGGTTAACTAATTGCTGGGGTTAATTAAATTGCTGAGTTTACTTAAAAATAGCTGATTTTTAAGCGGAAATTATTCCATCTCGAAGTTGGTGTAGGGAGTTGCGGGCAGGAAGCTTGCGTCGAAGATGTCTTCTACGCCGAAGCTCAGCTCGGTCTGATAGGTGTTGACCAGGTCATAAGTCTGCTGCATCTTGCCGGCATCAATGTAGCCGATACCGTTGTCCTTGTAGTTCTGGGTCTTCAGGAAGGAGTACTCGATCTGGAGAGCCTTGAGAACGTCAGCGGTGTTGATGGAGTGATACTTAGCAAGGATGTCAATAGCCTCTTCGGGATTGTTGAGGACATACTCCCATGCACGATAAGTTACATCGAGGAATGCCTTCAGGGTTTCGGGATCGTTAGCGATCATGTCATCGCTGGTGATGTAGGAGTGAGCATAGCAGTTGAAGCCATAGTCAGCCCAGAGGAAGTAGTTGAAGCCGCCATCGGGAATTGCGCTCTCGAAGTTGGGATAGCCGGTGAGAAGCTCGAAGACGACGTCAGCGTTCTTGGAAGCAAGAGCGGAAACCTTAGCGGTGGACTCGATGTTGACGAATTCAACGCTGTCGGGATCGATGCCCAGCATAGCTGCGAATGCGGGCCACATGACCTTATGACCGTCGGTTTCAGGAACGGCAACAGTCTTGCCAACGATATCCTGGGGCTTGGTCATGCCGCTGTCTTCCCAGTAGTACATGGAGTTGGGATGGTTGTCGAAGATGATACCGATGATCTTGGCCATTGCGCCCTGCTCACGATACTGGAAAACAACGGGAGCGTCAGCGATTGCGATGTCAGCGGTACCTGCGTCGATAGCGGTTACGGAGTAACCGGAGCCCTGGCCGATGATAACTTCAACGTCCAGACCGGCTTCTTCATACCAGCCCTTTTCCAGAGCCACATAGTAGGGGCTGTGGTCGGCGGCAATGGTCCAGTTGAGCAGGAATTTGACGGGTTTCAGCTCGGCGGGCTTTGCGGGCTCGGCGGGAGCTGCAGGAGCTGCGGGATCTGCAGGTGCTGCGGGATCGGCGGGAGCTGCGGGTGCTGCGGGGGCTTGCTGGCCGCATGCGCAAAGTGCGAATACCATTACGAGGACCAGAAGCAGGGACAACATTCTTTTCATCATTATTCCTCCTTGTTTTTTATGGTTTTTTTATACGGTTTTCCGCCCCTCGTTTCCGAGGGTAAGGGGAGTGGTCAGCTATCCACTCGTTCCTTCACAAAGTTCCAGGGTGTGAGCAGGCGCTCACAGAGAGATACGATAAGATACATTGCCCAGCCCAGAAGGCTCATCATAATGAGGGAGGCAAACATGGGGGGAGTATCCATGGTCAGCTGTGCATTGACTATAACATAGCCGAGACCCTTGTCGGAGGCGATAAGCTCGCCGACGATAACGCCCATTATGCACAGAGAAGCGCTTATTTTAAGACCGGAGAATATGTAGGGCAGTGCGCCGGGCAACTGGATTTTGGCAAGCACCTGCCAGCGGTTTGCACCAAGATAACGGACAAGGTCTATAAGCTGTTTGTCCTGAGCTCCGAGACCCGTAACTGTGTTGATGACCATGGGGAAGAAACTTACCAGGAAGGCAACGAGAACATTGGTCTTCAGACCGTAGCCGATCCAGATGAGAAGGATGGGGGCTATGGCCACCATGGGCAGGGAGCAAATGAAGATGAATACGGGCATCAGGATGGACTGAATGGTCTTGGACCATACAATCAGCACTGCCAGTGCAATGCCGCCTACGGCGACGCAGGCAAAGGATATTGCGTATTCCTTCAGGGTTGTGAGTATGTTTATTATCCAGTGGTAGTTAGCATCGGGCTGGGGGAAAAGAAGGTGGTAAACGGCACTGGAGGGGGTGCAGAGGAAGGCCTCGCGTATGTCGAAAATATGCACTGCCAGCTCCCAGACCAGAAGGAAGAAGATAATGGAGCCGGTGTTCTGAAGGATTTTGCTTATTTTGGAATTGGAACCCAATCTGCGTTCTTTGGACTTCATGGCTTATTCCTCCTCTCTGCCTTGGTTGGCCCAGGGCATACATGCGTGCTCAGCAAGGGAAATGAGCTTGAAGAATATAAGACCGATAACGGAGAGCAGCAGCAGGCAGGCGAACATGGTGGCCATGTCTATGTTTGCCTGAGCGCTGCGGAGGAGACGGCCGAGACCGTTTTTGGAAGCGATGAACTCGCCGACGATGGAACCGGTAACGCACATGGTGGCGCTGGTTTTCAGCCCGGCGAAAAGGTGGGGCAACGCATTGGGAATGCGGATTTTCTTGAATATCTGGGCCTTGCTTGCCCCGAGGTAATTAACAAGGTCCAATAGATTGTCGTCTATTTCTATTAAGCCCGTCACCGTGTTTATAACAACGGGGAAGAAAGCAACAAGAACGGCAACGAAAACGTTTGTCTGGAGTCCGTAGCCGAACCAAAGAAGAATAAGGGGAGCGAGAGCGATTTTTGGAATGGAGTTTAGCAGAACTATGACGGGCATTATCAGCTTGTTGAGGGGCTTGGACCAGGCAATCAGCAGCGCCAGAAGCACGCCTGCTATCAGCGTTACGAAGAAGCTCAGCAAAATCTCGCCTGAAGTTGTACCGATGTGGAGCCACCAGTCATTTTTGGCTGCCTTGGCGGGATCGAAGAGGCTCTGGAAAACCAGCACGGGAGAGGGAAGGATGTATTTCTTGATATGAAATATTTTAACAACTCCGTGCCAAATGCCCAGAAACACCGCAATGCCGATGAGCTTTTTCACAAGTGAAATTATCTTTCTTTTGAGGTCTTTTTTCTTCATGCCCTGTCCTCCTTTCACTGCGATGCGGCAAGAATTTCATCGTAACGGTAGCCGAAGCCAGTCTTGCCGAGAGTTTCAAAGCTTATTTTGCCGTTCCTGCGGCGGTAGAGACCGGGATGGATTTTTGCGGTATCTGCGGAAGCATCGGGGCAGAACTGCATAGAGTTCACCTCAACGCCCATTATAGTGCCAACATTTGCTGCAAGCAGCGCATGGGGGATAATTGCGAGGCGGGGATTGGTCAGATCCTGAACCATGATTGCCATATCGTGGGCTCTTGCCCAGCAGAGGGAAAGCATTGCGCCGGTGAGAGTCTTGCAGGTTTTCAGCGCAACGCCGTTCCAGCCAAGCTCATAGCCCAGTTCCACGAAGCGCCAATCGTGTGCGCTTTCATCCATAAGGAGGAGGCAGCGGCTGCTGACGGGGTGAACGTCTATGCGATCTTTCTCCAACTCATAGGGGAAGGGCTGTTCAACATAGAGGATGCGCTGGAAAATCTCGGGCTCTTCTGCCTTGAGCTTATCCAGCATCTCGCAGACATATTCGGGCTTCTCAACGGTGCAGTTGAAGTCGGTTGTGAGGTTTTCAACGCCCATCTCAAGAGCAATTTTTCCAACACCCACGATGCGATTGTAGTCCCAGTCGAAATCATTGCCTGTGAGCTTGATTTTCAGATTAAAAAGTCCGTCGCGGACTATCCAGTCGCGGAGGAGAACGGGATACTCATCATCCGGCTCGGTGCCGTTGAGGTCGGCCTCTTCCAGGGGATCCTTGCCGCCCACCAGGTGGCAGGCTGCAATGTCGCCGGCAACGCTGCCGCGCTCAAGCATGAACTCCTCGGGATATTTTCCGGCGAACATCTCTTTGTAAGCCTCGGTGTAATAGCTTGAGAGGTCGCGGTTCATATACTTTGCGTTGAAGCAGTCGAAAGCGGCTATGCCGTGGAGCTTTCCGTAGGCATCGTAGAGCGCAAGGTCAAAGGCGGAGCAGCAGACAAGGGCGGCCAGATAAGGCATGCATTCGTCTTCGTTGCGGCCCTTGTTCTCCTCACGGAGACATTCCTGAAGACGGTTTTCGAGGAAGTTCCAGCCGATCTCCATGGGGTGACCCTGTGTTTTCTCCTCGTTCCAAGCGCGGCAGAGGCGGAGGGAGAAATCTCTCATTCTGTCCACGCGTCCGCTGTTTGAAAGACCCGAGGGCCAGCTCCATGCGGCAGCAAGAGGAGTTTCGCCGTGGCCGGTGGCTGTGCGTCCGTCTTCGCCGCGAAGGGTTATTTCAGCGATAACTGTTTCTCCGCCGGTGGAGACTTCGTGTCCGAATTTGAGGGGAACGCGGTTTTCGTAGCAGAAGAAGGTGGTATTAACATTCACTATTACAGCATTATAACCGTTCATAATTATCACCTGCTTTTAATTCTCTGATCCACGGGTGGAAAATGTGACTCTTACTAATATGATAAACATTATACAGTCTTTTACTTGCAAATAAAATTGCGATATACCCGAAAAACATTGCAAAATAAGCAAACATTGACTATAATGCAAATATGAAGTGGAAAAGGACGGAGAATTGCCATGAAACTTTCGGATTTGAGAAAGCATATCCAGATAGCTCCGGGAGAGGATCCGGATAATATTGATGTTCAGGAGGCATTCCGCGACTTTCTCAGCGGCACGGGTCAGGACCCTGAAAAACTATATCAGGAGCTGGAGATGGATTCCCGCTTCGTGGATACCCGAAGGGACGCTAGCCCCTCCGCCGCCCCCGTGCAGTTGCATAGCCACGGATTTTATGAGCTTATTTTCTGCCGCACAAACTGCGGCGTTGAATACCTGCTTGGTACGGAGCGTTACCGTCTTATGCGAGGTGACATAGTTTTTGTGTCGCCGGGTGTGAGCCATCGCCCCATTTTCCCAAAGGATATGACGGAGGTATATAGGCGCTACGTGCTGTGGATAAGCCCCGAATTTATGGAGCGTTTTTTTGAACTGCTGCCTTCCTCTCAGAGTGCCAGACTTTCCGGATCGGGAGTTGTGCGCACTGCAGGCACACAGTGGTCGAATTTGCGGGAGCTTTTCCAAAAGGGTGTACTGGAATCGGAGCAAAGGGCGCTGGGCTGGGAAGGCACTGTGTACGGCAATACTATGGTGCTTTTGTCCCAGCTTGAACGTGCCATCAGCGACAGCAGCGCGCCATTTATGGAGGCGGAAAAGCCTGTGCTTATAGACAGCGTAATAGCCTATATCGAAACCCACCTTGATCAGCGCCTTACTCTGGCGGAAGTGGCAGAGAAATTCTATGTCAGCGAAAGCACTATAAGCCACCTTTTCCGCAATATGATGGACACAAGCTTCCACAGGCTTGTCACCCAGCGCCGCTTGGTTGCCGCCAAGGGACTCATTGTCCGCGGCATATCTCTGGAGGAGGTCGCGGCCAGAACGGGCTTTGGGGATTATTCAACCTTTTACCGCGCTTTCCGCTCGGAATACGGCATAACTCCACGACAGTTTCGAAGTATGAGAGAGGATATCCTGCCTACAGGCTGATAAGAAACAAAAAAGCCACGACGAAAGTCGTGGCTTTTTTGTGGTGGAGACTGACGGACTCGAACCGTCGACCTCACGCGTGTGAGGCGTGCGCTCTAACCAGCTGAGCTAAGCCTCCATACTATTAAAATATAGGGATTTGGAAAAAACAAAAGGGTCAGCATTTGCTGACCCTTTGCTTGGTGACGCGTACGAGAATCGAACTCGTGTTACCGCCGTGAAAGGGCGGTGTCTTGACCGCTTGACCAACGCGCCATAGTTCGGGGCGCATAGATGTGCGCCCCGTTTGGTAGCGGCGACTGGATTCGAACCAGTGACACCCCGGGTATGAACCGAGTGCTCTGGCCAACTGAGCTACGCCGCCATAGTGCTGTGAACAGCATATGGATTATAGCCCATATAAATCCGAATGTCAAGGGTTAATTTTCAATTTTTTAAAACTTTTTTCAGGGGAGATATTTTGCAGGATCAACGCTGTTTCCGTTGAGACTCATGGCAAGGTGGAGATGATGCACTTCGCCGGTCTCGCAAAGGGCGGTGGTGCCTACGCTGCCAATAACGCTGCCGCAGGCAACAGCCTCTCCCTCTTTGACGGTGGGGCTTTCAGCCAGATTGGAGTAAATGCTGCGCAGACCGCCGGAATGGGCAAGGACAACGGTTGTGCCGTATGCATCGTCGGTATACACCTTTTCAACGGTGCCGTCTGCGATGGCCTTCACCTGAGCGCCAAGCTCTGCTGAGATATCAAGTCCGTCATGGGTGCGCCAGTCGCGCATGGTGCGGTTATAAACAAGGGAGTCCATGCTGTAGCCGTTTTCAATCTGCCCTGCAACGGGGCGGATGAAATAGGAAGGTGCACTGTTTTGCACTGCAGGTGCAGGTGCGGGCACAGGGCTGGGAATAGGCTCGGCATCTGCGGGAACCTCAGGCTCGGCAATACCTGCGTCCATGTTGATGACGGGGGCGATTTCCTCGATGGGTTCTTCGCCCTCGGCAAAGAGGGGGAAGTCCTCTTCGGGGATTTCGGGCATGGTGCTGAGAGTAAGATCGGGAGAGGGGAGAACCTCGTCCACGGTTTCAACGCCTACGGAAAGCATAGTCCAGGCGGAAATGCCGATCACGGCAACGCAGAGGAAGAGAACGATGTAAAAACCCTTTCCGGCGAAAAAAGACTCAAGAGCCCCCGCGAAGTTTTTCTTTTTTTCCATTATAATGACCTCCAAAAATGAAAAATAAGGTTTGCATGGCTATTCTTTCCTATGCAAACCTTATTTATACATATTTTCAGCCGTGGCGATAAATCCTGCGCTGCTTCACTCTGTCCGCCTGAGCAAGCATCTCGTCAATCTGAGCCAGGAAAAGGGAGCTGTCCTGTCCCAAAGTGCCCTTTATGGGGCGGTAATTGGACATATGGTTGGCGGTGAAATGGGCGCCTGGAAGCTCCAGAAGTTCTATAAGAAGCCTTGTCTCCAAAAGAGCCTCGCGGGGAGACTGCATAATAAATCTGCCTGCCAGCACATCCTCATACATTTCCGTGCCCATGGTTGCCATATAGGTCATCACGGAGATATGCTGGGGCGCCATAGCGTTGAGCAGCTTGGCGGTGAGAGTCGCATTGCGGATATATCCGTCGCCGCTGCCCTCAAGACCTGCGATAACCGTGACCCAGAGGTCAAAGCCCGCATTTTTAAGAGCGAGCCCTGCGGCAAGCATCTGATTGGCATCAACGCCCTTTTTCACCTTGGAGAGGAGGGCGCTGTCTCCTGTTTCAACACCGAGGTAAACCCTCCCAAGACCTCTTTCCCGGAGAAGGCGAAGCTCGTCGGGAGTTTTCAGCATGGTGCTTATGGGACCTGCGTAGCAGGTGATGCGCCGTAGACGGGGGAAGGCATCCTTCAATGCATCGAGGACAGTGAGCATATAGTCCATGGGAAGGACAATGGCATCTCCGTCGGCGATGAAAACGGTTTCCGTTTCGGGGTAGTGCGCCGCAGCCATGGCGATGTCTTCAAGGACATAGTCAAGGCTTTTTATCCGGTATGGCTTGCCCTTATATGCTTCGCAGAAGGTGCAGAGGTTATAGCTACATCCTACGGTGCACTGAAGAATATAGCTTTTCCATTCTCCGGGTGGGCGGTAAACGCTGCCTTCATACCTCATATTTTATTTCCGTCCCTTTCAACGGCCTTTATGTTGCGCTCAAACTTGCTTCTTGCGCCCATAACCTCGTGTCCGCATCCGCAGCAGCGGAGTTTGAAGTCTGCGCCTATGCGGGTGACGGTCCATTTGGAGCTGCCGCAGGGGTGAGCTTTTTTCATTGTGAGAATGTCATTGATCTGAATATCCAAAGGCGGCGCGCTCCCTTCTTTTATTTTGAGCCTTTGATGGCGTCCCAATAGTTCTTGGCGGCCTGCTCAACCTTGTTGTCGCCGTAAACATAGTATCTGGAGTCTTTTATTTCGTCGGGGAGATACTGCTGTTTCACCCAATGATGGGAATAGGAATGGGGGTATTTGTAACCCTGCTCGCGCTCAAAGCCTGTGCCGTCGGCGTGAACATTCTGCAACTCGCGGGGAACGCCTCCTGTTTTGCCCCGCTTCACGTCCGCTATGGCGGCGTCTATCGCAAGGCAGCCGCTGTTTGACTTAGGAGCGGTGGCAAGCAATATAACCGCATCGGCAAGGGGCAGTCTTGCCTCGGGCATTCCAAGCTGCAGGGCGCTGTCTACGCAGGCCTTGACAATGGGAATGGCCTGAGGATAGGCAAGGGCTATGTCCTCACAGGCGGAGCAGAGAATGCGTCTGCAGGCGGAGAGCAGGTCTCCTGCCTCCAGAAGTCTTGCAAGATAGTGGAGGGCAGCATCGGGGTCGGAACCGCGTATGCTTTTCATAAGTGCGGAGAGAATGTCGAAATGGGCGTCTCCGTCCCTGTCATAGCGCATGGCGGAACGCTGGGAGATGGCCTCTGCGTCCGCAAGAGTCAAGTGGAGCGCACCGTCTTTGCGGCGGGCGGCGGAGACAAGCAGCTCAACGGTGTTCATAGCCTTTCGCACGTCGCCGCCGCAGCTGGAGGCAATGTAGTCCACAACTCCCGCTTCGGGGACTATGCGGAGATTGTCCCGCTGAGCCAGATAATCCACAGCCCGCAAAACGGCCTTTTCTGCCTGACGGGGAGCGATTGCCTTAAATTCAAAAACCGTGGAGCGGCTCAAAATTGCGTTAAATACGCAGAAATAGGGGTTTTCCGTTGTGGATGCGATGAGGGTTATGGAGCCGTTTTCGATAAACTCCAGAAGACTCTGCTGCTGCTTTTTGTTGAAATACTGAATCTCGTCCAGATAGAGCAGCACGCCGCCGGGGCAAAGCATAGTGTCAAGTTCGTCTATTATGGCTTTTATGTCGGCAATGCCCGCAGTGGTGGCATTGAGTTTGCGCAGTGTGCGGTTGGTGTTTTGGGCGATAATTCTGGCGGCGGTGGTCTTTCCGGTGCCGGAGGGACCGTAGAAAATCATGTTGGGTATGCTGCCGCTTTCAACAATGCGGCGGAGCATTCCGTCCTCGCCGATAATATGCTCCTGCCCAACCATATCGTCAATGGTCTGAGGGCGTATTTCGTCTGCAAGAGGTCTGTACATATTGTTTCACCTGCTTTTCGGGGGCTGTCTTTTTTTATATTCTACACTAAAAACGGAGACTTTTCCATAGAGAAACTAAAAAAAGAATCCCACTGTCATAAATGCGACAGTGGGATGGATTGTTGGTATCAGTCGTTTGCGTGGGTGATGGTGTAGGCAATTGCCTTTGCAAGCTTTTCTATGCTGCGTCCGGAAGTGTTGATGCAAAGGTCGTAGTTGTTTCTGTCGCCCCAGCTGCGTCCGGAATAGAAGCGGTAATACTGGGCGCGGGCTTTGTCTATGGACTGAATCTTCTTGGAAAGCTCCTTGTCGGAAAGGGTCGCGTCCTTGCCGCCCTTGGCGCGGCAGCGAGCCATACGGGATTCCATGTCCGCATAGACGAAGATGTTGAAGGGCTTATAGTCCTCAAGTATGTAGTCTGCGCAGCGTCCTACGATGACGCAGTCAGATTTCTGGCCAAGTTCAAGGATAATCTCGTTCTGAGCATTGTAAATGCCGTGGTTCACATACTGGAGAGTGTCCGTGGGGGGCATTGCTGCAAAGGAAGAAGCCACGGTGATGGGGTAATAGGTCATGATGCGGTTTTCAAGAATCTGACCAACATAGTCCTCGGCGAGGTCACTGCGCTTTGCAATGGCGGTGACGATTTCTCTGTCGTAATAGGCAACGCGGAGTTCCTCTGCAAGGCGCTTGCCCAGTTCGCGTCCGCCGGAGCCGAATTCGCGGCTGATGGTGATAATCTTGTTCATGGTCATCCTCCTTTAATGAGCTTTTTCCTTTAGAAAATAATAGCATATACCCGTGAAAAAATCAAAAGAAAAAAAGCCGGCGCGATAAGTTTTCTTATCGCGCCGTTAATTGGATTATTTCATGGCTTCCTTGAATGCCGCTTCGAAAGTGTCCGCCTCCGGAGAAACTATAAAGGCCAGATAAAGGCCGTCGGTAATAATGCGTCCGTCCTCGCAGATGGAGTATTGATCGGGGGAATAAAAGCTCGTTTCCTCCATTTTGGCGCGGAGTCGGTTTTCCGCAAGGGTTTTAAGAGAGGAAAGGGACTCCTCATCGACTGCCTCGATAAGCCATATCTCGTCTGCCTGAAGGCTGAAGGCCACAACGGAGCAGATCACCTGATCGCAGTATTCGTTCTTAACTCCCATGAGATTGAGCCTCATTGCATCGTCGAGAACAAGCATGTCGGGCAGAGAGGCGGAGAAGCTGTCATAAAGATTCTGCAGATCCACTTCTTTCGCCGGAGCAGCCTTCTCGCCGCAGGCGCAAAGAGCAAAAATCATTGCGAAAATGAGAAGTGCACAAATAATTTTCTTCATATTATTCCTCCGAAAGTCTCTCAACATAGGCATATGAAAGAAGTGCGTTTGCCCACTCTATGCAGCCGGTTTTGTTTACATGGATAAGATTATCTACATCGTAGGGAAGGGCAAGAGAGCCGTAGTGGTCTTCTATGTACATTCCAACATCTACATAGTGGTAGCCTTTTTCCTTGCAGTATTCTTCAAGTATGATGTTGAAAGCATCAATTCTTTCGTTGCGTGTTTTGTCGGTGTTAAATGTCCAATACTCATTGAGTACAGACTGGAGATAAATTTCAACACCGGGATTTTTTTCAACAATGCGGGTGATTATGGTGTCGTAAAGCTCAAGCACGGCTTCAATGCTGAGCTGAGGCAGGTCGTTCTGACCCAGCATGAGATATACTTTGTTGCGGCCGACCTTTGCAACGCAGTCTTCAATGTTGGTGTCCTCGCCCTGATACTGAATGTTGTAGCTTCTGCGCTCAAGTCCTATGATGCCGGTGCCGCCGCGGGTGAGGAACTCGGCATTGCCTATCATATCGTCAAAGCTGTCGTGGTAATAGAAGAAATAGGTTATGGAGTCGCCTATAAATACAACGTCATCAAAATAGTCGTAGGGAGGATTCTCAAGATGCACGGGAATGCGCTTGGGCTGGCGGCGCTGACCGTCAAAGAGCTTATAGAAGTCTGCCTCGGTGGCGGCAAGGCAGCCTGCGGTGCAGCTCATTGTCTGATCCTCAAAACTTGCAGTAACGGTGGTTTCACCCACGCCAACGGCGGTGAGCACTCCGTTTTCAACGGTGATGATGCTCTCATCGGCGCTTTCCCATGTTACTTCTTCAACGGGAACCGTACCCATATATATGTTCTCACTTTCGCCTGCAACGGAGAAAGTTATGGAACTTACAGTCAGGAAAATCTCTCCCGGCTTGGGTTCGGGAGTGGGCTCGGGAGTAGGTTCGGGAGTGGGCTCAGGTGTAGGCTCAGGAGTGGGTTCGGGAGTAGCCTCCGGAGTGGCCACCGGAGCGGGGGCGGACTGCGCGGGTGAACCTGCGCAGGCGCACAAACTGAAAATTATCGCAAAAGCGAGCAAAATGGCTGTGTATTTCTTCAAAACATTCATCCCCTAAATAGATTTGCCACATTCTAACATATTCCCTGTGTTTTTTCAAGAAAATCAAAAACAGGGGAGACAGGAATCTGTCTCCCCTGTTTTTAACAAAGGGCTTTATTCGGTGCGCAGAGCTTCAACAGGATCCTTCTTCGCAGCAACGCGGGAGGGAATGAGACCTGCGATAAGGGTTAGCAGTGCGCTTATGACGATGAGGATAATGCCGCCTTCTGCGGGAAGCGCAGCGCGGAGACCCTCAAGACCGGTGTAGTGGAGCAATATTGCATTGATGGGGAATATAAGGATAATGGTGACAACAATGCCCACAAGACCTGCGCTTAGGCCGACAATCATAGTCTCTGCGTTGAATACGCGGCTGACATCTCGCTTGCTTGCACCGACTGCGCGGAGGATGCCGATTTCCTTGGTGCGCTCCTGAACGGAGATAAGGGTGATAACGCCTATCATAATGGAGGAGACGATGAGGGAGATAGATACGAAGGCGATAAGCAGATAGCTGATGCCGCTGATGATGCCGGTGATGGAACTCATAAGCAGAGCAACATAGTCGGTGTAAGTGATAACATCCTCTTCGCTGACGCTCTCGTTATAAGCGGTGATGTAATCGGCAATAACATCCTTGTCTGCGAAGGTGGAGGCATAGAGACTGATGGTGTCAGGGCTGTTCAGGTCGATGTAACCCAGGGTGCTGAGATTATCCTCGTAGCTGGACTCGCTGTGGGTGGGAGGATAGTAGTTATCATAGAGATATACATACTGAGCCTCGGTGAAGGGAGCGAGACCGGCGTAAGCCATAACCATCTCGTCGCCTGCGAGAATGGTGTCCATAGCGTTTGCAAGCTGCTGAGCGGGAAGGGCGGCCATCTGCTGAATAACAGCATCTGCATACTGCTGACGGACGGTCTCCTCAACGGTGGTGCGAACCTGAGCGAAGAGCTCTTCGTCGCTCATTTCGGAGATATAGCCGATGATGGTGTCTGCGTCAACGCCAAGCTCTGCGGCATACTGTTGAACAATCATTTCCTCGATGCTCTCGCGGGTCATGCCTGCGGTCTGCTGTTCAACGATTCCTGCAACGTAGGCATCGTCTGCCTGACTCATAACGTCAACATAGGCCTTGGACTTTTCTTCAACGTTGAAAGTGGCCAGATGCTCTTTGATGGCATCGGTCTTTTCCTCAGCGGAGGGCTCAACTTCCTCGCCGGTGGCGAAGGGGAGACCGATGATAACATCGGTTTCGGGATCTTCAAGCTGTGCGGAGACTATTTCAAGAGCTTCGGTCTCCTTAATTGCGTGGATGGTGAGTGCGTGGGTGTAACCGATTGCACCGGTAATCATGGTGGAGGTCGCATCGTCGTTGGGACGGGCAACGCCTACGATTTTGATGGGAACGCCGACTTCGGTGCTGTTATAGATAAGCTCCATGCCGGAATCGGTGGCGGACATATCCACATAAGTGCCGGAGGTGTTGTCATAGCGATAGGTTTCTGCAGGGAGAATGAGCTTGTAGCTCAGGTCGCAGAGTTCTTCGTAGGTCCAGCTTCTGCCAACGGGGCTGAATTCGCCGTCGCCGTCGCGAAGGGCGGTCATAACCTCGTCAAGCTCTCTGGAGGGGACAAGACCGAGGGAGACCATCATAAGGTCGCTGAGCTCGTTGTTCTTGTCGATGAAAATAACTGCCTCATCGTAATTCTGAGGCCAGTTGCCGTAGACAATGTCATACTGATCCTTGAGTGTGTCTGCAACAAACTCGCCGTTATTGCCGGGGAGAAGCTCTTCCCATACGTTCAGGGTTGCGGTCATGGGCATCATGCTTGCCATATCGCCCATGCTTCCTCCGTAGAGGGATTCCATGGCGTCGGCAACAAGGTCAGTAAGGTCACTCTTTACGATAACGCCTTCCTCGTCCTTGGTGTATACATTGAAGGGCAGGTTGTAGCCGTAGCGGATGGTGGCAAGATCGGAAATTCCGCCGCCTCCATTGTCAAGAAACTCTTTGAAGGCAACAAGGTTGTTGGTGGAAGTTTCCATGTGGAGCATTGAATCCATCAGGTTGAACATAACAGCGGAGGAATAAACCTTGTCGGCTTCGCGTTCTGCGGTTTCCCCGCTCTCTTCAAAGTTGGCACTCATCATGGAGAGCATCATTGCACCCATATCAACGGTTTCGGCTTCAATGGTGATGGGATAGCTGGAGAGAGTGTCCTGCTGCACCTGATTTATATATGTATTGATGCCGTTGCTGAGGGAGAGGATAAGGGCGATTCCGATAATGCCTATGCTGCCTGCGAAGGCGGTGAGGATGGTGCGTCCCTTCTTGGTCATAAGGTTGTTGAGGGAGAGGGAGAAGGCGGTGAAGAAGCTCATGGAGGGCTTTTTCTTGCGCACATCCAGCTCTGCGGGCTTTTCGTCCTCTCCGTCAAAGGGCATGGTGTCGTCGGTTATTTCGCCGTCCTTGAGGCGGACAATGCGGGTGGCATAGGTGTCGGCAAGCTCGGGGTTATGGGTGACCATGATGACCAGCTTCTCCTTTGCGATTTCCGCAAGGATATCCATAACCTGAACGCTGGTTTCGCTGTCAAGAGCGCCGGTGGGTTCGTCGGCAAGAAGGATGTCGGGATCGTTTACCAATGCGCGGGCAATGGCAACTCGCTGCATCTGGCCGCCGGAAAGCTGGTTGGGGCGCTTCTTCATCTGGTCGGCAAGACCGACTCTGGTGAGAGCCTCTGCTGCGCGCCGGCGGCGCTCGCTCTTGCTTACGCCTGAGAGGGTGAGCGCAAGTTCAACATTGGCGAGAACGCTCTGATGGGGGATAAGGTTGTAGCTCTGAAAAACGAAGCCGATGGAATGGTTGCGGTAGCTGTCCCAATCGCTGTCCTTGAAGTCCTTGGTGGAACGGCCGTTGATGACAAGGTCGCCGCTGGTGTACTGGTCAAGACCGCCGATGATGTTCAGCATAGTGGTCTTGCCGCAGCCTGAATGGCCGAGGATCGCAACAAATTCGCTCTCGCGGAACTGAAGGTCAATGCCCTTCAGCGCCTGGACGGTACTGTTGCCGGCCTTATAATCCTTTTTGATATTTTTAAGTTTAAGCATATAGATTCTCCCTGATATTTTATACACAATAAGTATAATACAAAAAATGTGCGAATAAAATAATAAAGGGAAAGTTTTACGGAAAGTTCACAGAGCACCGAAAAGGCCATGAAACACGAGCCAAAATGTTTCAAAAAAGATTTCAAAAAATTTTGAAAAAAAGTATTGACAAATGTCGTCTTATTTGTTATCTTAATAAAGCGCTTTGGCCCAGTAGTTCAGTCGGTTAGAACGCCAGCCTGTCACGCTGGAGGTCGACGGTTCGAGCCCGTTCTGGGTCGCCATACAAAATGCCCCTTCAAGTAAGGGGCATATAATTTGCTGCTGTAGCTCAGTAGGTAGAGCGCATCCTTGGTAAGGATGAGGTCGGCGGTTCGAATCCGCCCAGCAGCTCCAGAAACTCCGTATTCCTATGGAATGCGGTTTTTTTGTTTTTTGTAGAAAAAAGAAATCACGCCCCGAGGCCATACGGCTTCGGGGCGTATATATTATCCTTTCCGGAATCCGGCAACTATTTCGTAGTTTTCTTTTTCGGGATGGGGCATATGTATAAAGAATTCCGGAACATCGTCTATAAATTCAATGTGAATCCGCTCCGGCTCTGCTTGACCGTCGAATGTAAGCAGATAATCCATTTCCCAATATTGCCCGATAGATGTGTTCGTAAATTCGAGCTCTTCGAATTCCCAGGAACCGGTCATTTCATTCTCCAACAATGCTGTAAAAGTTCCATCTTCGTGGAACGTGAAGGGATGGTTTTCTACCTGAGTGTCTTCCCAGCGTGTACCGTCAAGCTTATTATCCACATAGTAAGAGGAAGGTATCCATTCGCCGATGGGGTATGTGTCGCGCTGAACCATCAAGGTGAACTCTTCTTCTGAATACTGAACAAAATCAATCTGCCTTCCATCCATCAGCTCAAAATTATGGATGATAAATTGCTTTCTATCCATCCGAGCGTCCACTTCGCAGTAAATTTCGTCGAGACCATCCACGAACATATAATACATATAAGTGGGGCTGTCATTTCCGTTGGTCCAGATTTTATCGCCTGCATCCGAAATATCCCGCACTCCCCATGTGCCGCTCAGCTCCTTGCCAAGATTAGCGGTAAAGGTGCCATCGTCATTGAAGGTGACAGAGTACTCGGAGGTAGTTCGTTCTGTTTCGCCCTGATATCGGACTTCTGTAGAGGTCCATGTGCCGAGATGGATGGTGTTTGCAATTTTAACCTGCTCCAGTGCTTTCTCATATATGGGTGTAAAACTCTGGAGGGAGCGACCGATTGTGAAATCCAGACTGTATCCGAGGGAGGTGGACAGCGTGCCCTTGAGCAGTTGCGGTTCGCCGCCGGCATTGTTTTCAATCATAATAATATACTCGGAGGGGCTGTGCAAGTCGACAGTATAGACGGGCACCACATGCCATATGCCATCCACAGTGCCGTTCAGATTGCCGATTACAGTCCGGTCATCACGGAATGTGAGCCAATTGCCCAGATTGCCCAATATGTTGGCCCATTGGTCGTATGCAATACCCCAATCACCGCCAAGATCATATCTAAGATTGTCGTATTGACTGAACATGAGCAATTGACCGGAAATAAGGATGAGCTCCTTTTCCGGCGTGTTCAGATCTCCTGACCGATTGAGACGCAGGCACATGGGATAGGTGGTCGCTTCGCTTGTCAGGGTGAAGTAATAGTTGTCGTATCCGTCTTCAAGCTTATAGGAGTCGAAGCTCCATGTAAGCTGCTGAGCACCCTTTTGTGGCATGCTGAAAGTGGCGCTTTTGTTTTCGCCGAAATGGAATTCAATTCCGGATAATGTCAGCCGGCTCGCCTGAATAAAACCGGTGTCATCATACATGCCGAAAAAGTCCCAGTAACCGGGCAACAGTGTTTCAAGATAAAGCTCCCGATCAATATCTGCGCTTTCTTCAAAGGCACAGATACTGCAGGTGTGGGACATCTGATCCTCGCCAAAATTCCATTCGCCGTAATTGTGTCCCAGCGCCTCGCCCTGTGTGGCGTCGCAGCGGGAGCAGATTTGCGCCTCGGTGCAGCTGGCATCCTGCCAGTTATGCCCCAGTGCTGGCGCACCGGCCTCCTGACATTTTGTGCAGATCTGCGCATTTACGCAGTCCGCCTCGGTCCATTCGTGGCTGCAGGCGCAGCCGCTCAGCGCCAATGCCAGAAGAAAAACAAAAATAAGCGTCAAATGCCTATGTTTCATTAGCTATCTCCGTTTCAGAAATATATTTCTGAATTCAACATAACACAGCAGCAGGGCAAAAGCAAGGAGCTATGAAAGCGGATGCAAAAGCAGAAAATTGTGTGAGGAAATGTTGGTATATCTCAGCCGGCCGACCTCATCCTTACCAAGGATGAGATCGGGAGTTCAAACTCACCTAGAAACGCCCAATAATCCATATCCCGTCGGAATGCGGATTTTTTTGTTTTTGGCAAAGCAATTCTTCTGCCGAAACACAAGGTTTTTCATGGACAATTAAGAGTTGCGGATATGGATGTTTAGTAAATTGCGAAAAAACGAGTAAACGTGAGAAAATTGTAGATAAAGCTTGGGTTTGCGCATTTGTTTCAAAATTTTGGCGTTAACTTTGTAAACTCCTACAGTTGCGTTTTGTGTGCGTTTGGATATAATATAAGTGTGTAACAGGCAACGGCGTGTGTCTGTTGAGCTGCGAAGCAAAAGGGCGTTCCGACATGCGTTGTTTTGCAGAGCTCTAAGGAGGGGTTGTGTAACTACCTCAAGTCGGATAGGCGTAAAAGCCGAAAGAAAATGCACGTTAAAAGGCTCTGCTTAGGCGGAGCCTTTTTACATAATAGAGAGATGACAGTATGGATATAATTAATAGATGTGCGAATAATTTTTCTCAACTTTTACAAGTCGAGTACAAAATAATTATTGGCCGAAAAGGGAAAACCGAAGAACTTACCTTGAATTTTGAGAAAGCAGATTTTCACCATCTTGCAGGATTGCATAAATTGAGTGATCTTGCCATTCTTAAACAAGGCATGAGGGAACGCATATTTGAGAGCATTTTACGCGGAAACATTACGCAGCAGGATATTGAGAAAAGTGCTTTCTATTCAGAAATAGTGAACAGGCTTGTTTGCGCAGAGCGTTTAGAGGAATTTCTTGATGGGGAAAATCTATACTTTAGATATGACCCGAATAAAAATAATTTTTCAGTAATTGCGGCGGAATTTGTCGTGCAAGGCGAAATTAATTGTTCCAACGGATTTTTGTTTGTAGATAGGCGAAAAAATGGTTTGGGATGCTTTTGCAGATCTTTCTTTTCACGAGATGACGTGAAGTATACTCAAAAATTACCAAGATATACCTTGCTTCGTAAAGAGAAGTACAACACCAAAACTGGGAAAAGCATCGTGCAATATGATAGGCTTTTACCAAGCGTGAAAGATGAGACGTGTGCCATTCAAGTGCGATAGTTGCGGATGTGAGTGGCAAGATGTGTTGCATGGCAAAAGCAATACCAAAGAGCCTGAAGTTTAAGAGCCAAGGTGTGATATTCTTGGCTCTTTTTTGCATCAATTGTATCTTGCTTAGTATTGTTAGGCACATCCCACAAACTGCATTTATTGCGTACGAAGCAAGTGCTTTTTGCGTTTGATGCCTGGTTGGCAACCCATAAATATGAGTTGTTTCGTTGACAATCGACATATATGAAGGTAGTATATAATTGCAATGTAAGCAACACAACTTTATCTTCGGCAACGAATTTTTCCTATCATAGGTTGCTGGATGGCCTGACACAATATGTGGGAGATGATATGGTATGAAGAAGCCTCTTCTTAACCGCTATGATTATTATCCTCAAGAATTTCAAAGCCTTACAGAAGAACAACTTCTTATGGTGGAGGATTATTTGCGGCAGCAAGATATACGGAGAGACAAAGAAATTGCTATGCTTAAGGCACAACACCGGAGAGAACGAAATGGACATTTTTTTGCAGTAGTTCCCACAACGCTTATTTTAGTTGCGTTTAGTCAGGAACTTATTAGCAATTTATGGTGGTCTTTGCTCGGTGTGGTGTGCGTTTGCGCTTTTGCTATTGTTGCGCACACCATTGCGCAATCCGCATATACCAACTTTATTGAGAAGCAGGATACAAAGAAGAGCGCTCTTATCCTAAAAACTATTGGCTGTATAATTGTCAGCTTATGTATTGCATTACTTGTTAATAACTATTTCTATTGATACAGAGGCTCACACTATGGACATAACACTTGAACGCATTTTGTCTCTTTTGCCGCGGAAACCCGATGGCAAGCCCACTCACGGAAGCAAAAAGGAGTTCGCTCAGAAAATTGGGTTTAAGGACGGCACAATATTGGCAGATTGGGAGGCTGGCCGCAGTGACTCCTACCGCAACTACCTTTACGAGATTTCTGTCAAATATAATGTGAGTGTGGAGTGGCTTAAAGGCGAAAGCAATATAAAAGAAAACACCACCTGCTATATGGGGGACGACATTTCAAGGCTGTTTGCGCAGCTCGCGCCGGAGAACAAGGAGCTTGTGCAACAACTCGTTATTCAATTAGTAAAGTCGCAGCAATACACATAATAAGCATATCGCCTATGCACTTGAGGTCAGACCCAATGAAATCATCGCGGCGATCGAAGACGAAATAAAAAATATTCCTAAATAAAAATCCTCCCCTTTCATAGGGGAGGATTTTTGTGTCTCTATCCGCCCGCCAAAATCTGATTGCCATATTATGGAAGATGTGCTATCATTCCTTTTACCAAATATTTCAAGAAGAGGTAAGAAAATGAAAAGAACAATAGCTTTTATTCTGGCAATGCTGCTGTGCCTTTCCCTTTGTGCCTGCGGCGAGAAAGAGCCCACTCCGGCGCCTATCGTTGTGGACGGAAAAGAAGTCTCTGTTACGGATTTTCTCATAGAGCATTTGAGCGAGTATGTCCAGAGCGAAGCTTATCTTGAGCGAGAGAAACGCTACATAGATATGACCGGTAACAAAGCTTTTCCCTTCACCGTCACCAAGGTGATCGATCTCAACGCATGGGATATTGGTATGAATAGGCTCAGCGTCCATTTTCTTGCTGTAAAGGCAGATTGTATGTTAGCTGTTGATGAAAATGGTATCAAGGATAGCATATTGCTGGTTGTTGACTACGAAACCGGAGAAGTCTACGACGAGCTTACCATCGACCCCAGCTATCAAGCCATGGATAATACAAAAGAACACGAACTTTGGGTCATGCTTAATAGTCCTCTGGTAGGCAGTGGCTATAACGGCGGCCCCATTTTAGGTTTTTCCGTGGATGACAATGGAAATATTGTTAATGAGACCGAAACAAGAGTTGAGCTCTCTGAAAAGGACATAGCAAAAATCAACAAAGCATTGCATAAATAAAAAAATCAGGGCGCCGAAATGGCACCCTGATTTTTTTATTTAATATCTCAATGGATGGTTACGGGCAGGCCGTATTCCTCCATTATTTTTTTCAGCTTCTGCATAAATTCGTCGCTGGGGGGAGTTGCCTCCACGGCCTTTTCGTCGCTTATGCGAAGATATTTCATCACGCCCAGATTATGGTAGGGCAAAAGCTGCACCACGCTCACCGCGTCACCAAGAGTTTTGCAAAACTCGGCGGTTGCGCGGATGTTCTCCTCGTCATCGTTGAAAAGGGGAATGACGGGTATGCGTATCTGGAGCTTTTTGCCGTTTTCGGCGAGAAGTTTTGCGTTGGCGAGTATCTGCTCATTGGGGACTTTCACCACCGCGTTGTGCTTTTCGCTGTCCATGTGTTTGAGGTCATAGAGATAAAGATCAGTGTAGGGCATGGTTTTTGCAACGGTGTCCCACTGGGCAAAGCCGGAGGTATCAAGGGCGGTGTGTACTCCCTTTTCCTTCATGCGTTTGAAAACTTCCACAACGAAATCCACCTGACAGAGAGCCTCGCCTCCGGAGATGGTGATTCCGCCGCCGGAACGGTCATAGAAGGCCTTGTCCTGCATAAGACGCTCCACAAGCTCTTCCACGGTGTAGTCCTCGCCGCAGATATAAAGGGCTTCCGCATAGCATTTATCGGCGCAAAGACCGCAGTCTGTGCAAGCCTCGCGCTTTACATGCACCATCTGCAGCTCTTCGCCGGTGGTGGCGTCCTTGCGGATTTCTCCAAGCTCAATGGCATTTTCGGGGCAGGCTTTTATGCATCTGGATTTGCAGGCGTCGGTGCCCAGGCAGCGCATGGATATCCAGCTGAGCTGAGGCTTGAAGGACTGGGATTCGGGACTGTGGCACCAGGGGCAGCGCAGAGGGCAGCCCTTGAGAAATGCGGTGGTGCGCACGCCGGGGCCATCCTGAACGGAAAAGCCCTGTATGTCATATAGTCTTCCGGTCAAATTTTCCGTACTCATTTCGTTTTCACCTGTGTCCGATCAGACGTTCATTTCGGTGCGGCGGATAAGGTCATCCTGAGCATCCTTGTAAACTTCAACAAAGTAGGCGGAGAAGCCGGCAATTCTGACAACCAGATCCTTGTAGTTCTCGGGGTGAGCCTGAGCATCTCTGAGAGTTTCGGCGGAGACGATGTTCAGCTGAAGCTCCATTCCGCCGCCGTCAAAATAGGTCTGCATAACGGTGCGGAGCTTTTCAATGCCGTCCTCGCCGCTGAGAACGGTGGGGTGGAACTTCATATTGCAGAGAGTGCCGTTGGCGTACTTGCTCTGGTCAAACTTGAGGATGGAGCCGATGGTGGCAAGAGGACCGTTTTTGTCCATGCCCTGAACGGGGGAAATGCCGTCGGAAAGAGGAGCACCGGTTTTGCGTCCGTCGGGAGTTGCATGGTTGAATTTGCCCAGAACAACGTTCAGGGTGACAGGCCAGCAGCCTGCGGTCCAGCCGCAGCCGCGGGGGCTTGTGCCTCTGCAAATGCCGTCGGCATAGGTGTCGGCAACGAACTTGAGATACTTGTCGGCCTCGGGGATGTTGTTGCCGTAGTGGGGAACTTTGCCGAGGATATACTGATGAAGATCCTCATAGCCTTCCCAGTTATTGATGAGTGCATCATAGAGCTCTCTGGTGGTGGCAATCTTCTTGCGGAAGCAGACATAGTCGATAACGTTGAGGCTGTCGGCAACGGTGCCGTGACCGATGCTGGAGTTGCCTGCTGCGTTATACTTGGAGCCGCCCCACATGACGTCAAGACCGGACTCCATGCAGCCGTCCATGGTTGCGGAAAGCAGGGGGAGGGGACGGTGGAAGCTGTATATATATTCGTAGCAGTTTACCATGTTAACCTGCCACTTGGTGAAGTAATCTATCTGGGTCTTATATGCGGCAAGAACCTCGTCCATGCTCTTCATATCGTAGAGATAGCCGGTGCGGGGGCCGCTGGGCTTATTTTCGGGAGCGCCGGGGAAGCGGAAGGGGTTGACGCCGTTATTGATGGCAAGCCAGAGGGCTGCGGGCAGTATGGTGTAGGAGTTGTTGCCGTCGCCGCCGGAGTTGGAGAAGTCGGAGCCACATACGCAGGGCTCAACGCAGCCGATAAGGCAGTAGTTGCGGGCGTCCTCAACGGGAATGCCGCGGCGGACTATGCTTTCAATGGCAACATCGTCATTTTCGAAGCAGGGAACACCGCCAACCTGCTTGTTGGTTTCAAGGGCTGCCTCCCAAAGATCGTTGGGGGTGTCCTTGTGGACGCGCAGGGCAACGGGGGGGTTATGGAGCTTCAGACGGGCGGAGGACTGGAGAACCAGATAGGTTGCAAGATTGGTGGAGTCGCTGCCGTCTTTATTCATGCCGCCGATAGTGATAAGCTGACCGGAAGTGTAGCCGGGGCCGGAACGGGTCTTGAGCTCGGACCAGACCTTGTTGCACTCGGCAACCTTGAGCATAAAGAGATCCATAAGCTCCTGAGCCTGCTCGCGGGTGATGCGTCCTGCCTCAAGGTCGGCATCCAGATACTTGCCAACATAGAGGTCAAGACGGCCGTAGCTTATGCCGTGGAGCTGAGCGTCGAGAATGTGTCCCATCTGGTAGAGGTAGCAAGCCTGCAGAGCCTCGTGATAGGTGCGGCAGGGCTTTTCGATTATCCAGTCAAGGCTGTCTGCCATCTGGAGAAGTTCGGCCTTGCGCTTGGGATCGCTGCAGCTTTCGGCCTGGCGGAGGCACTCTGCGGCATAGCGTTTGGTGTATATGATGAGACCCTCGGTGACGATATCAACGGAGCGGTAGAAAATGTATTTTTTGGCCTCGTCGCCGCCGATGCCGTTTTCCTCAAGCTCGCGCATCTTCTCTCTGGCCTCGTCGCGTACGGAGCCCAGACCTCTGTCAACAACGGTCCAGAAGTTTCCGCAGTAATGTCCGATGGGGTTCTGGCAGTTTCTCTTTTCAAGGAAGTTGAGAACGCCTGCGCCGGAAAGCTGCTTATAGGATTCGGGGAGATACTTGTCGATTATGGCGCTGGTGCAGTTTTTCTCCCAGAAATGACCGGTTTTCTTTATGTAATCATAGGTCTCCTGATCGATGTCATAGGGGTCAACGGAGCGGGTGGGCAGGGTGTCAATCTCGTCCAAAAACCACCAGAAGGAGTTTTCGGGGAAAAGGGCGCAGCCGCGGTAAGTCTCTGCGGCAAAGCCGACGATGAGCTCATCCTCGTTAACGGGGGTGGGCATTTTCTCAAAAAGGTTGCGCAGGTTTTCGGCGCGCTTCAAAATGCCGGTAATATCGGGATTTTCCATATAAAACTCGGTGACAAGCTTATAACGGTTGAGGTCAATTTTGGGCTTGGTGGAGCGGTATTTTTCTCTTACTCTCTGTACGCGCTCGGTCATGGGTGCGTTCTGATACATATTATATTATCTCCTTTTCGGACGAATATTTGCTTTTATTCCAATTTAAATATATCATCTGCCACTGAGGGTGTCAAGAATTGCGCGGCAGTATGATTTGTCCGTGATTCAGTAAACAAATAAAAAATCGGCAGAGCTTTTGCTCTGCCGATTTTTATTATAAGTTTATCAGAAAACAATGTTCTCCAGAGGAACAAGGTACTGCTCCTTGCGGTTGCGAAGCTCTGCAAGATAGCTGGTGTCGGAGGTGGTGTTGTGGAGCTCCTGAATGTAGTT
>JAZUAQ010000188.1:0-9189 GCA_045638085.1 Oscillospiraceae bacterium
GATTTGCCCTCGAAGTTCAGAACGTGCTGGAACCTCTGGGATTTGTGGTTTTTGAGACAGACCGTGATGTTTCGGAGACTGCGTATTATGACCCTCCCGAGCCCCTCGAGCCGGTGCCGTTGGGAGAGCTTATGAACAGAAGCAGAACAGAGATACGGAGTGAAGAAACTGCTGCAAAAGATGCTGAATATGTACAGCCAGAAAAAGAAGAGAAAAAGGGTCTCTTCGGCCGTAAGCGCAATAAACCCGACTGGGAGTATTGAACGAGGGCAGTGCTATGGATAAAAAGACACTAAAAATCGCGCTGATTGTCGTGGCGAGTGTTCTTGCCCTTGTTATCCTGCTGCTTTTGTTTGGTAAAATGACTTCCTTTGAAAGCAGACTTAAGGCTGCTTTGGATTATGATGAACTGCTTCTTCGGCATGAAAACTACGGCCTTGTACGTATTGATGAGGACAGCGCTGCCTTTGTCTACGTTCCCGGATCCGGTCAAATGAATAGTAGGCTTCCTATATATGTTGAGTTTGACCTTGACACAATGAGTGTTGTGGACGAGTTTTATACGTGGCTGTCGGGAAGCCCCTTCAGAAATGAATTTGCTGAAAATGCGAGAAGGAACCAGTATGCCTTTAGGACCTTTATTAATGTGAAGAGAGGTAGGCCCACACATAACTTTTATATGGGCATCAGCGATGTGGAGCCCAGTTATGAGCTTATCGGCGAGGGCGCAAGCGAACTGCAATACGTAGAAATCAACGATATGTATTTCTTCATGTATCTTATAGACTTTCATTTGGATATGTGAATTTTAGAGAAAGGAGCACGGAATGGGCAAACGAGCGATAAAAATAATTCTTTGCGCTCTTGTGCTTATCGCCATAATAGTGTCCCTGTTCATTGTTCTTACAACGCAGACCAAGCAGGACTATCCCTTCGCTGTCGGCAGCGGCAGGCTGCGTGAGATAAGCGAGAGCACCGATGCCTCCGGCCATGCTATCCGAATTATAGAAGACGATGAGTACCGGTATCATTATAATGTGACCCGACAGCAGATACAGCTAATCAGCATGAAGCCGGAACTTAGCGAGACCATAGCAGCTGCTGCCCCTTGGGGTAAGCTGGATCGTCAGGATGTGGATTTAGAGCCCTATCTGGAAATGTTTTTCCCGGGAAAAGCTATGGAGGCTCTGGAGATAGAGTTTAGTGCTGGCGGAAGCCCTCTGGAGGCCTATAGATACTGGGTCAGGGAGTGGGAAGGCGATATTTTGCTAAACACTGCCACTTTCAGCTTCACTGGAGATGGACGGCTTAGCTTTGCATTCAGGAATAACGCGGTAATGCCCGAGGGTGTGGAGCAGAATGTGGACGAGGCTCAGGCCATAAAGATTGCCGCAGAGCATCTTGGAATAAGCGAGGAATTTAAGGAAACAAGCCTCGAAAAAGTGGTATATGCCGATACCGTCGCATGGCATGTGGAGTGTAGCGTGGAGCGAGGGGCGATGGATAGCTATTTTGCTCTCTATATCGATATTGAAAGTGGCAACGTAATTGAGGCGCAAAGCACTTCTGCAGAATAGAAAAAAGCACAAGACTTAAGTCTTGTGCTTTTTGCGTAAATATTATCTGCTGTTTCTCTCCAAAAATACTCCGTCGCGGAAGCCCTGAATGGATTTGTCCGTGTCTGCCATTTCAAGGCGCTTTTCGCACCAAAGGCCGTATTGGGGATTTTGCTCTATGCCGCAGTAGTGGCGGTTCAGTTTTTTTGCCGTTACAGATGTACTGCCGGAGCCGAGGAAGGGGTCAAAGACCATATCTCCTGCATTGGAGGAAGCCAGTATCAGCTTTGCCAGAAGCTTTTCGGGTTTTTGTGTGGGGTGGGCAGTGTTTTCCGGCATGGACCAATAGGGCACGGTTATATCGTCCCAGAAGTTGCCGGGGCAGGTGGAGCGGTAGTTGCCATCGGGAGAAGCCTCCCAATCCTTGGGCTTTCCGTTTTCACGGTAAGGGGCAAGCACTTTTTTGCGGAGCTTCACAGCCTCAAGATTGAAGGTGTAATCCTTGCCCACTGTGGCAAACCATATATCTTCCATGCTGTTTTTCCAGTTTCGGGCGGCGCCACGTCCCTTTTCCCTCTGCCATGTGATGCGGTTGCGCACTATGAAAAACTCGCTCAGGGCGGCGGAAATGGCAGCAGATGAGCCCCAATCGCAGCAGACATATATGCTCCCGGTCTCCTTCATCAGGGGACGGACAAGAGAAAGCCAGTCCAAAGTGTATTTATAATATTCATCATCAGAAAGTCGGCGGAAAGCGTTTTCGCCAAAGACTTTGTTCATGTTGTAGGGAGGATCTGCGATAACAAGGTCTGCAAAGGCGGCGGGAAGAAGAGGCATGATTTCAAGGCTGTTGCCAATTATTGTCTTGTTTTCTATCTCCTGCGCCGTGGCTTTGCTTTCTATGCTTATGCAGCGGCGGAAATAGCTCTCGCCCTGCTCGGGGGAAAGGTCTATTGTTTTGTTTCGGCTTGATTTCATGGCAAAACTCCGAAGCGGTATTTTTAATAATTTTAGCACAAAATGCACCGCTCTTGCAAGAAAAACGCGGATATGATAAAATATATTGATTTATAACATCAGAGGTTCTTATGGAATTTGAAAATATGCTCCGCTATTGCCGCGAGCTTGAATTGAATAATAACCGCACATGGTTTCACGAAAACCATAAACAGTATGAGATAGCGAAAGAAGATTTCACCGAGCTTGTGGATAGGGTGAAGTATGCCGTGGTGGAGCGGGTGGAGCCTGATTTGCAGGAGCGACTTCTTTTCGCCGATCCCAAGATAATGCTTTACCGCATTCCCCGTGATGCCCGTATGTATAAGACAAAGCCTCCTTATAATCCCACATGGAGGGCATATATTTCTCCCGACAAAAAGCAGCTTTTGCCCCTCGGCTATTTTATGATGGTTGCCCCCGACGGACGCAGCCATTTCGGCACGGGCGCATGGTGTCCCGACAGAGATTATCTCAACCGTGTGAGAGAATTTATTGCCGAGCGCTGGGAGGAACTGGAGGAGCTTATTGAAGAAAGCGGACTCAGCCTCGTCGGCGAAAAGCTCAAGCGCTGCCCCGCTGAGTATGACTCGGAGCATCCCGCCGCGGAATATCTCAAGCATAAAAGCTGGATTTTTATCGAAGATGTTCCTGTTGAAGATTTTGAGAGCTTTGATGAGTATATAGCATATATAGGCGCTCTTCTTGACCGCATGGAGCCTCTCCGCCGCTTCTTTGAAAGAGCTATGCAGCAGCGTGTTGACAGCATTTGGGATAGATTGGAGTGGAAATAATGCAGATATTACTGGGATATATCATAGTTTTCGGCTGGGTTTTCCTCAGCCTCGGTGCAGCTGCCGTTGCTAAGAAATGCTTCAAAGCCGGTGAGGAATCTGCCCGAAAGATAGTCCATGTTTCTGTGGCATTTACATGGTTTCCGATGTATTTCTTTTTCGGCACTTCATGGCATCTGCCCGTTCCCACGGCCATTTTCATTGTACTCAACTACATATCCTGCCGAAAAAATATTTTCTCCATGATGGAGCGCTCTGAGGCAGAAAAGCAGAGCTACGGCACGGTTTTTTACGCCCTGAGCATGACTATTATGGCGGTTTGCGCCTGCATAGACTCCCGCCTTATGGCTCCTTACGGCATTGCTGCTCTGTGCATGGCTTTGGGCGATGGATTTGCCCCCATATTTGGCAGCATCAAAAAAGGCAACCGCAGCTTTTTCGGCGGCAAGAGAAGCCTTTATGGCTGCATGAGCGTTTTCCTTATCTGCGGAATCGTTGTCAGCTTTATGAGTGCCTTCTTCGGTCTGGGGCTTGAATGGTGGAAGCTTCTTATCATTGCATGGGGCGCAACCATATTTGAAATTGTGGGAGTTAAGGGCACGGACAACCTGACCCTGCCCCTGGGTGTATTTATCCTGCTTTGTATTTTTGTTCTTTGAGGAGAAATTATGGGCAACATCTGGCTTAGTTTAATACTCAGCACTCTGCTGGCTCTGATTGCCCTGTGGAGAAAGGCAATCACCCCGATGGGGCTGATTTTGGCATGGTGTTTCAGCGTAGTGATTTGCTTCTGCGGCGGATGGCTGAGTTTTTGCGCCCTCGCGGCCACTTTGGTATTCACCCTTATCGCGGGCAAGATATCGGGCAAAAAGCGCGAGAAGGCGGAAAAAAAGCTCCATGCCAAGCATGGCAGAAGAGACAGCGTGCAGATAATTTGCAATGTGGCTATGTCTGCTTTTATGGCACTTTTATATGCCCTCACGAAGCAGGAAGCTTTTCTTTGCGCCACGGGAGCGGCTCTTGCTGCGTCCCTGGCTGACTCTATGGCATCCGAACTGGGCATACTCAGCAAAAGCGACCCCAGAGATGCCTGCACATTCAAGAAAGTTCAGCCGGGAATGAGCGGCGGAGTGAGCGCTCTCGGCTTTGCTATGAGCGCAATCGGCGCTGCAATAATCGCGGCTGTTTGCCTCGGTCACGGAAAGGGACTTTTGTTCTCCATCGTGATATTCGTTTCGGGCTTCGCCGCCGCTTATATCGATAGCCTCTTGGGCGCTGCCGTGCAGGCAAAATACCGCTGCCCCATTTGCGGCGCTCTCACCGAGAAGAAAAAACACTGCGGCGAGGCGGGCGTGATGGAAAAAGGCTGCCGGCTTATAGATAACGATGCGGTTAATTTCCTCAATAACCTCTCCGGTGCGGTGATAGCACTTGTGCTCTATGCGCTGATATAAAAAAACGGACTGTGCTATGCTGCACAGTCCGTTTTTTGACCTTAAAGCTTTCCCCAAGGGGAGGGTGGACAGATGGGGTGTTAACTGGCGGGAGTGAATCCCCGCCCTACGATTTGCGGATAAACATAAAAATCGCGCTCGTAGGGGGCGGACACCCGGCCGACCCGCAAAAAGCCTCGCTTGGCACACTCTGTTTCAGGGATTTTTATACAGGTAACATTCCTCGTCGTGGGAATATATCACGCCAATTGCCTGCAGATAGGAATAAATGATGGTAGAGCCCACGAAACTCATACCTCTGAGTCTGAGGTCTTTGGAGAGCGCATCGGAAAGCGCATTTGTGGTTTCGCCCGTCTCGTGAATTATCTCGCCATTGGTGAAACTTCTCAGATAGTTATAAAAAGAGCCGCATTCTTCGGAAATAGCTTTGAAAATTTTGCTGTTATTGATGCTTGCTTTAATTTTGAGGGAGTTTCTGATTATGCCCTTGTTTCCCATAAGCTCGGCTATTTTGCCGTTGTCATATAAGATGACCTTGTCTACATCAAAGTTATCATAGGCATCCTTGAAAGCTGCTCTTTTATTCAGAACGCATTCCCATGAAAGACCCGCCTGAAAGGATTCAAGAATAAGCATTTCATAGAGATACTTATCTTCGAAATTCGGTACGCACCACTCTCTGTCGTGGTATTCAACATAGAGCGGGTTATTTAGATTGCACCATTTGCATCTTGCTTTAGCGTCCATACATATATCAGCCTTTTAGTTTTTGAGTTCGGTAAGCGTCAATTCTACTTGGTATATGCTTTCTTTGCCCTTTGTGTCAACTGTCTTCAATTCAAACCGCAAGTCTGTTTCCGGATGCCCGACCAAAATTCCGGAGGAACCTGCTGTACCGAGAGCTTCACCGGAGTGGGATACATTTTCACTTAAGCCGTTAACGGTACTTGAATAAAATACCTCACGCTCATTATTGCTTAACAGAGAATAATAGGAAGCAGAATAAGAAATGATGTTGTTTAGGAAGCTGGGATCGGTAAATTCCAAAATACCGCCATTAAACACAGTGCCCTCACTGCTTATAACTATGGAGCCTTCTGTAATGGAAAAGTGCTCATTTTCGCCGTGGAAGGAGTATTCAATGGTCTCATTCTGCTTTGAATTGCCGCAGGCAGCCATTGACAGGACAATAAATGCCAAAACCAATACAATCAATTTTTTCATAACGCCAACTCCTCCTGATGTTTTTTCGGTACAAACATTGTATCACGGGAACGGGGAGATAACAACAGGCACGCGCATTATATCAGCGCGTGCCTGTTGGATATATTATATTACTTCAGTAAGTATCTTGATAAACAGCAGACCGAGGACAACAAATATCATTCCTCTTATGCGCTTGCTTCCACCCTTGATGGCGAATCTTGCACCCAGATAGTTGCCAAGAACGTTACATATCGCAGCGGGAATAACGATGGACCACATAACATAGCCATTGATTATCCAAACCACCGCGGAGGCAATATTGCTTGCCAGATTGCCAACCTTGGCGCAGCCTGAGGAGGTCAGAAGGTCCATGCCGATAACGGCAGTAAAGGCCATAATCATAAAAGTGCCGGTGCCGGGGCCCACCATGCCGTCATAGCAGCCGATGAAAAGGCCGATGAGAGCGCAGAGGAGATACTCTGTGCGCTTGGAGTGGCTGCGCTTTGGAATGCTGCCGTCCTTGCCGAAATCCTTTTTAACGGTGAGGATTATTGCTGCAAGGGGGAGGGCACAGAGAATGATGATTTTGAAAACCTTGTCGCTGATGAAAAGGGCGGCAATCTCGGTGCCGATGGCAGAGCCAATCAACGCAAATACTGCGGCTATAAGGGCAAAGCGGAGGTTAATTTTTCCGCTTTTTATGTATTTTCCTGCGGCAACGCTGGTGCCGATTGAATTTACCACCTTGTTGGTGCCGGAGGCTATGTGGGCAGGTATTCCGCAGAACAGATAGGCGGGCAGGCTTATAAGACCGCCGCCGCCTGCAACGGAGTCAACAAATCCCGCCAGAAAAACCAGAGGGCAGACTATAAGCAGAGTTTTAACTATCTCGGGCATATGTAATTTCTCCCAAATTCACGAATGGACTTATTATAAATTAAGGCTCAGTTCGTGTCAAGAAAGCGTTAAGACTCTGCGAAAAAGGACTTATCTTTGTAGTAATAAACCTGCCCTCCGAAAGAGCGGGCATCTTCCTCGTCGTGGGTGACGAGGATGCTGGTCCTGCCCTCGGCAGCGGAGAGAATTTGCTCCCATACTGCGGCTTTTGTTTCTGCGTCCATGCCCTTGGAGGGCTCGTCTAAAAGGAGGATGTCCCCGTTGTATGCAAGGGCGCGGGCAATGCTGACGCGCTGCTGCATGCCGCCGGAAAGCTCTGGGGGGAACTTGTCGCCGTCCGAGCCAAGTCCAACAGTCTCCAGCCACTTTTCGGCCTCGCCAAGACTTGCGGAGTTATCCGCAAGGACGGCGTTTATATTTTCAAGAGCACTGAGCCAGGGGAGAAGGCGAGGCTCCTGAAAGACGAAGGAGATGCGTCCCTCTGTCATTATGGAGCCTTTTTCGGGGGCTATAAGCCCGGCAATGGCGGAAAGCAGACTGCTTTTGCCGCAGCCCGAAGGACCCATCAGGACGATCTTTTCGCCTTTTTCAAGGCGAAGGCTAAAGTCTTCAATAACTCTTTCGCTGCCGTATGCGAGGCTGAGATTTTTAATTTCTATCATGCCTTGCTACCTCCTGCGCTATATTTTCTGCCCAAGGCGGCAATGGCGGCAATCAGCACCTTTTCAATTATAAGGGAACAGATGATTACCACCACGGTCCATGCAAAGAGATCCTGAGTTTCCCAATATAGCTTGGATTCATAGAGCATTTTGCCGATGCTTACGGCCGGAACAGTGAGCACCTCCGCGGCAACGCCCGCCTTCCAGGCAAGACCGAGACAGGATCGGCATGCGGCGAGAAAATGGGGCATAACGGAGGGAATATAAACTCGGCGCAGTCTTCTCCAAAGGGGGAAACGGAACACCCTCGCCATTTCCACAAGACGCTTGTCAGTTTCTGCTATGCCGGTGCTTACATTGCTCCATACAACAGGCAGCGCCATAAGCACGACAATGACGGAGGGGAGAAAATCCCGCCCAACCCAAAGAATGAGCAGAATTATAAATGATGCCACAGGGGTGGACTTGATGACGGTGAGCAGAGGGGAGAAGAGGGCGCGCAAAAGCCCGGAGCGACTTGTGGCAAGGGCAAGAAGAACACCTAAAGCCATTGCGCAGACAACGCCCAGTAAAATTCGTCCAAGGCTTGTTGCAGCAATAATCCAGAATTGTCCGCTTCCCAAAAGCTCCCATATCCGTTTAATAACAAGGGGGATAGGGGGGAGAAGCAGGGGGTTATCCACAATGAGCACAAGAGCCTGCCAAACCGCCAGCCAGAAAACAAGCACTATAAGATTTTTGAGATGTTTGTTAAGCTTCATAAGCGTTTATCATGCATAATAAAAATCATCGCCGGGAACTGCACCGCCGACAGAGGCGGGAGCGATGGAGAACATGGCCTCAAGGAAACCGTTCATAGGCTCTATCATATCCTCCCCCGCAATGAAGCAGACGTTGCACTTGGGAATGGCATTCTCGGCAACGGCAGCGTTTGCGAATATTCCTGTATCTACTATCAGCTGGGCAGCGGCTGCGGTGTTCTCGTTGAGGAAGGCGATGGAAGCTTCATATTCCTCAAGGAAAAGGGAAAGCGCAGCGGGGCGAGCGTCTGCGAACTCGCGGCGGACAACAAGACAGCCCTGAACAAGCTGACCTCCGTTGAGCTTGGCCCATTCCTCGGTGAGATCCAGTCTTACAGAAAGAGCCTCGTTTGCGGCAAGCGCCATGGTGACCATGGGCTCAGGCAAAACTGCCAGTTCAACTTCGCCTGCGGCAACAGCAGTGCGAAGCTCGGCGGGCTGAGCGAAGCTGTTATCAATGGTCACATTGATGCCTGCATTTTTGCAGATGTAGTCAAAAACGAAAGTGGGGTTCTGAGTGGGGGCATAAACTGTTTTACCCTCCAGGTCGGAAAGGGAGCTTATGCTCTCGCCGTTTTCAACAAGATAGAGCACGCCGAGTGTATTCAGTGCAAGAAGCTGCACCTGACCGCCGGTTTTGTTGTAAACAACGCTTGCGGCATTGGTGGGCAATGCGGCGATATCCACGCTGCCGTTTATAAGAGCTGCGGTTATGTTGCTGGCGTCGGTTTCAACGGAAATATTGTAATTATGCTCACTATCCCCGGCGGCATCGCTCATAAGCTTTGCCATACCGAAGCCGGTGGTGCCGTTGAGAACCATAA
>JAZUAQ010000189.1:0-12533 GCA_045638085.1 Oscillospiraceae bacterium
ACAACAGCTTCGTCGGTGTAACCGAGAACGCCCTTGAGCTCGTTTTCGGAAGCTTCCTTCATTGCTGCGCAGATCTCTTCATACTTTGCGGGCTTCTCAAGGTTGACAGTGAGGTCAACAACAGAAACGTCCAGAGTGGGAACGCGCATAGCCATACCGGTGAGCTTGCCGTTGAGTTCGGGGATAACCTTGCCGACAGCCTTTGCAGCGCCGGTGGAGGAGGGGATGATGTTGCCTGCTGCTGCACGGCCGCCGCGCCAGTCCTTAACGGAAACGCCGTCCAGGATCTTCTGGCTGGGAGTGGTGGAGTGAACAGTGGTCATGAGACCTTCAACAATGCCGAACTTCTCGTTGAGAACCTTGGCAATGGGAGCCAGGCAGTTGGTGGTGCAGGATGCGTTGGAAACGAAAGTCATGTCCTTGGTGTACTTGTCGAGGTTGACGCCGCAGACGAACATGGGAGAGCTGTCCTTGGAGGGAGCGCCCATGATGACCTTCTTAGCACCAGCTTCGATGTGGGGCTGGCACTTTTCAGCGGTCAGGTTGAGACCGGTGCACTCGAGAATATACTCAGCGCCGACTTCGCCCCAGGGCAGATCAGCAGCGTTGCGCTCGCTGAAGCAGGGGTAGCTCTTGCCGTTGACAACAAGGTTGTTGCCCTCGTAGCTGACTTCGCCGTCGAACTTGCCGTGCATAGTGTCATACTTGAGCAGGTATGCAAGGTAGTCTGCAGAGCAGAGGTCGTTGATGCCGACGATTTCGATTTCGGGGTGGTTCATGCTGTTGCGGAAGACCATGCGTCCGATGCGGCCGAAACCGTTAATACCGACTTTGATTTTGTTCATAATAAATAATTCCTCCTGAGAGTAGTAATTTGTAGGCAAACGTACCATACATTTGGTACGTGCTTATTATGCATTAAATTTTCCATTTTGTAAATATCTTTTTTGAAAATAATTACAAAAAATCTGTTTTTTCCTCACATTTTTTTATAAAAAAACGTCTTCGCTCCAAATGCTATTATATGCAGACAGTCAAAAACAAATCCCCCGCTGCAGCAGGGGATTTTTCAAAAATCAAATTCAGTTTTTGTCCACGCTGCGGCTGAAGGAAACGCCGTCCTTATGGAGGTAAACATCCAGCTTCACGCGGTCTGCGCGCATAAGGCTCTGGGTAAATTCGTAGACCATACCGGACTCGGTATAGGTGCGGCGCTGAACGAAGAATCCGCAGCTGCCGGGCTTGGAGTTGAGCATCTCTGCTTCCTTGCGGCTCATCAGCACGGCTTCATAGGAGTCAACCGCATTGGCGGGGATGACGCCCACTTCATAGAGAAGGCTGTAGAAGCTGTGGGTGCGGAGAAGCTCTTTGGTGAGCTTGGGATATATGTACTGGGGATAGAAGCTGGTTTCAAGGATAAGGGGTTCACCGTCCACATGGCGGATACGGACAAAGCGGTAAACCTTGGAGTCGGTTCCACTGAGTTCAAGAACCTTCACAATGTCGGGAGTGGGCTCGATCACCTCAAACTCTATCAGAGTAGAGGAGGGGGTCATGCCCATGGAGCTTATCTCGCTGGTGAAGGAATAGACCATTTCGGTCTTGCGGCGGACCTTGGGCTCTGCCACGAAGGTGCCGCGTCCCTGCTTGCGCACAACAAGACCCTCGCTCTCGAGAGCGCCGATGGCCTGACGTACGGTGGAACGGGATATATCAAAGGTTTTGCACAGCTCAGCCTCACTGGGGAGGAGGTCGCCGGTGGCGAGAGTGCCTGCCGAAATATTGCGCTTTACTATGCTGACAAGCTGAGAGTAAAGAGGAATATCGCTGTCCATGGAGAGTATGCTGAGGAGTATGGGGTTCTTTTCCATCATATAATCCTTCCGGAACGCCCTGCGTTCCATTTGTTAAACGCACCCTTTGCGTTGAAGCAATCTCATTTGATTAAACGATTATACAACATTTTCGGATGATTTGCAACAACTTGTCCGTACATTTGTTACATTTGCAACAAGTTATTTTTTATTTGCCCAGCTTTTTAAGCTTTTTCAGTATCTCATCCTGAGGGGGAAGCCCTTTGTTGCGGCGTCTGAGGCGACGGTAAGGCTCATAAAGCCGGGAGGCTTCCTCCCTTTCCAGTTCATCCACGAAGGGTACAAAATGCTTTTCTGCGGCCATCAGCATCCAGTCGCCCCATTCATCCACAGCCTCATGGCAGGAAAGGAGTACGAAGCGCAAAACTTCCTCCAATTCCTCGCGGGGTGCGCTGCCATTGGTGAGAGCATCATAGTATTCCCCTGCTGCAGCTTCTGCAGCCCTGAAAAACTCCATATGCTCTTCCCTGTTTTTATACTGTCCGCCTCCGGTAAAAAGCTGGGCGAAAATCTTAACTCCGCCGAAGGAGCGCATAAGCTCCGCCGACCAGGAGATATAGTCGGAATATAGGGTGAATATTTTCTGTGCGTATATGCTTTTCATCTTATCCTCCGCAGTCATTTTTTAATATGGCTATATTCTAAACTTTTTTGTGCAGTTTGGCAATCAAAGCATTAAATTTCCTGCAAAAAAACATTGAAAATACAGAGAAAAATCTCTTGACAACGGCAAGTGCTTTTGATATTATATTGGGGCGCTCCAAAGACAGCAGGTTGCGAAAGCGGAAATCCTGCCGAGGACAGCATCAATATTTTGATTGCTTTCTGTCTTCATGTCTTTCGGACATGAGGATTTTTTCTTTTTCGGGCGCAACGAAATAACCCCGGAGGTGTAAACAATGCCGAACGCAAAAGTTCTCAGCGAGAAGCAGGCAATTGTCGCAGCACTGACCGAGCGTATTCAGAACGCAAGCTCCGGCCTGTTCGTGGACTACAAGGGCATCACCGTTGCTCAGGACACCGAACTGCGTACCGAACTTCGCAAGAACGACGTTGAATACTCCGTCGTCAAGAATACCCTCACCCGCTTTGCTCTTGACAACTGCGGCCTGCAGGAAATGAATGGTATCCTCAATGGTACCACTTCTCTCGCAACCAGCACCGGCGACCCCATCGCTCCTTTCCGCATCATCAATGACTACGCCAAGAAGATGAACGACATCTTCACCATCAAGGCCGCATTCATGGATGGCAAGATCCTTTCTGAGCGCGAAATCGTTGAGATTTCTGCACTGCCCAGCAAGGAAGCTCTCTACAGCCAGGTATTTGGTACTCTGCTTGCTCCCATCACCAGCCTCGCAGTGGTCCTGAACCAGATCGCAGAAAAGAACGGCTACGTTGCCGAACCCGAAACCGCAGCTGAGTAAGATAGCTGCACAAGACACAATTTTAGGAGGAAATTAAAATGGCTAGCGAAAAAATCAATGCTATGATCGAAGAAGTAAAGGCTCTCACCGTTCTCGAGCTCGCAGAGCTCGTTCACGCTCTTGAGGAAGCATTCGGCGTTTCTGCCGCTGCTGCTGCTGTTGCTGCTGCTCCCGCAGCTGCTGCTGCTGTTGAAGAGAAGACCGAGTTCGACGTCGTTATGACCGACTTCGGCGCTGAGAAGATCAAGGTTATCAAGGAAGTCCGCGGCATCACCGGTCTGGGTCTCGCAGAGGCAAAGGCAAAGGTCGAGGCTATCCCCGCTGTCCTCAAGGAAGCTGTTTCCAAGGAAGAGGCAGAAGAGATCAAGGCCAAGCTCGAAGCTGTTGGCGCAAAGGTCGAAATCAAGTAAGTTATCCCTTACTTTTTCAAAAAAGAAGCACTGCATTGCAGTGCTTCTTTTTTATTTCTTCAGTTTGCTGATGAAGGCTCTTCCGCCCAGAAAAATCAGATATCCGATTATATATCCAACGCTGTTGAGGAGTAGGTCATCAATATCCGAAACCCGGTCATAGAAAGGCAGCTGGATAATTTCTATGCAAAGAGAAAAGCCCACTCCTGCAAGAATCGCTTTCCAATGCCTATCAAGTTTTTTATATACGGATGGCAGAATAATACCTATGGGAATAAACATGGCGGTATTGCCGATGACATTGATGAGGGCTTCCTTTTTCACCTCATAGTCCAGCAGATACACAAGGGGCAGGAAATTGAGCCTCGGCGGAAATGCCTTCGCCGCATCGTAGACGAGGGGGGCAATCTTGCCGTCCACCTTAAAGAAGGGGAAAAATGTGAAACGAACAACAACGGCAATGCATATATAAACCAAAAGAAGCAGAGCTTCCCATTTCCAATCTATTTTTTTCCTTTTGAAACACACTGCCGCCCTTACTATAATCCAGAATGCACTTATTGCTGTCAGCGCCGCAGTGTAGGAAATTTCAAGCATAGCCTTCCCTCCCTTTATTTTATTATATCATCTATCTCCGCTAAAGCAACAGCGGGGTTTTTTATTGCAATAAAGGACAGAATATGCGATAATTATATTTAGAATATAACATCAGGGAGGACAAACCATGCCCAGATTTTTTATGACCGGCAGCAACATAGCCGGCGGCATTGCCTATATTTCCGGTTCCGACGCCGACCACATCAAGGTTCTCCGCCTGAAGGTGGGCGACCGCATCGTCATCTGCGACGGCAACAAAAATGATCATTACTGCCGAATCAAGACCCTCAGCCCCGACGCAGTTGAGGCAGAGATTATTGAAAGCGTTGTCTGCCCCGCCGAACCCAGCGTTCACTGCACCATACTGGCAGGCATTCCCAAGCAGGGTGAGCGCAGCGACTATATCGTGCAGAAATGCACCGAGTCCGGTGCCAGCGAAATAGTCTTCTTCATGTGCCACCGCTGCGTTGCACGTCCCGATGCAAAGGGTATGGAAAAAAAGGTTCAGCGCTGGCAGCGAATTGCAGAAGAGGCCGCCAAGCAGTCCGGTCGCGGAATAATCCCCAAAGTCAGCGCCGTGGGCAGCTTTGCCGAGGCTCTTGATATTGCAATAAAGACCGACCTCCCCCTCTTTATGTATGAGACCGGTGACCGCGTCGAGCTTAAAGAAGCTATTGAAGCCGCAGGTGAAATCTCCTCCGCAGCCATTATCACCGGTCCCGAGGGAGGTTTTGAGCCCTATGAGGCTGAACTTGCAAGCAAGGTTGGCATAAAGCTTTGCGCAATGGGTCCCCGCATTCTCCGCTGCGAGACTGCCCCCCTTGCCGCCCTTACCGCTCTAATGTACGCAACCGGCAATCTTTAAGCCTGGGCCCTCACCCCGTCTGCTGGGCAACAGCGGACTGAAGGGGCTTCTCAACATCAAGCTTGATTCAAAATAAATCCGTTGTCGCAAAGGGACGTGAAGCTTATGACCTTGGATAATATAAAAGGCATCCTTGACTCTCTCATTCTTGAGAGCGATGCCAACCGCATTCCCGAAGAACTTGCCCTTCGCCCCTCTCTTGCGGGTATGAAGATTTTTTCCAAAAGCCTTGTGGGTTGCACCGCAGCCGCAGACCCCATATTCGAGGCTCTGAAGTCCGATTTCAAGGCCTACGGAGACATGCTCCGTCTGCCCTGCGACTGGCTTCCTCAGGCAAAAAGCGTTATCTCTTTTTTCCTTTCCTACACCGATGAAATAAGAATCTGCGACCGTCCCGACTCTCCCTATCCCGCTGATGAATGGCTTCACGCCCGCATCGAGGGACAAAGTTTTATGCTCAAGGCCAGCGAAAAGATTATTGCCGAGCTTGAAAAGGAAGGATATAAGGCAATTATCCCCTCCACAAGTGCGGATTTCGCCATTTCAAGAGATGATGCAAGAGCAGCCGCAGGAGGCCCTCTCTTTGCCGCCAACTGGTCGGAGAGGCATGCGGCCTACGCCGCGGGACTTGGCACCTTTGGTCTTGCAAAGCATCTTATAACTGAAATCGGCGTATGCGGACGCTTTGGAAGCATAATAACAGACGCTCCCCTTGAGACCACGCCGAGAGCCTACAGCGCTCCCTATGAATATTGCAGCTTCTGCGGAGCATGCGCCCTGCGCTGCCCCTCCTCCGCCATTGGCAAGCGCGAGAAGGACAATGCCCCATGCTCGGACTTTATAAACCGCACAAAGGAGCTTTTCCCGCCCCGTTATGGCTGCGGAAAATGCCAGATAGGCATGCCCTGCGAAAACGGAATACCCCTCAAATAAAAAAAAGACACCCCTTCGTGGGTGTCTTTTTTATTTATTTTTTAGTCAACTCTCTTGTCGCCCCAGAAGAATATGGCGACGGTGCCGGGACCTGCGTGGCTTCCGATTACGGTGCCGATATTATTGATGAGAACCTTCTCGCTGAGCTTGGGGAACTTTGCCTCAATAGCATCTGCCACCTCGCGGGCATCATCATAACAGGCACTATGGCACATATAGCATTTTCCGGAATAGTCATAACCGTCGGCTGCGAATTCCTCCATTCGCTTGACTATCTCCTGCAGAACCTTTTTCTTGCCGCGAATTTTGCTGCGGGGAACAAGGTGGCCTTCAACATCCATATTCATCAGGGGGCAGATGTTAAGAATTCCGCCGAAGATGCCTGCTGCCTTGGAGATTCTTCCGCCCTTCACATAGAAGGTCAGGTCAGTGGAAAGGAACCATATCTGAAGATTCAGCTTATTCTCCTCAGCCCAGTCGCGAACTTCATCAATGCTCTTACCCTCGTCACGAAGGTCGGCAAGACGATCAACAAGAAGGCCGAAGCCGGAGGAAGCAGCCAGAGAGTCCACAACATAAACCTTGCGCTCGGGGTAGCGCTCGGCAGCTATAAGGGCAGCATTCACTGCGGAGTTATAGCTTCCGGAAATGCCGGAAGAAAGGCAGATATGAAGAACATCCTTGCCCTCCTTGAGGACACTTTCAAAATACTCAAGATATTCGGATATATTAATCTGAGCGGTGGAGGTCTCTGCGCCTTCGCTCATGCGCTTATAAAACTCATCAAAGGGCATGCTCTCGCCCAGATCATCGGGATACTCTACGCCGTCCAGCTGATAATGGAAGCAGAGATATTTAACATCACGTCTTTCGAAATGCTCCTTTGCAAGGTCAGCGGTGGAGCAGCAGCTAAGTACAAAATTGCTCATTAAAATGTTCTCCTTGGAAAAATATTGGAAGGGCGGTTTTCCGTCCCCTGCATCATTATTGCCCCGAATGAGAAAAAAAGCAAACTACTGTGGGAGAATTGGCCTCTACACCGCCGTGGGGCTCTCTCTACCGCAAAAACAAGGACTCTACCGTCAGTAGAGTCCTTATTTTACGCCTTATTTTTCTTTTTCTTACTTTTTTTGCCTATCTGGAAACTAAGGTAGACAACCACCTCTGCTGGAAGAGCGATAAAAAACAGCTGCCAGAAGTTATTTTGGAACAGGGCAAAATATACAAGCGCCACTATGCAAAGCACCAGCGCCATCACGATATACATATTGTTTTTTCCCTTAAACCATACGGAATTGAACACCAGCAGTGTTATGAGGGATATGGGCACAGCAGCAACAAAGCTTATCCAGTGAGCCTGGCCGAAAAGCCATGCCACAACGAATTCAATCACCGTGAGAGTCCATATGCCGGCTATTGACGCAAGGGCTATGAACATGCGGCTGTATTCCTCTCTCTCCCCCCAGGGCTCTCTAGGCTTTTCCCAACCGTCGTGAGAGGAGATAAGATAATCCACGCTGACACCGAAGAGCTCCGCGATGGATTTGAGAACAAAAACATCGGGCACAGATTCGGCTCTCTCCCATTTGGAGACACTTTTATCGGAATAATGGAGCTTTTCTCCCAACTCCGCCTGGGTCATTCCCGCCCCGGTTCTGAGCTTTATTAAATTGCTGGCAAAAATTATTTTGAGTTCATCCATTGAATATACCTATGCAAGAAATTATTTAACTATAGTATTTTATCTTTTTTTCCTGCACTTTGCAAGAAAAAACTGCCCCGAATCTGCAGACACGGGGCAGCTAAATCCATTTTTATTACTTCTTGAGACCTGCAAAATGTTCTTTGGTGAGCTTGATAACAACGCCGCTGAGACCAAGCAGGGCAACAAGGTTGGGCAGAGCCATAAAGCCGTTGAGGGTGTCGCCAATATCCCAGACCAGGCTGAGCTTCAGGGTGGAGCCGAAAACAACAGCAATAACGAAAATTATCTGGTAAACCCTTACACCCTTGCCCTTGAAGAGATACTCGAAGCAGCGGGTGCCGTAAAGAGACCAGCTGAGGACAGTGGAAAGAGCGAAGAGGCTGATGCCCACAGCGATGATAAGAGACGAAATCTTGCTTCCGAAAACAGTTCCGAAGGAAGCTGCCATCAGCGCAGTGGAGTCTACGGCGCTGGAGCCCCACTCGATTGCAATGCCGCCTGCCTGAGCATTGGCGCAGCAAACGAGCATGGAAACAGCGGTGAGAGTGCAGATAACAAAGGTGTCCATGAAAACTTCGAATATTCCGTAGAGACCCTGCTTTACGGGATTGCTCTCAGAAGAGGCTGCATGTGCAATGGGAGCAGAACCGAGACCTGCCTCGTTGGAGAAAACACCGCGGCCTATGCCCTTCTGGATAGTCTGCATTATGACTATGCCGGTGGCACCGCCAAGGGCTGCGTCAGCGCTGAATGCGCCCTTAAAGATCATGGCAAGCACGGGACCGATTGCGCGGAGGTTGCAGAGCACAACAATAAGCGCAGCAAGAATGTAAATGACAGCCATTATGGGAACCAGTTTTTCGGTTACAGCACCGATACGCTTAATACCACCGAAAAGCACAAGAGCCACTACAACGGCAATAATTGCACCAATAATAATGCTGGAGAGAGGAACGGTCTGACCGAATACGGAAACAGTATGGGCTGCGGTGTTGCCGCCGAACTCGTTTATTGCGTTGTTGATGGAGGAGGCAATGGTGTTGACCTGAGTCATATTACCGATACCGAAGGCGGCGCAGCAGCCGAGGACACAGAACACAGCGCCAAGCCATGCCCAGCCCTTGCCAAGACCGTTCTTTATGTAATACATAGGTCCGCCAACCCAGTCGCGTTTTTCCTTGGGCTCACGATACTTGACCGCAAGGACGACCTCGCTGTACTTGGTGACCATACCGAAAAGAGCGCTGACCCACATCCAAAAAACAGCACCGGGGCCGCCGATGATAATTGCGCCGGTTACACCCGCGATGTTACCGGTACCTACGGTTGCTGCAAGGGCGGTGGTGACAGCCTGCAGGGGAGTTACCTCTCCTTCACCTGCATTGGTCTTCTTAAACATCTTTCCGAGGGTGTTCTTCATAGCGTAGCCAAAACGGCCAAACTGAATGAAGCCGACACGGCAGCTGAGATAAATGCCGGTACCCACCAGAAGAATGAGCATCCAGGGACCCCAAGCGTAACCATTGAGCACGCCAACAATTTCTGTGAGCTTTGCCATAAACATAAAGCACTGACTCCTTTCGGGCTGAGCATATGTCCGTCTGAATAAACAAAAAGGAGGCTGCACCGAATCGGCACACCCTCAAAAAAACACAAAAGCTATTGCATAAACTGCAGCTTTAATTCTGTCCTTTTGCCTGAGAGATTTAACGTTCCCTTTCGGAAGCATCTTGCACCTTCGGCCCCCGGGCTTTCACCGGGCTTCTCCAGAATGCCGTCCATTTGCGGTCAAGCAATTCCCTCAGTCATTATATGAGCCTTGAGTAAAAAGCTTTCCTGCAAACTTCAGCCGGATCATATTTTGTTATGTTCATATTCTAATGCATTCCCGCGAACATTTCAAGCCGTTAATTTGACAGATTTTTCATCTGTAAAAGCCCCTAAAAAGACAGACTGCACAAATTCTGCGCAGTCTGTCGTCCATATGGCGCGGATTTATGTTTTTGCAGCACGCACAAATCCTGCCGGTTTTTCGTCAATTTACTTTGCTTCCTTGTATACTTCGGGGATGCAGATAGCGTGGTAACTATAGCCATTCTGGCTGGGAGAAGCCTCGTAGTCGCAGTGGAAAACGATCTTCATAAGCTTTGCGCCGCTTACATCAACCTTCACGGCAACAACGGGATTTTCGCTGGCTGCAGAGAGGGTATCACTGGTGTAAACCTTCTCGCCATCCAGATATATATCAAAGGAAGCGCTCTTTTTGTCGTCCTTGCCGCCGCGGAAGGCGAACATGGCTTCGAATACATCATATCTGGCATCGAGGCTGAATTCTATGTTGGCCTCGTCTCTGCCCCACATCCACTTGTGATACTTGCTGCCCTCAATAGCGGTGAATTCGGTGGAGTTGCGGTTTACCTCGCCTGCTCTCTTGGAGTAAGCCTCGCTTATAAGGTCGAAGGGCAGCAGAGGCTCAAGCTCTGCAATTTTGTCCTTGATAACCTGAAGGTTGCGGATTTCCAGAGCTGCTTCAAGGTCGGCAAGGGCAGCGGCAACCTTGCCGCGGTCTCCGCCGTATTTCTCGTCGGCCTTAGCGCACATATCCTCGCCGAAGCGGGTTTCAAACTCAACTATTCCGTTCTCGGCCTGAGTTTTATATTCTCCTTCAACCTGCTCCACTATGTCCTCAATAGCCTTGAAAGCCTCGGCATATTTGCCTGCAGTGTAAAGGGTCTCAGCAGTCACAAGAGTGGTGGTGACAAGCTGCTTCTCGGCAAGGATGGAATACTGCTCCAATGCTGCCAGGAGAGCTTCGGTGGAGAACCCGTATTCCTCAACGCATACGCGGACGGTTTCCTTTGCACTGACATAGTCATCGGTATTGGCCAGTGCCTCGGCACTTACCAGTATGTAGGTCTCATAGAGATTATAGCAATCCTGAATCTTTCCGTCGATTTCGGCGGAGAAAGTTCCGTAATCGCCAAGAACTCTGTTGCCTGCCTTCAGGCATTCGATGGCAGCGGTATATTCATTTTCTGCAACAAGGGCATTTGCGTCGTCCAGCACGGTGCCGGCGTAGGCATCCAGAGCCTGCTGGGCCTTGGCTTGAGCCTCCTCATAAAGAGCGTCGCCCTCTATAACCTTTCTGTAGCTGTCGCAGGCAGCAAGATAGTCGCCGGTAGCATAGGAACTGTCGCCAATGCTCATATTTGCGGAGGATTCAAGAAGGGCATCCATTCTCTCCTGCACGGGTGCGAAAAGTTCCTTGGTGAAGCTTCCGAAAGAATAGAGAACATCCATAGAAGCCTGTGCTTCAACATCTCTTATCTCTCTTGCGGCAAGACTGTCGCAAACGCTGTTTGCAGCATCAAGAAGTTTCTTTTCGATTTTATCGCTTGCTTCTCCGTCGCTAAGCTTTTCGTGCCAGATTCCCTGTGCCATGACATATTCGCCTCTGTCCAGCGCTCTTGCAACGCGGGATGCGGGGAGGTTAAAAACAACAAGCAGAATAATCGCAATTGCAAGCACGGCGCAGGCAGCGGCAATTATTATGGTCTTTCTGTTTTTATGGAAGTTTTCTGCGCGTCTGAGGATTTTTCTTTCCTCCTCTTCGCTCTCGCGCCATGCATCGGCGCTGGAGGTAAGCTTGGTGAAAAGGGCGGCATCGGACTCAGACTGACCGATAGCATTGCAATCGGGGCATACCTCTGCACCCTCGGGCAATACTTTTCCGCATTTTATGCAATATTTTGCCATAAATACATCTCCTGATGTTAAAAAATTCAATATGTCCACGTCCGCAGTATACAGACACAGTCATTATACTAAATTAATTGCTTTATGTCAACTAAAGTGGGGAAAGGGAGAACATTTTCACATTATATCGGAAGCAAAATGGGTATAATCGTCTTAGTCTGAGCAATCGGTAAAAAATGTTGAACAGCGCATTTACCGGTGGTATAATATTTATTTAGATAATCCAAAACGAAGGACAGTGTTTTTTATGACCAAAGTTGATATTTTCTCCGGCTTTCTCGGTGCCGGCAAAACCACTCTTATAAAAAAGCTTATCTCCGAAGCTTACTGCGGACAGAAAATCGTTCTCATTGAAAACGAATTCGGCGAGATTGGCATTGACGGCGGCTTCATGCAGGAGGCCGGCATTCAGGTAAACGAGCTTAACTCCGGCTGCATCTGCTGCTCTCTCGTGGGCGACTTTGCTCTCGCCCTCGGCAAGGTAATGGATGAATATGCCCCCGACAGAATCCTCATCGAGCCCTCCGGTGTTGGCAAGCTCAGCGATATCGTAAAGGCTGTTTCCGCAATCGATGGACTTTCCATTGCCTCCGCCACCGTTGTCTGCGACGGCGCAAGATGCAAAATGTATATGAAAAACTTCGGCGAATTCTATAATGACCAGGTCAGCAATGCAGCCGCCATAGTCCTCAGCCGCACCCAGAATCTCAGCGAAAGCAAGCTCGCCGATGCAGTTGAGCTTCTGCGCGCAAAAAATAACAGCGCCGTTATAATCACCACTCCCTGGGATCAGCTCAGCGGCAAGCAGATTCTTGAAGCCATTGAAGGCTGTGACACTCTGGATATGCAGCTTGAGGAGATGGAGCATCATCACCACCATCACCACGAGCATAAGTGCGATGATCCCAACTGCGATTGCCACGAGCATCATCACCATCACCACGAGCATGAATGCGATGATCCCAA
>JAZUAQ010000190.1:0-9812 GCA_045638085.1 Oscillospiraceae bacterium
TGAAAATATAATAAATACAAAGGAAGGATTGCCCTTATGAAATACTTTGTTGCCGAGTCCACTATGCTTGCATCTCTCCCCGTAAGCGAAAAGGAGCTTGCGGAAAAATACATCCCCCTCCACGCAGAGCATATTGCCTCCGGCATCGCCGCCGGCATGGTACTCTGCGCAGGCCCTAAAAGCGAGGGCGGCGGCATCATGGTTGCCAGAGCGGAAACAAGGGAGGCGCTGGATGCCTTTCTCGATGCTGACCCATTCACCCGTTTTGGCCTGGCCCGCTTTGAGGTTAAGGAGTTTATGATGAAAGACCGCTCAGACTTCGTTATGGGCTTTTGACGATTGAAAGTGCGTCATATATGTGATATAATTATCGAACACACAGTTATCAGGAGGGACCCCAGATGCATCTGCACGAGTCCGGAGAAATGTATATTGAGACCATATATGTCCTCACCAAGTCTCGCCCCGATGTTCGCGCCATTGATGTTGGCGAGCACATGGGCTTTTCCAAACCAAGCGTAAGCCGCGCTTTGGGCATACTGAAAAGCGGCGGCTACGTTGCCGTCAGCCCCGAGGGTTATCTGAGCCTCACGGAGACAGGTATGGAAGTGGCAGAAAAAATCTATGCCCGCCATGAGCTTTTGAAAGGATTCCTCATGAGCATAGGCGTGGACGAGGAAACCGCCGCGGAGGACGCCTGCAAAATGGAGCACGCCCTTTCAGACAAGAGCTTCGAGGCCATGAAAAAACATTTTCCTACCGAAAAGGAGATAAAATAAATGGAACTTACCGCAATAGCCGCTTGGCTTAACAGCTCCTGCGCCGGTTTGGACGCAGCGGTGACAAGTGCCGTGGCGCAGCTTTATGATATAGCCGGAGGCTTTTTCACCCCCTTTGCTCACTTCATGGATCTTATGGGCAAGGGCGGCGCAATACTCATTGCCATCAGCCTTGCTCTCATCCTCTTCCCCAAAACAAGAAAAGTTGGCACAGTTATGCTCCTTGCCCTTGGCATAGGCGCCCTTTTGACCAACGTTGTTTTCAAGCCCCTTGTTTATAGACCCCGTCCTTATAGCCACGAGGGCAGCGTTTATCATCAGCTTTGGCTTTTAGTTGGCCAGCACACGGAAAGCGACTTTTCCTTCCCATCCGGCCACACCACCGCAGCCACCGCAGCCGCCCTTGGCCTTTTCTTCGCCACCAAAAAACGCAAGAGCTGGCCCGCCATCATCTTTGCTCTGGCTATGGGTCTCAGCCGCCTTTACCTTGGCGTTCACTATTTCACCGATGTTCTCGGCGGCTTTGTTGCAGGCACCATCGGCGCCCTTGCCGCCTTCTTTATCGCAAAGATTATTCCTCAGATATACTATGAATATCATTGGAAATTCCTGCCCCAGAGACAGGACGGGGGAGATTGCAAATGATAGACAACGCAGCTAAAAAGGCATTTGCCGATCTGGGCTGCACTTATCAGCCCGTTGCTTTGAAATTCTGCTTTGCCCGCCCTGAGGGCATACCGCAGGCCGAAGAGGTTCTCTCCTTCTGCCAGTTTCTCAAGCTTTGTCAGGACAAGAGCGAGAGCTTTTATATCGACGTCGATAACGACAACTGCCACGGCAGACTGGCTCTCGGAATGCTGCCCAAGCAGCCTTTCGCCGCAAGCGGTCAGGCAGGCATGGATTTCGGCATTTACCGCACTCAGGCTCCTAACGCACGCATTCACAACGAAATGCCCACCCTCGTTCAGGGCAGCGTCAACTTCGTTATTTTCTGCCCCCTGGCAAAGTGTGAATTTGACCCCGATCTTCTCATCGTTGTTGCGGACACGGAGCAGGCAGACATAGTTATGCGCGCCACAAGCTATATCTCAGGCGACTTCTGGGAGAGCAAGACAAGCGCTGTCCTCAGCTGCAGCTGGACCTATGTTTATCCCTATCTCAGCGGCAAGGTGAACCACACCGTCACGGGACTTCACCACGGCATGGCTCGCCGCAAGGTTTATCCCAAGGGGCTGCACATCATATCCATCCCCTATCAGAAGATTGACGAGGTCTGCATCGCCATAAAAGAGATGCCCTGGAAGCTCCCCGCCCTGCAGGACGACGAGGAAAGCAAGGCTCTTATGGCCTCTCGCATGGCCCGTTGGGTGGAGATGGAAAAAGCCAACGGCGGTAAGATTCCTCCCATAAATGTATAATAAAAACCCGGAGTTTCGGTCTGAACTCCGGGTTTCTTATTTTATTCAATGGGCTCGGTGAGATATCCGGGAGGATCTGCGGAGCCGTCATAGCCTATCTGTCTGCGCAGCAGCTGATAACGCTCGGTGGGGTTTTTGTTGGAATCAAAGTTCCAGCCCGTTCCCTTGGGGTTTTCATACCAAACATAGTTGAATATGGTGTCGGGGTGGAGAGCCTTGAATTCGTCTATCTGATCCTGAGAAAGGCTCTGGCACATATTGCAGTTGACCATTTTCAGCTTATCAAGACCGAATATGGGGCTGATGTCCGTTATGGGCATATTGCCTATGTTCAAGTATTCAAGATTTTCAAGCTCGGCAAGGGGGCTCAGGTCGGATACATCATTGGTGAATATCTCAAGGAACTCCAGCTTCTTGCACTCGGCAAGGGGAGAAATATCGGTGATGGCTGTCATTGCAACTATGCAGACCTCAAGGTCAGGCATATATCTTGCCCACTCAACATTGGTCACCGCAACAGCGTGGCCGAAGTCGATATATCTCACATCGGTGCAGTATTTCAGCTTCCAAAGCTCGCTTGTGAAAAAGCCGTCGTTGACCCAAAGGCGCAGAGTGTCGGTATAGATGCTGATAACACCGATCTTGACAAGCCATACGATTTTGACTTCGGGGAACTCGTCTCTCAGCTGAGCCACAGCCTCGTCGCTGGTGCCGCAGCCGTCAAAGCGGAGATACTCAAGGCCGTGCATAAGGGGGATAACTTTGCGGAAGGTATCAAGACCCGCATCGCCAATCTCGGTATCATAATACTCAAGGCGGTCGGTGGTGGAGGTGTTAACCTGCTTGCCGAAAAGTTCGAAGCTATAGTTAATCTTCAGCTGGGGGCAGGCCTCCTGAATGCCGATAACATCCTCAAGGCTGAAGGGGCTGCTGCCGTCAGCGGTCATAAGCTCAAGCTCGGTGACATTGGGAAGCATCTCAAGAAGTTTTGCACTTTCAATGGCTTCTTCATAGCTGCAGTCGGAGAAATCCAGCTTTGCGGTGTCGGGGGAAATCTCTTCGCCGCCGATAACGATGCGGTATTCTATGTTTGCCTCAGGGAAGGCAGCTGCAAGAGCATCATAGTCGCTATTTGCTATGTTGGGGTAATCCACCTTTATCTCGTTTATAAGGCTGAGATTTGCTGCTGCGGCAACAAGAGCCTGCAGCTGGGCGCTGTCGGCAAGGGCGACAGCCGTTGCCTCGTTTTCAAGGGCAAGTCCCTCGCAGACCTTAACGGTCCAGAGAATATGGCAAGCGGGATAATCGCTCTGCAATGCGGCTATATCCTCGGCGCTCATATCAGCCTCGCGGAGGTCAAGCTCCTTGAGAGCGGTGAAATATTTGAGAACATTTTTATCCTCGGTGCTGAGGGCGCTGAGTACAAAGCTTTCGGTTTCGGGGGCATAGCGTCCGCCGGCAAAGGGAACTTCCCACAAAATTTCGCAGGTGGGGAAAGCTGCCTTTATGGCTTCGTAGTCATCAATACCCAGAGCACTTTCTCTGATATCGATGGTTTCGGGATTTTCGAGCTTCGCAAGAGCTTCCATATCCAAACTTTCAGAGCCGCGAAGGTCGATATATGTCTCGTCTTTTGAAACGGGGCTGCCGTTAATCATAGCGTAGTTGCGCTGAACAACAATGAATGCTGCCACGAAAAGCAAGACGATGAGAATGATAATAAGGAGCACTATAAGGCCCTTATTCTTCTTTTTCGTTTTTGCCATGAAATTTCCTCCATGTTGATTGATGGCACTTATTATATATAAAAACTCCCCTTTTTTCAAGGGCATAAAAAGAAGGCCCAGCTTTGGCTGGACCTTCTTTTTTATTATTAGCTTTATCAGTCTTTCTTTTCGGCTGCCTTCTGGGGAACGCGGACGGTTTCCACGATGCCCTCTGCAAGACCTGCGATTGACTGAATCTCGCTGGGGATAATAATCTTGGTTGCGCGGCCATTGGCAGCTGCTGTGAAAGCCTCAAGGGCTCTTATCTTCAGGAATGCCTCGCCGGGATCGGCTGCATTGATGCGGCGGATACCTTCTGCAGTGGCTTCCTGAACCTTGAGGATGGCTTCTGCCTCTGCGGCAAGGATTCTTGCCTCGCGGGCGCCTTCTGCTTCGAGAACCTGAGCCTGCTTTGCTGCGTCTGCACGGAGAATTGCGGACTCTCTTTCACCTTCAGCGGTAAGAATGGCGCTCTTCTTTTCGCCTTCAGCGCGGAGGATGGCTTCGCGGCGTTCGCGCTCTGCCTTCATCTGCTTCTCCATGGCGTTCTGAATCTCCTTGGGAGGCAGAATGTTCTTCAGCTCAACGCGGTTGACCTTGATGCCCCAGGGGTCGGTGGCTTCGTCAAGGATGGAGCGCATCTTGCTGTTGATAATGTCGCGGCTGGTAAGGCACTGGTCAAGCTCCAGGTCACCGATGATGTTACGGAGAGTGGTGGCTGCCAGATTTTCAATGGCAACGATGGGGTGCTCAATGCCATAGGTATAGAGCTTAGGGTCAGTTATCTGGAAGTAGATAACGGTGTCTATCTGCATGGTGACGTTATCCTTGGTGATAACGGGCTGGGGAGGGAAGTCGGCAACCTGCTCCTTGAGAGAAACAACCTTTGCAACTCTCTCGAAGAAGGGAATCTTGAAATGGAGACCGACGGTCCAGGTTGCGGAATAAGCGCCAAGACGCTCAATAACATAAGCTCTTGCCTGCTGTACCACTCGAATATTCTTGATGAGAATAACGAGGATAATGACAACAACTGCGATGGGGACAATAATTCTGCCCATATTATTTCCTCCTTTTATAAATTAATATAACTTACTCAATTGTTTTTATTCTGCAAAGGGTTCCACGATGAGCTTTACGCCCTCGATTGCCAGCACGGTTACAACGCTGCCGCTTGCAATGGTCTCGCCGCCGGCGCTTCTCGCGGTCCACTCCTTGCCGTCTGCCATAACGCTGCCCTTTGCAGCAAGATTATCTATTTCTTCGCGAACGGTGGCCTTAGTGCCTATCACGCGGTCGGCATTGGTGGGCTGTCTTTTACTGTGGACATACTTTTTGACAACAGGTCTTGTGAATATCAGTGTCACAACGCTGACTACCACGAACCATGCCACCTGCAGCCACTCGGGAGCGCCAAGCAGCGCGGCTATAAGAGCGCAGATGCTTCCCAGCGCAAACCAGATTGATGCAACGCCCACGGTGAGAGCCTCTATCACAAGAAACACAACTATTGCAACCGCCCAGATTGTTATCATCATCAGAAAGCTGCCTCCTTTAATAATTCTACACTCAGCCTACACCTTACATATAGTGGAATGTCAAGAAAAATTACACAAACACCTTGCTATATCGCACACTTTGAATGCCCTTTCATTATACACTATTCCAAATTATTTGTAAATTATAAAATAGGGCTTTACTTTTACGCTTTAATGCTATAAAATGTCAATGTAATAAACGGTAAAACAGCCCGCCAAAGGAGAATACCAAATGAACAAACGTAACAGAAAGCCCCGCAACGAAGATATGTACAAGGCAATTCTTGCGCTGGAAAACGTTGACGAGTGCATTAAGTTTTTTGATGACCTGTGCACCGTTTCCGAGCTGCAGGCTATGGAGCAGCGTTTCCAGGTTGCTCTGCTGCTTGAGCAGGGACTCATATATAACGACATTCTTGAACTCACCGGTGCATCCAGCGCCACCATCAGCCGCGTAAACCGCTCCCTCCAGTACGGAAACGACGGTTACACCGTAGTCTTTGAGCGTCTGGGTCTCATCCCCGGAAAGGACGAGAAGTGATGGAGTCCTACGGACCCCTTGCCGCCAGCTATGACGCGCTCACAGGCGATGTGCCCTATGAGGCCTTTGCCGACTATTATGAAAAGCTTCTGATTCGGGAGGGTAGGCAAAGCCTTACCCTCCTGGATTTGTGCTGCGGCACAGGCACTCTTACTTATCTCATGGCCGAAAGAGGGCACGAGATGATTGGTGTTGATCTCTCCGAAGAGATGCTCAGCGTTGCCGCCGCCAAGCTTCAGGATTTCGAGGCCGGCATCAAGCCCATATTCCTCTGTCAGGAGGCTTCGGAGATAGACCTTTTCGGCACCGTTGAGGGCGCTTACTGCTCTCTGGACGGAATGAACTATCTCACCCCCGAAGAACTTCCCGAGCTTTTCCGCCGCCTCCATCTTTTCATCGAGCCCAAGGGAAAGCTGGCCTTCGATTTCCACTCCCCCGAAAGACTGAGAAGCCTTGACGGCGGTACCTTCGTGGACGAGGACGAGGATATGCTCTGCCTTTGGAGGGCGGAGTTTGACGAGGATGAGCAGGCTCTTTTCTACGGCATGGATATCTTCCGCCGCAAGGGCAAACTTTGGGATCGGGAAAGCGAGGAGCATGTGGAGTATGTCCATGAGCCCGACGAACTTATCTCTCTTTTGGAAGAAAGCGGCTTTACCGATGTGCGCCTCATCACCGACGGACCTCAGAGCGAGATGGGCAGACTTTATATAGCGGCCACCAACACCGCGCATTGAAAGGAATTTGGAAATGGGAAAGATAATACGCGCCGTTGCAGGCGATGATTTTATTAAAATCGCGGTTATAGAAGCCCGCGACATAGTGGAAAGAGCAAGACAGATTCACGGTCTCAGCCCCACTGCCTCCGCAGCCCTCGGCCGCACCCTCTGCGCCGCAAGCCTTATGGGCAACATGATGAAAGAGGCCGATGCCGCTGTCACCGTACGCATAAACGGCGGCGGCCCTATAGGCAGCATTCTTGCCGTTGCCGACTGCGAAGGCAATGTCCGCGGCTATGTTGATGAGCCCGGCATTGACCTCCCCCTCCGCAGCGATGGAAAGCTGAACGTGGGCGGCGCTGTCGGCTGCGACGGCACTCTCACCGTCAGCAAGGATATAGGTCTCAGAGAGCCTTATGTCGGCAGCACCAACCTCATATCCGGCGAGATTGCCGAGGATTTCTCCGCCTACTATGTGGAGAGCGAGCAGATTCCAGCTGCCTGCGGTCTCGGCGTATTGGTGGACACCGATTGCTCCATCCGCGCTGCAGGCGGCTTCATCGTTCAGCTCATGCCCGGCGCCCCCGACGGTCTTATCGAAAAGCTTGAAGATAACATCTTCTTTATGGATCAGCTCACCACCATCCTGGACGAGGACGGCATGGAGGAGATAATGGCGCAGGTGCTTAAGGATCTTGAGCCCCGCATTCTGGAGGAAAGCCAGGTTGAATACCGCTGCTACTGCTCCAGAGAGCGCGTTTCCGAAGCCCTCAGAAGCGTTGGCGCCGCCGCCCTTGAGGAAATTGCTCAGCAGGGCAGCGACACCGAGGTTGGCTGCCAGTTCTGCGACAGAACATATGTCTTCACTCCCGAGGACATCAGAAGCCTTATTTAAAAATAATATAAGAGCCTGATCGATATAATCCAAACCCGTTTTTGAGGACACATCCGTTGGTACTGCTACACTTGTACAAAACGGCCGAGAGCGTGAATTGTCCCTACGGCATGTTTGCTCAAAAATCTTCGACATCACGGGAGTGGATTTTTGTGTCAGGCAAAATTGAATTATGCAGATGGGTCGTAACCCATCAAAGAATAAAATGAAGTCTGGCGCTAAAATCCGCCACGTGGTGCGGGTTTTGGATTGTATCGTTCAGGCTAAGGAAAGCAGGGTGAGTTATGAGCAAAAAAAATGGACTTAACATTTCTTTGTTGCTCCTTGTCATCCTGCTTTCTGCCAATATGAGAGCCTGCTACACGGGCGTCGGCACCATTGTTGATATGATTCAGGCAGAGCTGGGGCTTAACGGCGCTGCCGCCGGTATGATAACCACTATACCTCTTATTGTGTTTGCCATTGTATGCCCCATCGCCTCCGTGCTGAGCCAGCGCTTTTCCATAGGAAAACTGCTGGAGGCCGCCCTTGTGTTCATTTTCGTCGGAGTTGGTCTGCGCGCGCTGTTCGGCGCCTTCGGTCTTTTCGCGGGCACCGCCCTGATGGCTATCGGCGTAGGAATTATGAACAGCCTTATGATTGGCCTCATAAAGCTTCGCTTCCCCAATCACGTGGGCCTTGTGAGCGCTCTTTACACCACCACCATGAGCGTCACCACCGCAATGTGCATGGGAATAAATGTCCCCCTCACCGCCTTCATAGGTTGGAGGGGTGTTCTTGCCATGTGGTCAATCGCAGCCCTTGCCGCCATAATACTCTGGGCGAAGCAGTCCCGTCTGGAAATCAATCGCGGAGGGGCAGGAGCAAAGGAAAAGGGACTTATGCTGAAAATGATGGGCTCATGGAAGGCCTGGATGCTTCTGGGCTATATGGGCACTCAGTCTATGCTCTTTTACTGCACTTCCGCATGGATGCCCTCCATCTTGCAGTGGTGGGGAAAGAGCGCCGCCGATGCCGCCCTTGTCAGCACGGTTATACAGGTCATAAGCCTGAGCACCACTCTGCTCGTTCCGATTTTTATGGAAAAAATGTCATGGAGATGGATAGTCTGCATCTGCAATCTTTGCTATGTCTCCGGCGCAGTCTTCTTCTTTTTAAGCCGAGGCACAACGGCCTTGTTCCTGCCCGGCATCGTGCTGCTGGCTCTTGGCATCGGTACGGGTTTCAGCGCCTGCATTTTCCTTTTCTCCGCCCGCAGCGCCTCCCCCGCAGAGGCCTCCGCCATATCCGGCTTCACCCAGTGCGGCGGCTATGTCTTTGCTGCCGTGGGTCCCGTGCTTATGGGTAGAATATTCGATATGAGCGGAAGCTGGAACGGAGCCATGATTTTCTGGTTTGCCGTTTTGATTGCCATGTGCATTTTCTCTGTTTTTTCCACAGAAAAGTCGCTTATTTTAAAAACAAAAGATTTTGCAGAAAAATAAAAATTCACTCTTGACAAAGCGCTCTGCCTTTAGTATAATGACAAAGCGCTGTCTAAGAGGGCGCGATTTGGGGGCATAGCTCAGCTGGTTAGAGCACCTGCCTTACAAGCAGGGGGTCATTGGTTCGAGTCCAATTGTCCCCACCATAAATTTGCCTCGGTAGCTCAGTTGGTAGAGCAGCGGACTGAAAATCCGCGTGTCGCCAGTTCGACTCTGGCCTGAGGCACCATTTGCGGCTGTAGCTCATCCGGTAGAGCGCCACCTTGCCAAGGTGGAGGTAGCGAGTTCGAGCCTCGTCATCCGCTCCATTTTTTATATGGCGCCATAGCCAAGCGGTAAGGCAGAGGTCTGCAAAACCTTTATTCCCCGGTCCGATTCCGGGTGGCGCCTCCAAAAAAATCGACGAATTTCGACAAGAAGTTCGTCGATTTTACTTTTTACTTCTTCACTATTCACTATTCACTAATCTTTGGGTCGATTTTTGGAAGGTAAGAGGTAATAGGGAATAGTGAATAAGTGTAGGCGAAACACCCTTACCCGATTGTAATTTCAGATTACGTGTGATATAATCATTTTGACAAATAAGAATTTGTCGAATATTTAGATGAATAAGAAATTTTTGAGGATGGTGAACTATGAACAGAAATAAAATATCTTTGTTGCTTGCATTAA
>JAZUAQ010000191.1:0-3085 GCA_045638085.1 Oscillospiraceae bacterium
CTTATAATTTTCACAATGATTGCCGGATTAATAGCTTTCTTCTCTTCCATATTATCTCTCCTTATTTGTTTTTCGGAGTATTTTCCCCGCATGATAAAGTATATCATAGCTTTTATCACTTGGCAAGTTAGGTTTGTTATATTTTGCGTTGTCGCCTTTCTCCATATGAAAGGATATACTAAAAGAAGATATGGAAAAGCAGCAACAGGACAATATCAGTCGTACCCATATGAACCGGATCGACACTGCCGATTGTGCTGTTTCTCTGGATGTAGTTTTTGATATTTGCGACGTTTTAGGTATTAAACCCGCAAAGCTTTTTGATTTCAGATGAAGGATTTGCTATAATTTCTGCGTCATCATAAACGATTTGTATCGGTGCAAGCACTTTCCCATCAGGAGTGAGCAAAGGTATTTCACACTCTCCTTTGCAGTTCGGCAAGAAGCAATCAACAATCTGCGAATATTTCCGCATAACTTTTCTGCGCGCTGATATGTAGTAACATCCGTTCCTTCATATACCGATATCATCCACCGTAGGTGGATATCATATCGAAGATATATCACCCGATCCTTAAGGAACGGATATCATTGAAAAAAGTCACCTTTGTCAGTAGACAAAAGTGACTTTTTTCGTGGTGGAGACTACGGGACTCGAACCTGTGACCTCATGCGTGTGAAGCATGCGCTCTAACCAGCTGAGCTAAGCCTCCTTGAAGCGAATAGAATTATATCATACCCAACCGAAAAGTCAAGTATTTTTTGCGCCTGCCCGCAACAATCCGGGCAAGCGCAAAAAGATTATGCTTCGGTTTGCGTCCCAGCTTTGGATTCTTCTTCCGTTTCGATTTCGTCCTCGCCATAGAAATGCTCAATGAGCTTATTAAACGGCTTTTGCATAAACAGTCCGCCAAACATCAGCGCAACGCTGAAGTACACTGACAGAAACAGCGGTGTCAGCTGGACAAATGTATACGGCGAGGCAACAAAGACGCCCAGCGGCAGCCATGTCAGCACACCGACAGCCAGTGAACGCAGCGGATGCATCAACATCACAAGCCATGCGTTACGGAAAAGCTGCATGATGGTACAGGAAAACTGGGAATGAAACACCACCATAACTGCATGCAGCACAAGACACGGAATAAGCACGATCAGTGGCACAAAGAAGCTGACAAAGCCCTCATAAAAAAGTGACATCATTAAGGTATAAATGAGTATTGCATCAAGAATTGCAAAGACAATCCAGAGGACCGTCACATTACCGAATCCGGAAGTAAAGCCGCGAAAGAACGCCTTATAAACCGAGCTGTCGTCTTCCTTATCCTGCAAAACTCTCACTGCGTTATAAAGGCCTGCCTGCGCAGCGCCAATCGTTACAACGGGGATACAGCATACCAGAAACAGCAGATTCAAAAGCAGCAGGTCGGCCAGAAAGCCAAGCACCTCCATAATTTTCGAATCCATCGAGAACATGTTTTTCATGGGTCACACTCCTTAGGCTGAGAGGCTGTTTGGGATCGAGTCCTCTCAGCCTACATTGTATCTAGTTTAATCGAAAAGGCCGCAGAAAGCAAGTAAATTCACAAATTGTTCTCAAAAAAAGTAAAAGATGCCCATATAATTGTAGAAAAAAACTTTTTGGTATGCTATAATACAGCAAGCACGCAAAAGGAAGGGTATCGCTATGGAAAAATTTTCACTCACCGGCGGATTCAAAAAGCTCAAATCCGATCTTTCCGGCATGACTTTTAAGCAAAAGGTTTCTCATCTTTGGACCTATTATAAGCTTTGGCTGATCGTTGCAGTTCTTGTAGTAATGGGTCTGTCACTTGTTACGACAATGATCATCAATAAGTCCACCGTTACGCTTTGTTCCGGTATGCTTGTCAATATTGAAATGTCCGATGAGGGCAAAGCTTATATGCATGAGCAGTACTTTGAGCAGCTGAAAAAAGGCAAGGGGCTTGAGAAAGTAGAGTTTAACAGCTGCAATCTGTATAAAGGCGGCGATGCTGAAACTGCAAACAACAACTATTATGCTATCACAAGCCTGACAGGACTTGCCGCCACAGGTGAACTCGATTATCTGATCCTAGACAAGTATGCTATGGACTATATTATCCCGCATGAAATATTTATGGACTTGCGACAGGTCTTTACTCAGCAAGAGCTTGATGCTATGGGCAATGCTGTTGTCTATGCGCGCAGTGAAGGCACACCGGAAGACGAAGGTATCCCCGTTGCGATCAACATCACAAACCTGCCGTATATTACAAAAACTGTAACGATTGACGAATCGGATACGATTTTCTTCAGCTTTGCACGCGGCTCAGAAAGAGGTCTCCAAAGACAGATTTGGGATCGCCTGAACAACTATCAATAATAACGAGCAAAAACTGCCCTTCCGTTTTGGAAGGGCAGGCTTATTATTAGGGTTAGGCCTTGCCTGCGCAGCCAAGTACATTGACCAGCTTGTGGCGGACAATTTCCTTGATGTTTGCGCGTGCGGGCTTCAGGTACTGGCGGGGGTCGAAGTGGTCCGGATGCTCGTTGAAGTACTGACGGATAGTACCGGTCATAGCAAGACGCAGGTCGGAGTCGATATTGATCTTGCAGACGGACATAGCGGCAGCCTTACGCAGCTGCTCTTCGGGCACACCGATAGCATTGGGCATCTTGCCGCCGTTAGCATTCACCATAGCAACGAAGTCCTGAGGAACGGAAGAAGAACCATGGAGAAGGATGGGGAACCCGGGCAGACGCTTGGAAACTTCCTCCAGAATGTCGAAACGCAGGGGGGGCGGAACCAGAATGCCCTTTTCGTTGCGGGTGCACTGCTCGGGCTTGAACTTATAAGCGCCGTGGCTGGTGCCGATGGCGATGGCCAGGGAGTCGCAGCCGGTCTTGGCGACGAACTCCTCCACCTCTCCGGGGGGAGTGTAGGAAGCGGCCTCGGCAGAGACGTTGACCTCATCCTCGATGCCGGCCAGGGAGCCCAGCTCAGCCTCGACGACCACGCCGTGATCGTGGGCATACTCAACCACCTTGCGGGTGATCTCAATATTCTCGGCGAAGGGCTTGG
>JAZUAQ010000192.1:0-4026 GCA_045638085.1 Oscillospiraceae bacterium
GGCTTGTGCCGCGCCACCTCCCCTAATAGGGGAGACTCATTCCAATCCCTTCGCCTCACATTCGTTCGGCACCTCCCTTTGCAAGGGAGGCTTTAATTTAGGAAAACATTCCTCTTCTTGCTTTCGACAGAGAAAAATGATAAAATAATTCTGCCAAGACAGGGGGGTGCTCCTTCCGTCTTGGCTAAAGCCGTTTAACCCTCATCTGATTTTGGAGATAAATTATGTCTGAAAAATTCTGGACAAGCGAAACCGACGCCCTCTTCCGAGCCCTTGATGCAGGCGGCAGCCCCGTCCTCCTCAGCGGTTTGGGCAACGCATCCCGCGCCCACATGGCAGCGGCGCTGCGCCGCGAGATGGGTTTTCCCCTCTTTGTGGTTTGCCCCGATGAGCAAAGCGCGGAAATTATGGGCCGCGACCTTGAGTCACTTCTGAACGAGGAAGTTCTCATTCTGCCCTCCCGCGAGATAAATCTCTATGCAGCCGATTCTGTCAGCCGCGGAGATGAGCAAAAGCGCCTTGCTGCCCTTGCCCGTCTTGCAGAGGGTAATGTGTCCATATGCGTCTGTTCCCTTGCAGCCATTGCCCAGCGCGCAATTCCCAAGGAAAAGCTTCTTGCTGCCTCCCGCACTGTCAGCGACGGGGAGGATATCTCCATGGAGGAGATTGAAAAAACTCTAATCCACTGCGGCTATGTCCACCGCGTGCAGGTTGAAGCCCCCGGTCAATATTCCCGCCGAGGCGGCATTTTGGACTTTTATTCCCCGGCCTACACAAACCCGGTCCGTATGGAATTTTGGGGAGACAGCATAGATTCCATGGGTCTTTTCGACCTTGTGAGCCAGCGCAGAATTGAAAATATAGACTCCTGCCGCATTCTCCCCTCTGCGGAAACTCTTCCATCACTTTTCGAAGGGGGAGCAAGCGCCCTCGCGGACGCCCTCACCGCTCTTGCCCTTAAAGCAGCCAAGGGAAAGCGCAGCGAGCAACAGCTTCTCAGCGAAAATCTTCGGGCAGATGCAGAGCGCCTTCGTGAGCGCTGCAGCCTTGCCGCAGCCGATAGATACATGGGAATAATATACCCTCAGTATTCATCTGCTCTCGACTATATCCCCGAGGATTGCCTCGTTTTCATAGACCAGCCCAGCCGCTGCGCCCAGCTCAGCGAGGATGCCCAGAAGCTCCTTGCCGCGGATTTGGAAGCCTTGCTCCAAAGCGGAAGTCTCATGGGCGCAACTGCGGATTTCCGCCGCAGCTGGGGCGAATGTGCAGAAAAACTGCTGGATTACCCCATTGTAATGGGCGAAAACTTCGTCACGAGCCGAATTAACCCTCAGCCGCGGGCAATCGTAAACGTTCTTGCTAAGCAGCTTCCCTCTTACGGAGGCAGCTTTGAGACCGCCTGCGACGATGTTCGCCACTATCTTGGACGGGGTTTTTCCGTTGTGCTTCTTGCCTCGGACGAGCGCCGCGCCTCCTCTCTCCGCAGCTTTTTTGAAGAGAGGCTTATTACAGCTCGTATAATACCAAACATCTCTGCACCTATTCGCGGTGGCGAATGCGTCATATGCGTGGGTGCCCTTTCCGGCGGTTTTGAGTATCCCAACTCCGCTTTGGCGGTGCTCAGCGACGCTCAGCTTATGCAGGCGGGACTGCGAAGAAACCGCCGCAAAAAGCGCAGCGGAGACTCCTCTCGCCGCAAGCTGGACTCCTATGCCGACCTGAGTGTTGGCGACCTTGTTGTCCATGAGCATCACGGAATAGGCCGTTTCAACGGCATTGTGAAAATGAAGCTGGATGGCATTGAAAAGGACTATGTGAAAATTTCCTACGCAGGCACCGACAGCCTCTATGTCCCCGCGACCCAGCTTGACCTTGTCAGCAAATATATAGGCGGCGGCGAGGATAAGGTGGTGAAGCTTTCCAAAATGGGCGGCACAGAGTGGACAAGGGTCAAGACCCGCGCCAAGGCCGCCGCAAAGGAGATGGCAGCGGAGCTTATCCGCCTTTATGCGGAGCGCCTTCGCCTTCCCGGTCACGCTTTCGCCCCCGATTCCCCCTGGCAGGAGGAATTTGAAGATGCCTTCGGCTATCAGGAGACCGATGACCAGCTTCGCTGCATCGCGGACATTAAGAAGGACATGGAGTCTTCCACCCCTATGGATCGCCTTCTCTGTGGCGACGTGGGCTACGGAAAGACAGAAGTTGCCCTCCGCGCCGTTATGAAATGCGTCCTTGACGGCAAGCAGGCGGCCATTCTGGTGCCCACCACCGTTCTTGCCCAGCAGCATTATCAGACCGCCATGCAGCGCTTTTTCGGATATCCCATTAAAATTGAAGTTCTCAGCCGTTTCCGCACCGCAAAGGAAATAAAAGCCACCAAGCGTGGACTTGCTGAGGGCAGCGTGGATATCGTTATCGGCACCCATGCCCTGCTGCAGAAGGATGTGGCTTTCAAGGATTTGGGTCTTCTTGTCATTGACGAGGAGCAGCGCTTTGGTGTAAGCCACAAGGAGAGGCTCAAGGAGATGAGCCGCAATGTGGACGTGCTGACCCTCTCCGCTACCCCCATCCCCCGCACTTTGAATATGGCAATGAGCGGCATCCGCGATATGTCCACCCTTGAGGAGCCTCCTCAGGACCGCCTCCCCGTACAGACCTACGTTATGGAGCATGACTGGGGCATCGTTGCCGATGCAATCCGCAGAGAAGTTCAGCGCGGCGGTCAGGTTTTCTACCTCCACAACCGTGTTGAGAGCATAGAGCGCACCGCAAGCCGCATTATGAAGCTTCTCCCCGATGTGAGCGTGGATGTGGCTCACGGCAAAATGGATCAGGAGTCCATCACTCTTGCCATGGAGGGCATGACAAACGGCGAGACGCAGGTGCTGGTCTGCACCACTATTATTGAGACGGGTATAGATATACCCAATGTGAATACCCTCATTATCGAGGATGCGGACAAGATGGGTCTTGCACAGCTTCACCAGATAAGAGGCCGCGTGGGACGCTCCTCCCGCCGCGCCAGCGCCTATCTTACTTACCGCAAAGACAAGGTTCTCAGCGAGATCGCGGAAAAGCGCCTGAGCGCCATAAGAGAGTTTGCCGAGTTCAACAGCGGCTTCCGCATAGCCATGCGCGATCTTGAAATCCGAGGCGCCGGCAACCTTCTGGGCGCCGAGCAGTCGGGTCATATGACGGACGTGGGCTATGATATGTATCTCCAGCTGCTGGAAGAGGCGGTTTTGGAAGAGCGGGGTATCAAAACGGAAAAACGCGCCGAGTGCGCCGCAGACCTTGCTGTCAGCGCCAATATCCCCGAGCGCTATGTGTCTTCCGCGGAGATAAGAATGGATCTTTACCGCCGAATCGCCCTCATTCGCAGTGAGGAGGAGGCGGACGACCTTACCGACGAGCTTATCGACCGCTTCGGCGACCCTCCCTCTTCCGTAAACAGCCTTATCCACGTTGCCCTCCTCCGCGGCGAGGCCACAAAGGCGGGCATTGCGGACATAAGCCAGAAGGGCGGTTTCATCCGCTTCGTTCTGACGGAATTTGATATGGCGCGGGTTTCCGCCCTTTATGCCCAAAGCAAGTATAAAGGCCGTGTGAAAGTTGAGGCTGGAGCAAAACCCTGTCTGAGTCTGAAGCTTCAAAGCAGCAAGCGCATTATCGAAACGGCCAGAGAATTTGTTGCAGATTGGAAAAGCACCGAAGAAGAGGCACAGTAAAAAGTTCGGGCGGACACATCGGTCCGCCCCTACGGGGGTGCGAAAAACATAACGAGGTAAAATCCCGGCAGCAACCAACAGGCGCCAAAAAGCAGCAGCGTCCCGAGCGGAAATCGAGGGATGCACACTAAGGTTTCGGATTTAGTTATGTGGCACAATGTCTTTTCTGCCTCCGCATTTGGGGAGTTTCCAAAGAGGTCGGAGGCGTATACACCTCATCCGTCTGCCTTCGGCAGCCACCTTCCCCTCAAGGGGAAGGCTTTAGATGCAAAAAAGACCACCCGCACTGCGGGTG
>JAZUAQ010000193.1:0-5093 GCA_045638085.1 Oscillospiraceae bacterium
TACCGTTTTTAACCGCACAAGCCAGTCCTATACCAATCTTATGTGGGGTCAATGCGATATTCTCATCGCAAGCTGGCCTGCCGAGTATATTTTTGAAGAGCTTGATGCCGCGGAGTTTGCTTATGAGATGGAGCCCATCGCTACCGATGCCCTCATTTTCGTGGTAAATGAGAATAACCGTGTATGCGACCTTACCACCGAGCAGATAATCGGAATTTATACCGGCGAGATAACAAACTGGAGCGAAGTGGGCGGCGAGGATGAGCCCATATCCCCCTTCCAGCGCAACGCGGGAGCAGGCTCTCAGGCTCTTATGGAGAAGCTTGTTATGGGCGACATAGCCATGATGGAAGCCCCCACCGAGTTTATGGCAGGCAGCATGGGCGAGCTTATGGAGTATGTAAAAAGCTATGATAGCTCCGCAGGGGCAATAGGCTACTCCGTTTATTACTATGCCAACGATATGCGCATGGCCGAAGGTCTCAAGATTATCTCCGTTGACGGAGTTGAGCCCACCGATGAAAATATCCGTACCGGCGCATACCCCCACCTGAGCAATTACTACACCGTCATTGCCGCCGATGAGGCTGCCGACAGCCCCGCAAGAGTTATGTTCGAGTGGCTTCTCAGCGCCGAAGGTCAGCGCCTTGTTGAAAGCGAGGGCTATGTGCCCGTTATGGATCTCACCGATGCCCCCAAAAAGAGCGCAACGGAGGGCGGCTTCGTGGTGAAAACCGATTGGAGCGCCCTTGGAGAGAGTGCCGTGCCACAGGTTAAATATACTCGCCTGCAGGAGGATTGGATAGATGCTCTTGCTCCCAGCAATGATTATGGCGCAATTTACCCCTATGTGGGACTTGTGAACTATGATGAGTGGGGCAACCAACAGAATCTTTACGGCCTTTTTGATGAAAACGGACGTATAATCTGCGACAGTGTTTATATAGAGGTTGAGCGCTGCTGCTACTATGAGGGCGGCGGTGTTGAGCGCAGTGTACCGATGCTGAAGTTGGGACGCACCGAGGGTGCGGCTGTTGCCTATACCCTTGCAAGCCTTGATGGAAGCTTTGTCAGCCCTGAAAGCTATTTCTATGTGAAGGTCTTCGATTTCGGCGTGCTCTGCGCCCGCAACAGTGAAAGCAGCCAGTTCGTCATCTATGATTTCGAAGGCAATGTGATTATGACTCAGGATGACCTTAAGCTGGGCAATCTTGAGCTCAATTACGGCACGGATGTCTACGCAGGCCGCGGCGGTTATCTTCTTGCATGGCTTTCCGACGGAGCGGGCAGCGAGGCCTACCTCATTGACCCCGAGGGAAACATCCTTTGCGGAGGCTGGTACAGCGCCGACTTTGCAAAAGAAAATACCATCCGCGCCTATATGGACGGTGGCGGATACAGCGCAGGCATCGTCAACTATGCAGGCGAATGGATAGTCCCCCACCGCTATAACTATGTGGAGCTTTTTGACGGAGGCTACTGCGCCACCAAGGACGACAAGAGCGATCTGTATGATCTGGCAGGCGGCGAAATTCTCTCCGCCGATGGGCGCGTTTATTGCTTCGATTTCGGCTATGTCACCGATGAAATCCTGCATTTCAAAGACGGCAGAACCCTTCCCTTCGGCGAGGGCTGGGATCAGGCCTCCTATATGGGCACAAGCCCCCTCATCTGCCTTCACAGCGAAGAGGGCGCCGAGTTCGTGAATGTGGAAAGCGGCAAAAGCCTTAAGCTGCCCGGTGCTGCAAACGCCTTCACCTCACTCCTTATGGGCAACCTTATAACAGGCCCTGTCAGCGCTCTTGAGTACATTGTGTTCTGGGACGGCGGAGAAGAAAGTTCCTCCAAGCTTATAAGCTGGGATCTGGAAAATGTGTACGAGTTCCCTGAGGCCGCCTACGGCATGTCCACCTTTGAAAGCGTTTCGGACCGTTTCGCAGCTGAGGAGTATGTGGCGGTTTATAAGCGGGATACCGAAAGAAGCTACGGAGCGGATCTTTATACCGCGGATATGGAGCTTTATGCGGAAGCCGGAACATGGGACAGCATTTGGAACGGCTACCTTATGAAGACGGACGAGAATTTCTGCACCTATAGAGATAAAGATGGCAACGTGCTGTTTTGCCATCCCCTTGGTTCTTTGGGCGGAGATTGATGAAATAATCCGCGCCGCAGCAAAGCCTGAATTTGACGGAGGAGTGTGATTGCATGAAAAAGATAATAGCGGTTTTCTGCCTTTTTGTAATGGCGCTGTCTCTCTCCGCCTGCATATCGTTAGAAAATCCTGTGATAGCATCTTTGGGCAAATATGAAAATCGTGAATTTTTCACCTCGGGCGGTTTTCAGGATTACACAGACTATGCAAAATACTATTACACTTCCGCTAAAGTTACACATAATGAGTATTTGAGGAAAATCCGGGAAACTGACTTGGAAGTAATTAACACGCATCTGGATGACTTTGAGGGATGGATTGAAACCATTAAACGCTCTGAGCCAACGAGCGAAGTTGTTGTAAATTATGATTTTGACCGAGGAATAATTGATACAGAAGATTACTTCTATGTCGATTCCGAAGAACGCACATGGAGTGATGGACACACTTCCCTCGTAAACTACAATGTTTACCTGTTTGATACTCAAACCAAGGTCCTGTATTATTTCCATAACAACATATAGGTCGTTATATAGCACCGCACTAAAGCCTCCCTCTGACGAGGGAGGTGGCAAAAATCTTTGATTTTTGACGGAGGGAGAGAAAACTACCCCTCAGTCAGCTTCGCTGACAGCTCCCTCGCCAGAGGGAGCCTTAAGGCGCCGTAAGCGGCAATGCACAGAACTTGAATTCGAGGAGCGTGATTGTATGAAAAAATTGATAGCTTTGCTTTTGGCGTTGGTTTTCATACTTGGTTTAGTTGGATGTGGTGATGCTGAAAACAGAGAAAACGAAACTTTGCAACCTGCTGCCAACGAAAACAATCTCAGCCATGACCAAACCAAGTCCGTTGTTGTAGAAGATTCCTTGATTTTAGTTCAGTCTAATGATGAATTATCTAAACCATATGAGAATTTTCTTTGGGCAAATACATGGTTTGAACACGGTTGGTTGAACGCTGATGATATAAGCATATATTATAAGCTTTCCGCAATACATAATGAAATTCCACAAATAACATACTCCGATGATTTTGAAATTCATTATAAAGATGGTGTTGAGTTTTTATCAGTATCTGTTTATGACAGCAATTTTGATAGAATTCATCATAATATGCAGCAAGAGGTTATACATACTCTGGAACAAGGCACATATTATTTGGTGATTGTTGTAAAAGTGCAGGGTAAATACATTGAAACGGAAGAAAAATACGAGTATTCAGGTTATGAGTGTGCTTACAAACTTGTAATTAACAATTGACCAATTCCGATTTGCTAACAGATTTGTACCGCAGCAAAGCCTGAATTTGACAAAGGAGCGTGACCGCATGAGAATAGCGTTTTTAGTTGGTTCGTGTTTAATGCTGATAGCTTGTATTCTTGTGGCATCAACGCAAATTAAAAAGAAAAAGCCTATTACTGACCCTTACCTGTTATTGGCGATTTTTACATTTTTGATTGCATTATGGATGATTTGCAGGATACTCGGTGTTTAATACTAAGAAAAACAAATTCCAACATGTAGAGCAGTTAGATAAACTCCGATTTATCTAAAAGTTTGGCGGGGGGTATTATATTATGAAAGGCGAAAGGATCAAATTCTGGTTTGCCATAAGTGTTATGGCACAACTGCCGGCATTTTGCATGCCTTGGTTCTCCTTAAATGATTATGGCCCTGTTCATAGCGGCTTGTATTCCATACACCTTTTCCTTCTGCAGTATGTGTATATTTTCTGGTATATAAAGCGCGGCTTGGACCGCCGTAATGGTATTGCTCACAAGATTTTGATGGAAGCAATGTTCGTTTCATTCTTTTTCTCCTTTAGGCACGTTTTTTCAACGTGGGTTGTTTCTGTAAATATTGCGTCATGGATCTCCTTGAGTCGGAGTCTCGATGCGTCTCGGTTTGGTATATGGGTTTTGATAGCGTTGATGGCAATATCATTTGTTTTATATCAGGTGGATATTATCAATGAACTATGCGGAAAAGCTAATGCCCGCAAGTGCGCCCCTGCACACAAATATGACTATATAAAACAAAAAAAGGACTGACGGATTCGTCAGTCCTTTTTATTATTGCTTTTTTAACTTAGTCGATGAGACCGAGCTTTTCGCGCTCTTTGATAGCGTCCTTGCGGCTGAGGTTTACGCGGCCGCGCTCGTCAATCTCGGTGACCTTAACCCAAGTCATATCGCCGATGTTGAGAACGTCTTCAACCTTCTCGGTGCGCTTGAACTCAAGATCCTTGATGTGGACCATGCCGTCCTTGCCGGGAACCAGCTCAACGAAAGCGCCGATGGGGATGATGCGGACAACCTTGCCGTAGTAGAGCTTGCCAACTTCGGGCTCGAAAACGATGTTCTCGATGATGGTGCGGGCAGCGCGGCAGGCTTCGATATCCTCGGAAGCGATGAAGATGTTGCCGTCGTCGTTGATGTCGATCTTGCAGCCGGTGTCAGCGGTGATCTTCTGGATGACCTTGCCGCCGGAGCCGATAACTTCGCGGATCTTCTCGGGGTTGATCTTCATCTGGATCATCTTGGGAGCGCTCTTTGCAAGCTCCTTGCGGGGCTCAGCAATAGCCTTGAGCATGATCTCGTCGAGGATCTGGAAGCGAGCTTCCTTGGTGATTTCGAAAGCTTCCTTAACGATTTCGTGCTTGAGACCGTCGTTCTTGAGGTCCATCTGGATAGCGGTGATGCCCTTCTTGGTACCTGCTACCTTGAAGTCCATCTCGCCGTGGAAGTCTTCAACGCCCTGAATGTCGATGAAGGTGGTGAAATCGTCGCCGTCCTGGATGAGACCGCAGGAGATACCGGCAACGGGAGCCTTGAGGGGAACGCCTGCGTCCATGAGAGCCAGGGTGGTGCCGCAGATGGAGCCCTGAGAGGTGGAGCCGTTGGAGGAGAGAACTTCGCTGACTACGCGGATAGCATAG
>JAZUAQ010000194.1:0-1856 GCA_045638085.1 Oscillospiraceae bacterium
GGCATCGATGATCTCTATAGCAAGACGGGCGCGGTTTTCAAAGCAACCGCCGTATTCGTCGCTGCGGGTGTTGGTGAGAGGAGAGAGAAACTGATGAATGAGCCAGCCGTGGCCTGCGTGTATCATCACCATGTCAAAGCCCGCCTTTTTGCAGAGCGCAGCGCCCTTTGCCCACTTTTCAACGGTCTCCGCAATCATTTCCTTTGTCATTGCGCGAACTTCTGTGTTGTTGACAACGCAGTCAACGGGACCATAGTGGAAGTTGCTGTCTCCCTTTCTTTCGTCGGCAACAACATCAAAGTCGGAAAGCATACCGGCATGGTTAAGCTCAATGCTTGCAAGGGCGCCGTGGCGCTTAATGGCTCGGGCAAGATTGGTGAGGTTTGCCAAAACTCCGGGATTTGTGAGATTTATGAGTCTGCCGTGGCTTTTGCCGTGGGCGTAGTCAACGCAGGCTTCGCTTACAGTTACGATTGCTGCGCCGCCCTTTGCGCGCTGCTCATAAAAGGCTATTGCGCCGTCTGTGATGCAGCCGTCCTCGGTGAGGTCGGGAAAGCCCATGGGCGCGGAGCACATACGGTTTCTCAGAGTGCGTTTTCCCACCTTCAGATATGAGCAGAGGGCAGGATGTTCGCTTTTATAAATTTCAGGCATGGCTTAAACCGCCTTTCAAAATGTTTATTGAACTGATTTTATCAAGAAATAGAGCGTATTTCAAATAATTATTTCTCTGTGCCCAAGAGCTGCGCTCTGTATGCGGCAGGCGTCACACCGCAGCGCTTGCGGAAGATTCTTCCGAAATAGCCTGCGTCCTCAAAGCCGCATTTTGCGGCAATCTCCTTGACGCTCAGGTCTGTGCTGCCCAGCAGATGGCGGGACATTTCAAGGCGACACTGGATAAGATACTGGATGGGGGTCATGTCAAAGCGGCTGCGGAAACAGCGCAGGCACTCGCTTTTGCTCACCATTGCTGCATTTGCAATATCCTCAAGAGTGATATTGTTCATATAGTTCTGGCGGATATAGCTGAGCATTTGCTTAAGGCGGAACTGGCTCTGGCGATTCTGGCGGGTGGAACTGCTGAGAGGATAATTGTCAATATTGAGTATAAGCTTCAGCCAAAGCTCGCTGAGACGGTTGCGGAGAAGAAGCTCCCCACCCTCGCCGTTTTCGGAGTATATTTTAATGCAGTCTTTCAAAAGCTCAATGATGGGAGCCTCCACTTCATTGGTGCTTCTGAGAACTATTATGGAAAGCTTTGGATTTTCTGTGATAGGGCGGATATATTTGTCGTATATGCGTGAATCCGCGGGGGCAATAAATTCGGGAGAGAAGAGCATAGCGTAGGAGAGAGTTATTTCATCTCCGTCAACACCTTTAAACATATGAAGCTGACCTGCGTTGATAAGAGCGGCATCGCCTTTTTTGAGATATATGGGCTCATCGGAGGAGCCAAGTTCCAGATCCTTTTCCGCGAGAACAAACTCAAGCTGGGGATGCCAGTGCCAGCGTATATAACCGTTTGTATGCTTGTCAATCTCATCATAGAATATGGCTACGGGGAATTCGGGGCGAAGCTGATCGAGATATTCAAGACCGTTGCGGTCGATGTTCAGCTCAGTGATCTGGTGAATCTTCATAAGACGATTTTCTCCCATTTATATTGAATACATTGTGGGACAAAACAGCAAAAAATGTTATTTTGTCATATACGTATTATAAGAAAAAGCCCAAAAGCTGTCAACAAAAAAGCTCACCGCAGTCTTTGCGGTGAGCTTTTCAGGTGGTTTTTTAGTTGAGGAAGTCGCGGAGCTTCTTGCTTCTGGAGGGGTGGCGGAGCTTGCGCAGGGCCTTGG
>JAZUAQ010000195.1:0-10310 GCA_045638085.1 Oscillospiraceae bacterium
GTAGGGGGTCTCGCCGCAGCCTGCGCAAGCGGCGGAAAATTCAACAAGAGGCTGGCGGAACTGGCTGCCCTTTATGCTTGCGGGAGAATAAACATCTCCCTTGTCAGAAAGGGAAAGACCGAAAGCCCATCTCGCCTTGTCCTTTTCCTCCATTTTGGCGGGCACAAGGCTGAGCGCCTCGCGGGGACAGCTGTTTACGCAACTGCCGCAGCCGGTGCAGTCAAAGTTGGAAAGCTGGAGGGAGTAGCGCAGGCCACTGTCTTTCTTGCCCATAGCGGGAATGGTAACAAAATCTTTGGGGGCGGCGGCAGTTTCCTCCGCATTGAGGAGATAGGGGCGGATGGCAGCGTGGGGGCAGACAAGAGAGCACATGTTGCACTGAATGCACTTTGTTTCGTCCCACTGAGGCAGCCATGTGGCAATGCCGCGCTTTTCATAGGCGGTCATGCCCATTTCTATGGAGCCGTCCTCCCTTCCCACGAAGGCACTTACGGGCAGATCGTCGCCCTTTTGGCGGTTGATGGGGATGAGAATGTTGCGGACAGCCTCGGGGAGGGCGCTCAAATCATCCTCGGGTTCAGCCTCAAGGGCCAGCCAATGGGACTTAACCGCGATTTCCTTAACCTTCTCTGCACCTGCATCGATGGCGGCGCAGTTTTTGGCAACAACATCGTCGCCCTTTGCGCCATAGGCCTTGCGGGCGGCATTTTTCATAAGCTCCATTGCCTCAGAGGCGGGAAGCATGTCTGTGAGGGAGAAGAAAGCGGCCTGCAGCACGGTGTTGGTGCGATTTCCAAGACCGAGCTCATGGGCAATGGCGGAGGCATCAACGGTGTAGAGGCGGATGCCCTTTTCGGCAATTATTTTCAGCACCTTTGCGGGAATCTGCTTTTCAAGCTCAGCCTCTTCCCAGGGGCAGTTGAGCAGCAGCTTTCCGCCTTCGCGTATTTCCTGAACTATGTCATACTGCTGTATGTAAGTGGGGACGTGCACCGCAACAAAGTCGGCGCTTTTGACATAGTAGCTGCCTCTGATGGGCTTTTTGGAGAAGCGGAGATGGCTTTTGGTAACGCCATAGCTCTTCTTCGCGTCATACTCAAAGTAAGCCTGAGCGTAGAGGGGGGTGTTGGAGGCGATGATGCCCACAGTGTTGTGGTTGGCACCGACGGTGCCTTCGCCGCCCAGACCCCAGAATTTGCAGCAGACTGCGCCGTCGGAGAAGCCTTCAAGCTTCCTGACGGGGAGAGAAAGTCCGGTAACATCGTCGGTGATGCCGATGGTGAAGTTGTTTTTGGGATTTTCGCAAAGGAGATTATCGAAAGCGGCGGCAATCTGCGCAGGGTCGGTGTCCTTGCTGGAAAGTCCGTAGCGTCCGCCAACGATAAGCACATCTCTGCCGCTGCCGGAGAAAGCGGTGCAGACATCCTGATAAAGAGGCTCGCCTGCAGCGCCCATTTCCTTGCATCGGTCGAGGACGGCAATACGCTTTGCGCTTTCAGGGATTGCAGCGAGGAATTTGTCTATGGCAAAGGGACGGTAGAGGCGAACCTGCAAAAAGCCTGTCTTGCGTCCGCGGGCATTGAGGTAGTCAACGGTTTCGCGGACAGTGCCTGAAACAGAGCCCATTGCAACCAAAACTTCCGTGGCCTCGGGGTCTCCATAGTAATCGAAAATATGGTATTCCCGTCCGAAATTCTCCTTAAAGCGGAGCATATAGTCCTCAACAATGTGAGGGAGCGAGTCATAGAAGCGGTTTGCTGCCTCGCGAAGCTGGAAATAAACGTCGCCGTTTTGAACGGTGTTGCGAAGCATGGGATGCTCGGGGTTGAGGGCGTGGGCGCGGAAAGCGCGCAGTGCCTCGGTATCCAGCATAGCGCAAAGCTTCTTCTCGTCGGGGAGGCTGATTTTGCTTATCTCATGGCTGGTGCGGAAGCCGTCGAAGAAATGCATGAAGGGGATACCGCCCTTAACAGCGCTGAGGTGGGCAATACCCGCCATATCGGCTGCCTCCTGAACGGAGCCGGAGGAGAGCTGGGCAAAGCCGGTCTGGCGGCAGGCCATAACGTCGCTGTGGTCACCGAAAATGCTCATTGCGTGGGTACCCACGGTGCGTGCGGCAACATGAAGAACAACGGGAAGCTTCTCGCCCGCCATTCGGTAGAGGACGGGAATCATCAGCATAAGACCCTGACTGGAAGTGTAACTTGTGGCGAGACAGCCTGTCTGAGCTGCACCGTGAACTGCGGCTGCGGCGCCTGCTTCCGACTGCATCTCAACAAGCTTGACGGTCTGGCCGAACATATTCTTCCTGCCTCGGGCGCTCCATTCGTCGGTGCTGCCCGCCATGGGGGAAGAGGGGGTTATGGGATATATGGCCGCAACCTCGGTGAAGGCATAGGCAACATGAGCGGCGGCAGTGTTGCCGTCCATGGTAATCATCTTTTCGTTCATAAGGTTTACTCCTTAAAAAGGGGCGGATATTTTATCCGCCCCTTGATACATATCTCAGTTTACAGGGTATACCCAATTGAAGGGATCAGGCTTCTTGCCCCACTGGAGACCTGTAAGCTCTTCATAAAGCTTCATAGTGGTTTCACCGATCTCGTTATTGTTGATGGTGTATTCCTTGCCTGCGTAGGCCAGAGTGCCGACGGGGGAAACAACGGCGGCGGTGCCGCAGCCCCATGCTTCTTCCAGAGTGCCGTTTTCCATAGCCTCTACCAGCTCGTCAACGCTGATGCGGCGCTCCTCAGCGTCAAGACCCAGATATGCGCACATCTCAAGGATGCTCTTGCGGGTGATGCCGGGGAGGATGGAGCCGTTGAGGGCGGGAGTTACGATCTTGCCTGCAATCTTGAACATGATGTTCATTGCGCCGACTTCTTCTATGTATTTGCGGTCAACGCCGTCAAGCCAGAGAACCTGAGTATAGCCCTTTTCCTCTGCTCTGTCGCCTGCGCGGACGGAAGCTGCGTAGTTGCCGCCGCACTTTGCTTCGCCGGTGCCGCCGCGGACAGCGCGGACATCCTCGTCCTCGATCATGATCTTGACGGGAGCCATACCGCCGGAATAGTAGCTGCCGGAGGGAGAGAGAATGATGATGAAGTGGGCGCGGCCAATGCCGTGAACGCCAAGCTGCTCATCGTCGCCAATCATAAAGGGGCGGATATACATGCTGGTGCCTTCGCCGTGGGGAACCCAGTCAGCTTCCAGCTTGATAAGAGCGTGGAGAGCCTGAAGAGTGTCCTCTTCGGGGAGTGCGGGCAGACCCATACGGGCAGCGGAGCGGTTCATACGGCGTATATTTTCCATAGGACGGAACATCTGCACGCCGCCCTCAGCATTGCGGTAAGCCTTGAGACCTTCGAAAATCTCGCTGCCGTAGTGGAGAACGGTGGAGGCAGGATGGATGGAGAGATTGCCGAAGGGCACAATGCGTGCGTCGTGCCAGCCGGTGGCCTTGTCCCAGTCCATAATGAACATATGGTCGGTGAACACCTTGCCGAAGCCCAGCTTGCTTTCGTCTGCGGGCTTAGCCTTGGGAGCGTTTGTCAAAGTTACCTTGATATCCATAGTTTTTAACCTCCTGAAAAAATGCCTTTCGGTCATTATATACCTTTATTTTGCAAAGTGCAAACCTTTGCGCTTTGTTTTATTTCTTGAGACCGAGCTTTTCGGCAGCGGCCTCGCGCATTTTGTATTTGAGAATTTTGCCCGCGGCGTTCATGGGGAAGGAGTCCATAAAGTCGATGTATCTGGGGACTTTATGGCGGGCCATGCTGTCCATGCAGTAGCGGCGCAGCTCGTCCTCGCTGAGACTTGCACCCTCTTTGAGGATAACGCAGGCCATGGCCTCCTCGCCGTACTGAGCATCGGGGACGGCAATAACCTGAACATCCTGCACCGCGGGATGGGTGTAGATAAACTCCTCAATCTCTTTGGGATAGATGTTCTCACCGCCGCGGATAATCATATCCTTCAGGCGTCCGGTTATGCGGTAGTTTCCGTTTTCGTCCTTGCAGGCAAGGTCGCCGCTGTGGAGCCAGCCCTCGTCATCGATGGTGTCGCGGGTGGCATCGGGCATCTTGTAATAACCCTTCATGGTGTTATAGCCGCGGCCGCAAAATTCCCCCTTGACGCCCACGGGGCATTCCTGGCCGGTTTCGGGGTCGATAATCTTGCATTCAACGTGGGGGAAATCATAGCCAACGGTCTCGGTGCGGACGTCCAGAGGGTCGGTCCAGGAACTCATGGTGTTGCCGGGGGCGCACTCGGTCTGTCCGTAAACGCTGACAATGCCCCGCATATTCATCTCATCGGGCTGTGCGGCGCGGCGCATCAGCTCGGGAGGGCAGCCTGCGCCTGCCATAATGCCGGTGCGCATATAGCTGAAGTCGGTCTTGCGGTAATCGGCGTGGTTGAACATGGCGATAAACATGGTGGGAACGGCGTTGAAGCAGGTGATGCGTGCCTGATTAATGCAGGCCAGAGAGTTCTTTGCAGAGAAATAGGGCATGGGACACATGGTGGCGCCGTGGGTCATGGCGGAAGTCATGGACAATGTCATGGCGAAGCAATGGAACATGGGTACCTGAATCATCATTCTGTCAGCGGTAGAAAGACCCATTCTGTCGCCTATGCACTTGCCGTTATTAACAACGTTGTAGTGGGTGAGCATAACGCCCTTGGGAAAGCCTGTGGTGCCGGAGGTATACTGCATGTTGCAGACATCGCTGGGGCGGACGGCGGCAGCCATGCGCTTTACTTCCTCAAGAGGAACCATGCTTGCTCTCTCCATAGCTTCGTCAAAGGTGAGGCAGCCGCTCTGGCGGAAGCCAACGGTGATGACATTGCGGAGGAAGGGCAGACGGCGGCAGTGGAGGCTATTGCCGGGCTTCGTAGAGGCAATCTCGGGGCAAAGCTCATTTATGATCTTTGCATAGTTGGAGTCAAGAGCGGACTCAATCATAACAAGAGTGTGGGTATCGCTCTGGCGGAGGAGATACTCAAGCTCGTGAATTTTGTAAGCGGTGTTGACGGTTACAAGCACAGCGCCAAGCTTCACCGTTGCCCAGAAGCTTATATACCAGGCGGGAACATTGGTGCACCAAACGGCAACCTTGCTGCCTGCCTTCACGCCGAGGCTTACAAGTGCGCGGGCGAAAGTATCCACATCGTCGCGGAACTGCTCATAGGTGCGGGTGTAGTCAAGGGTGGTGTACTTGAAAGCGTACTGGTCGGGGAACTCTTCAACTATTCTGTCCAGAACCTGAGGGAAGGTGAGGTTGATAAGCTCATCCTTCTGCCAGACATATTCGCCGCTGCCGTCGTGGTTGGGATAAAGCTTGCGACGCTTGCCGCTGGAGCGGTCGTAGCGGGTCATATAATTGACGAAATGGGGGAAGATAACCTCTCGCTCGGGCAGATCTTCCATCCATTCGGTTTTCCACATAAGGGAGATAAAGCCGTCATAGTCCACGCTCTGGAGAGCGCGCATCAGTTCGGCAACAGGATAAGTGCCTTCGCCGATGATGTTATATGTGTCAGCATCGTCGCTGTCGCGGAGATGGACATGCTTAACATAGGCGCCAAGATTTGTGATGGTGGCGGAGGGAGTTTCTCCCGCGTCGCGATAGGGGTGGTGAACATCCCAAAGGGCTGCAAGGCTGTCGCTTGCAAAGTGGTTCATCAGGTCGCGAAGCAGGGCGGTGTCGGAATAAATGCCGCGGGTTTTGATAAGAATGGTAACACCCTTTTCCTCGGCAAAGGGAAGCAGTTCCTCAATTGCGGAGTAAATGGCCTCCATGTTGTGGCTCTTGCAGTCGGCTGCAACATATTCGACGGACATATCTCCCGCGATGTCGATGCAGCGGCGCAGCTCGGTCTTGCCCTCTGCGGAAAGGTCGCAGTCTGTGTCAAAAACAGGGATAGAGAGCCCCTTGTTTTTCAGTTCGCGGGCAGTGGATATAACGTTGTACTTGTGGAAGGGGCCGCCTTTGCCGATAAGCTCGCTGCGGCGGAGAACATTATAGATCTCTATGCCGTTAAAGCGCATCTCTTCGGCGGTGGCAACAAGCTCTTCCCAGCCTTCCTGCCACCAACCTCTTGTTGAAAACGAGAGTTTCATTCAGCACCCTCCTCGTAGACTATCTTGTTCAGTGCGTTCACATAGGCGCGGATGGATGCGCCGAGAATATCCGTGGAAATTCCTCTTCCGGAATAGAGCTTGCCGCCGCTGCGGAGCTTGACTATGGTCTCGCCCATTGCCTCGCGGCCTTCAGTGATGGCCTGAATCTGGAATTCATCCAGTTCAAAATGGCGGCCGACAATCTGTTCAACGGCAATGAAGGCGGCATCGATGGGACCGTCGCCTGCATAAACTCCCTGAAGCACCTTGTCCTCGTGGAGAAGTTTTATCTGGGCAACGGACTTCATTCCGCTGCTGGAATTGACCATATAGCTTTCAACTTTGTAGGTGGGGGGCACCTGCAGGGCGGCGGTGGCAACAATGGCATCCAGCTCGGTGGCGCCTATGCGCTCTTTGCCTATGCGCTTGAGTGCGTCGTGAACCTTGGAGATATCCTCCTCGCTCAGATCGTATCCCAATGCAGCAACGGCTCTTGCCACTGCGGAAGCATCATCATGGACGGAAAGCACCAGTGCGCTGTCCTCGGCGCGGACTCCGCTGTCATAGGGATTGCCGCTCTTGCCGGAGAACATACGGCCAATCTGGGCTATGCTGCGGCTGAGCTCTGTGATGCGGATGCCGCAGAATGCACCCAGAGAATCTCCTCTTGCGGCGAGAATGCGGGCAACATTATCGAGAGCTGCGGTATCTCCGCCGCTGGAGCAGACCTTTACTTCTCCCGCGCCGCAGCCTATTGCGGCAACGGAAGCGGTGTCTGCCATAGAAAGCTCGTTTGCGCACTTAACGCCCAAACGGACATTTTCAAGGGCGGGAACGGCTTCAAAAAGCTCGCGGACAAATTCTGCAATCTCACCGGGGAGACGGGCGCCCTCGGTGTCGCAGACAGTGACGATACCTGCGCCGGATTCAATGGCAGCGGAGATAATTTCCTTAAGGAAATCCTTTTCCGCTCTGCAGGCATCCTCGGCAATGAATTCAACCTCGCAGCCCTTGGCGGCGCAGGCGGCAACAGTTTCCTTAACGGCTGCCAGCATTGCGGCGGGCTTTTTGTGGTAAAAATACTCCATCTGAACGGAGGAGGTAGGGGCAACAACCTGCAGCCTGGGTTTTTTTGCAGCCCTAAGAGCGCTCCATACGGTTTCAACACCCTCTGCGCTCAGTGCCACGGGCACTGCAACGGCAGCGTCGCGGACAGCAGAGGCGATGGACTTGATAAGAAGGGAGTCAATTTTCACCTTTTCAATGCCGCCGCATTCGATGCAGTCAGCACCAAGCTTATCGAGAATCTTTGCAAGCTCTATTTTCTCTCTGAAGGAGAGGGCTGCGCCCTTGGAAAGGAGCATGCTGATGTCGCTGATATAAATCTTTCTCATAAAATTGACCTCCTGAATGAAAAAATCCCTGAAGCTGGCGATGCAGCTTCAGGGACGAAAATTCTTTTCGCGGTACCACCCTGATTATTATCCCCTTGCGGGGAATAATCTCTCTCGGACTCGTTTAAGCCCATAGCCTATAACGGGGCTGACCGTGTTCCACTACTGACCGCTTCGGCTTTGGCAGAACAAGCTCGGGAAAGAGACTGCTCATCTGTGTTTGGTATCGGCTCGCAGCAAGCGCCGACTCTCTGAAACACGCCCACAGAGGCATAATTCCGTCACAGCATTTAACGCATTAAAACGATAGGGCTATTAAAACATATATATATAATAATGTCAATGCTAATTTGCCTTAGTCCAGCTTCAGATCGCCCTCTTTTATCCAGCCAATGCGGCGGCAGATAAGACCCAGTGCCCAACAGATTATGGCGGGGAGAACAATGCAGATGAGGACAAGACCAATCCAGTCCATAGCCCCGGGAACGATGGCGCAGGCGCCGTTTTCGATGGCCTTTGCGGAGGGCTCAACCCAGCCCGTCCAGACGCCGATAGGTCCGCAGAGACCGCAGGTGCCCATACCGGAGTTGACGGCTGCGCCGTTCATTTCCAGACGGAAAATGCAGGTGGCAATAGGACCGGTTATCATACTGGTGAGTATGGGTGCAATCCAGATTTTAGGATTGCGGACAATGTTGCCCATCTGAAGCATACTGGTGCCAAGACCCTGACTTACAATGCCGCCCCAGCGGTTTTCGCGGAAACTCATAACAGCAAAGCCTACCATCTGTGCGCAGCAGCCCGCAACAGCGGCGCCGCCTGCCAGACCCGTGAGACCGAAGGCTGCGCAGATTGCGGCGGAGGAGATGGGGAGTGTGAGGGCTATGCCTACAACGGCGGAGACTATTATACCCATGAGGAAGGGATGCAGCTCGGTTGCCCATACGATGAAGGTGCCAACATAGTTTGCGGCTTTGCCTATGGGGGCAGCGATAAAGTAGGCAAGACCCACGCCCACGATAATGGTGACTATAGGCGTTACAAGAATGTCTATTTTGGTCTCCTTGCTGACGGCCTTGCCGAATTCGCTGGCAACTATGGCAACTATCAGCACGGCGAGAGGGCCACCCGCGCCGCCTATGGCATTGGTGGCGAAGCCCACGGGCACGAGGGAGAAGAGTACCATAGCGGGGGCTTGCAGGGCAAAGCCTATGGCAACCGCCATTGCAGGGCCTACCATAGCGCTGGCAAGACCGCCTATGGTGTAGTCTGTGCCGTTTACAGTTGCAACGGTGGCCTTCAGAAAGCCGATACCCAGCTGAGTGCCCAGAGTGTTGAGAATAGTGCCCACCAGAAGGGTGCAGAAAAGGCCCTGGGCCATGGCACTGAGAGCGTCAATGCCGTAGCGTTTTGCGGAAAACACTATGTTTTTTCTTTTGAGAAAAGCCTTGAATTTGCTCATAAAAACGCTTCCTCCGATATATAAAAATAATAATAGCTATACAGGTGTCAAGACAGCTGTATAGCTATTATATTCATAAATGTTAAATTGTCAAGCGTCTTCTTTGTTCAGCAAAATTCCCGCCTCTTTCAGCTCGGCGATTACGCGCTGAAGAGCCTCCTCGTCGGGGCAGAGGAGGGTGTGGAGATGAATTCCGTCGGTGAGGGCGGAAAGGGGCTGAGCCTCGCATTGGAGGTTTCGGGCGACAAACTGCTTAACGTCGTAGCGGCTTTTCAGCTCCAGGGTGCCTGCAAGCTGTCCGTAAATGGGGTGTTCAACGATAACATCCTTGACTATGCAGCCGTTATCCACTATGATGTCCAGCTCCCGCTCCATATCAGCTGCACTGTGGCAGCAGGCGATGGTGCGGATAATCATACCCGTGTCACGCTCCAGCACATAGCCTCTGGGGGTGGCGGAGATGTCGTTTCCAAAGGCGCGCAGCAGCGCAACGTCGCCCACGATGACCTGACGGCTCACGCCCAGCTTTTTGGCAAGATTCTCTGCGGAAATGGGGGCTGCGGAACTGAGAAGCTGAGAAAGAATGGCCTCTCTGCGCTCATCTGCCTTCATTTTTTCCACCGCTCCTTCTAGCCTTGCCGAAGCGCATCAGCAGGTCGTTTTTGATGTCCCAGAGCTTCTGGGAGAGGTCAACATAGTAGTTGTGGGGATTATCAAAGCGCTTGACTTCGTCCCAAAGGGTGTCCAGCTGCTGTGCGCAGTAGGCGCGGATATCGTCAAGGGTGGGCAGATCATAGACAAGCTCGCCCTTTTGGAAAATGGGGACAAGCAGCTCTTTGGCGCAGAAGTTATAAACTTCCTTGCGCTTCCAGGTGGCTTCGGGATCGAAAATCTCCATAGTGTCGCTGTCATCCACAGTTTCGTCGTGGAGGCAGAGATAATCTGCAAGAGCTTTGCCCGTATCTTTGGCATAGAAGCGGTAAAGTTTCTTGAAATGGGGATTTGTGATTTTAGCTATGTTCTCGCTGATTTTGATTCTGGGCTTGATATGTCCTTCCTTGTCCTCGATGGCAACAAGCTTGTAAACGCCGCCGAAAACGGGCTCGCTTCGTGCGGTGATAAGGCGCTCGCCAACGCCGAAAACATCGATTTCGCCGCCCTGATGGAGAAGGTCAGCAATGACAAACTCATCAAGGGAGTTGGAGCAGGTGATGGAACATTCCGTCCAGCCGCCCTCGTCCAGCATCTTTCTTGCGGTGCGGGTGAGGTAGGCAAGGTCGCCGGAGTCAAAGCGTATGCCGCACTTTTTGATGCCGAGAGGCTTGAG
>JAZUAQ010000196.1:0-17772 GCA_045638085.1 Oscillospiraceae bacterium
TAGAGGTGGGAAGAAATTCCCAGCTCAGCAAGAAGGAAGCGGCCGTCGCCATTGATGTCGATGCTGGAGTAAGCTGCTGCAATGCACTTGAAAAGACCGAAGAGCAGAGCGGACCAGGCGATGTTGCCGGGCTTCCAGTTACCGAAGATCATAACCGCCAAAGCAAGGAAGCCGAAACCGGCAACGCTGCCGTCTGCAGAGCAGTTGGTGGTGGTGAGGGCATAGACGAAACCGCCCATACCTGCCAGCGCGCCGGAAATGGTGGTGCCGGCGTAGCGCATGCGGTAAACATTGATGCCCAGAGAGTCGGCAGCCTGAGGATTTTCGCCGCAGGCGCGGAGACGAAGACCGAACTTGGTCTTATAAAGAAGGATGCTGAGCACAATGAAGAGAATAATGCAGACGTAGGTTGCAATGTAAACCTTCAGCAGGAAGGTATCGGTAAAGAAGTCAACCTCAGCCCGTCGGTCAATGCCGAAGGTGGAGCGCTTGAGCATGAACCAGCTTGCGGAGTCGCCGGAGAACATCTGGAGGGTGTTCTGGTTGGCAATGATGCGAACAAGGAAGAGAACCAGAGCGGGAGCCAGAAGGTTAAGTGCGGTACCGCCGATGGTCTGGTCGGCGCGGAGGTTAACAGAGGCGAAACTGAGGAGCAATGAGAAGATGGCGCCGAATATAGCGGCAACCAGCATTGCCAGAAGCTCGAAGCCCTGAAGAGCTATCCAGTTTTTCGCATCATAAGCTGCCTGAAAAACTTCTGCCTGCTGCATAACGCGTACGAAAAGAACTCCGATGAAAGCGCCGAAGATCATGATACCTTCAAGAGCCAGGTTGATGATACCGCTTCGCTCAGCGAAAACGCCGGCGAGAGCAACAATCATAAGGGGGACGGCGTAGATAAGAGTCTGCTGAATCAGAAATGTCATACCTCGTCGCCTCCTTTCTCGGTTTCATCTTCCGAAACTGTCTGTAATTCTTCGGAAGAGGGTTCTTCGCTAACGGGCTCTTTTTCAGTAACGGGCGAAGGTTCAGCATTGGCGTTTACCGCGCCAACCTTGTCCTTTTTGCGGCCGCTGAGCCACATGCGGATAACAAGAGAGAATGCGGAGAGGTAAACGATAACGGCGATGATAACGTCGGTGATGTATTCGTTGTAAGCAGTGAGCTTGGTGAGCTGGAGACCAACGATGTCCAGCATAGCCATGAATATACCGGAGAAGACAACAGCGATGGGGTTGTTCAGAGCCAGAAGAGCAACGGGGATGCCGTTGAAACCTGCGGCGGGGAGAGACTGGTAGGTGGTCCAGAAGAATTCGGTGTTGCCGCTGAGCCAGTAGAGGCTGGCGCCTGCAGCTGCAAGAGAACCGGCAATAGCCATGGAGAGAACCATGTTGCGCTTATCCTTGATGCCGGCGTAGCGGGCGCTGTGGCGGTTGGCGCCGCAGGCCTTAAGCTCATAGCCCAGGGTGGTTTTGTTCATGATGATGTACATCAGTATTGCAATTATAATTGCAATCAGAATGCCGCCGTTGACCTGGCTGCCTTCAAAGATTTTGTCAAGACCCAGCTTGGGAGTGGCAATACCTGCGCCTTCCACATAAACACCGTCCACAAGACCGTAGGTGGTTTTATAAATGTAGCCGGTTTTGGTGTTTTCAACAATGTTTTTCAGATTGGATTTATCGAAAAACCATGTTACAAGGTTTGCGGCTATCCAGTTGGTCATAATGCAGGCAAGAACCTCGTTAATGTTGAGGAAGGCTTTGACGATTCCGGGAAGTGCGCCCCAGATCGCACCGGCGAGACATCCGGCAACAAAGGCGAGGATCCAGATGATAACAGGGGGGAGAGTACCTGCGGGAATGGAGAGAGCAACAAACAATGTGGCTGCAGTACCCATCAGGTACTGGCCGGGAGCGCCGATGTTGAAAAGACCGGTTTTGAATGCAACTGCAACAGAAAGGCCGGTGAGAATCAGGGGTGTTGCGCGGAAGAGCATGTTGCCAACGTTGGCACCGTTAAAGCCCCAGGTGAGATTGCCTACGCTGTCACGACCGGTGGAGAGAATACCTGCAAAAATAAGGCGGAAGCCTTCCCAAGTGCCGGCAAGGGAGATGCGCTCATTGAAAAGACCAACGAGAACAACGGCAATACCTCCGACAAGGAGACCAATGAGAATACTTATAAGGGAGGACAAAATCTTCTTGGTGCCGTCTTTGTTGTAGAGGTTGACTAACTTTTCTTTCATTTTGCCTCACCTCCAACATTTTCGCGCTTAGCGCCTGCCATATAAAGACCAAGCTCAGATACGGTGGTCTTCTTGGGATTGAGCTCACCAACGATCTCACCCTCATACATAACGAGGATGCGGTCGGAAAGGCTCATAACTTCTTCAAGCTCAAGGCTGACCAGCAAAATGGCCTTGCCCTTGTCACGCTCGGCAATGAGCTGACCGTGGATATATTCAATAGCGCCGACGTCCAGGCCGCGGGTGGGCTGAACGGCAACGATGAGAGACTTGTCTCTGTCAACTTCACGGGCGATGATAGCCTTCTGCTGGTTACCGCCGGACATGCTGCGGGCAACGGTGATGCTGCCCTGACCGGAGCGAACGTCATACTGCTCTATAAGAGCATCGGAATATTCGCGAACAGCGTCATTTTTGATGAAGCCCAGCTTCTGGAACTGAGGCTCATTATAGCGCTGGAGAACCATGTTCTGCTCCAGCGTAAAGTCCAGAACAAGGCCGTGCTTATGTCTGTCTTCGGGAATGTGGCTCATGTTGGCGCCACGGGTTTTGATACTTGCCTTGGAAATATCCTTGCCGCAGAGGGTGACCTTTCCGCCGTTGCTCTTCTCAAGGCCGGTGAGGCCGTAGACAAGCTCGGTCTGACCGTTGCCGTCGATACCTGCGATGCAGACGATTTCGCCTGCGCGGACCTCAAAGGAAACATTGTTTACGGCATTTTTCTTGCCAAGGGCAGAAGGAACGCAAAGACCCTGAACGGAAAGTACGGTTTCGGCGGGCTTAGCCTCGGTCTTGTCGACCTCCAGCTGGACGGGGCGACCGACCATCATGTTGCTGAGTTCCTGCTTGTTGGTGTTTTTGGTTTCAACAGTGCCGATATACTTGCCCTTGCGAAGGACAGTAACGCGGTCGGAGACAGCCATAATCTCGTTGAGCTTATGGGTGATGAAGAGAATGCTCTTGCCTTCGGCGGCAAAGCCCTTCATGGTTGCCATCAGTTCATCGATCTCCTGAGGAGTCAAAACTGCGGTGGGCTCGTCGAAAATGAGAATGTCGTTGTCGCGATAGAGCATCTTCAGGATTTCAACGCGCTGCTGCATACCGACGGTGATATTTTCGATTTTGGCATCAAGGTCAACGGAGAGACCGTATTTCTTACTGATTTCCTCAACCTTTTTGCGGGCAGCCTTCTTCTGGAGGAAGCCCATCTTGGTGGTCTCGGCACCGAGGACGATATTGTCCATTACAGTGAAAACGTCAACCAGCTTGAAGTGCTGGTGGACCATGCCTATACCCAATGCGGTTGCATCGTTGGGGTTATTGATTTTAACAACTTCGCCGTTTTTGCGGATCTCACCCTTTTCGGGCTGATAGAGTCCGAACAGAACACTCATAAGAGTGGATTTGCCGGCGCCGTTTTCGCCCAGCAGGGCGTGGATTTCGCCTCTCTTGAGCTGCAGAGTTATATCGTCATTAGCTCTTATTCCGGGGAATTCCTTGGTGATGTTAAGCATCTCTATTACATAAGGAGAGCCTTCCATACAAGCCACCCACTTTCCTCTTTTTCTTTTGGACCATAGTCAGGTCATAATACCATTTTATTATAATATCCAACAGGGAAAAAAGCAAGAAAAGCATTGCTGTACCTACGGAAAAATCAAGCACGAAATTATGTTATAAATAACGAAAAAGGCAAAAAAAAGGAAGCCCCGAAGGACTTCCTTTTTTGTTGTTAATTCTTATACTTCGGGAACAGCGCCGATAACGTTGACAGTGGTGTTCTCGGTGCTTGCGGGAGCATTAACGGTGGAATCGTTGTCGATAACGAGAGCGCCGGAAGCCATGTCAGCCAGCATTGCCTCGTAAGCCTCAACGGTCCAGCCCTCGAGGGACCAGGTAGCGGTGGGCAGACCTACAGCGCCGTCTTTTGCGCCGAGGGAAGTGCCGGTGCCGTTGCCGCCGATTTCAGCCCAGGTGCCGTCGTAAGCCTTTGCGCAAGCCCACTGAACGGAAGCAGCAAGACCCTTCATAGCAGAGGTGATAACGGTGCCGGACTCGAAGCTCTGGTCAACGTCAAGGCCGATAACAGCGCCGTCGTTAGCAGCTGCAGCTGCAACGATGGACTGGAACATAGAACCGCCGCAGGCGAAGATGACCTCGGTGCCGTTTGCATACCAGCCGGCAGCCATGGTCTGGAGTTCGGGAGAAGCGGAGAAGGATGCGCCGTGCTCCCAAGAGTAGTTGATTTCAACGTTTACGCCCAGTTCCTTGGCAGCTGCACCAGCGCCCTGAACGAAGCCGTAACCGTAACGGATGCAAGCGGGGTTAGAGCCGCCGCCGCCGCCGCAGAAGCCGAGCTTGGTGTAGCCGTCCATGACAGCTGCGAAGCCAGCGAGGTAGCCGGGCTGCTCTTCTGCGAAGAAGATGCCTGCAGCGTTGGCGAGACCGAGATCCCAACCGTCGATGAAGACGAACTTAACATCGGTGAACTCAGCAGCAGCCTTAGCAAGAGCGGTGCCCTGCATGAAGCCAGCAGCAACAACGACTTCAGCGCCGTTCTCGCAAGCAGCCTTCATAGCGTCGTAACGGTCGTCATCAGTTGCCTGATCGCCGTTAGCGGGCTGATAGTACTTGTAAGCAAGACCGTTGTTGGCAGCGAAGAGCTTAACGCCGTCATAGGTGCCCTGGTTGAAGGACTTATCCTTGAGCTGGCCAACGTCGGTGACGAAAGCGATCTGATACTTACCGTCAGCGGAAGTCATATCGTCGGGGATTTCGTCGGGGTTGGTGATGACGGTGGGCTCAGCGGGCTCAGCGGGAGCTGCGGGCTCAGCGGGAGCTGCGGGCTCAGCAGGAGCTGCGGGCTCAGCAGGAGCTGCAGGAGCTGCGGGAGCGGAGTTGCCGCAAGCGCACAGAGCGAAGACCATCACGAGTGCAAGAAACAGTGCGATGAACTTTTTCATGTTTTTTTCTCCTTTGATATATTTTTTGTTTTTTTGCTAACACTTTTATGGGTTTGCATTAAACATGCGGGTATTATATCACCATTCCAAGGACTAAATCAAGCTTTAAACCGAAAGAAATGGCGGCCACATAAGAGAAAATTCTTATGTAAACATTTATTTTGCGGCCATTTTAACGGCGGTATCCAGAGCAACCTCCATCATCTGGGTGAAGGCGGTCTGACGAGCTTCTGCGGGCATAACCTCGGGGCGGTAGATGTGGTCGGAGATGGTGCAGATGGCGAGAGCGCGCTTGCCGAGACGGGCGGCGTTCATATAAAGACCTGCGGCTTCCATTTCGATGGCCATAACGCCCATCTTCTTCCAACGGTCGGAGCTGTCGCTGCCGTCGGAATAGAAGTTATCGGAGGAGAGGAGGTTACCCACTTTGGGAGTGAGGCCTTTTTCTTCCATAACATCGATAGCGGCGCGCATAAGAGTATAGTCTGCAATGGGAGCAAAGGTGCCCCAGAGACCGAACTGATGAGCAAAGTTGGAGTCGGGGCAGGCGCCCTGACCGATAACTATATCCATAAGCTGAAGCTCGTCCTTGAGTGCGCCTGCGGAGCCAACGCGGATAATGTTTTCAACACCGTATTCGGTGTAAAGCTCCCAGGAATATATGCCTATGGAGGGGATGCCCATACCGGAAGCCATAACGGTTACGGGAACACCCTTCCAGGTTCCGGTGTAGCCCTGAACTCCGCGGGTGTTGTTCACAAGGACGGGATTTTCAAGGAAGGTTTCTGCAATGAACTTGCTGCGGAGGGGATCGCCGGGCATGAGAACGGTTTTGGCAATCTCGCCTGCTTTTGCGGTTATATGGGGAGTGGGAATGGCCATGGAAATTCCTCCTGAATAATTTAATAAGACTTTGTCTGTTCAAAATTATATTATATTTTTCTTAAAAGTCAATTTGCATAAGGTGGCATTGTGTGATAATATGTTGAAAAAATGATAAACAGGAGGCTGACATGGAAGTTTTGACCATCGGCATTGCCGGAGGCACCGGCAGCGGCAAAACCACCATCACCAGACGCATAGTCAAAGAATTCGGCGGGAATGTTTCCGTTATTTATCACGATAATTACTATAAGGCCCACGATGAGATGCCCTATTCCGAGCGCTGCAAACTCAATTATGACCATCCCGATGCCTTTGATACCGAGCTTATGATTGAGCATATCAAGTCTCTCAAGCAGGGTAAAAGCGTGCTGTGCCCCGTTTATGACTACACCGTACATAACCGCTCGGACAAAACCGTTGAGATTCGCCCCGCCAGGGTGCTTATAGTGGAAGGCATACTGATCTTTGCGGATAAGCAGTTGAGAGACGAGATGGATATCAAGCTCTTTGTGGATACGGACGCCGACGTGCGTATTCTCCGACGAATTGTGCGTGATGTACGCGACAGAGGCAGAAGCCTTGAGAGCGTTGTGAATCAGTATCTGGGCACGGTCAAGCCCATGCATGAACAGTTTGTTGAGCCCAGCAAGCGCTGCGCCGATGTTATCATCCCCGAGGGAGGACGTAATGCCGTTGCCTTGAGCATGGTTATGGAGCGCATAAGAGCATATCTGGGAAAGAAAGGTGAATAAAAATGGCAAAGCTTTATTTTAAGTACGGAGCAATGGGCTCCAGCAAATCCGCGCAGGCTCTTATTACCCAGTTTAACTATGAGGAGCTTGGAATGAAGGTTTGGCTCATCAAGCCCAGTACCGATAACCGTGACGGAGCGGATATAATCAAAAGCCGCATTGGTCTTATGCGCCACGCTCAGGTTATAACTCCCGATCAAAATGTGATTGAGGAATATCATAAGGCAGGCAAGTTTGATGTTATCATTGCCGACGAGGCTCAGTTCCTCTCTCCCCAGCAGATTGACCAGCTCCGCGATATCGTGGACGAGGAAAATGTTCCCGTTTTGTGCTTCGGTCTTCGCACAGACTTCCTCACCAACTTCTTCCCCGGTGCCCGCAGACTTATGGAGCTTGCCGACTCCATTACCGAGATAAAAACCGTCTGCAGCTGCGGACATAAAGCCACCGTCAATGCAAGAATAGACGGCGAGGGCAGAGTTGTTACCAAGGGAAGCCAGATTCTTATCGGCGGCAACGATAGCTATATCGCTATGTGCCATAAGTGCTGGAAAAAGAAAATCGCCGAGCAGGGCGAGTGATTCATATAAATATTTTTGGGGTGGGCGATAGCCCGCCCCTTTTTCATTTTTGCAGTTTGAAGAGCACAACTCCGCCAACCATAAGTCCGAGACCTATAAACTTGGTCCAGCCGAAGGCCATTTTCTCACTGCCCATTATGCCGAAATAGTCGATAAGGGCAGCAACGAGAAGCTGGGATATCAAAATGATTGAAATGCTCACGGTGGGGGAGAGATTTTTTATGCCAAGCATGACGGTTATTGTTATGATAAGTCCAAAAACACCGCCCAGCAGATATATTTTCGGAGCGCCGCCTATCTCAGCAAAAGAGCCCGTGCGGTAAAAGGCAAGGGCCGCAATGCTCAGTGCTGCGGCGGTGCATTGCACAAAGGCGTTGGACTCCATAAGACCGATGTGCTCACCCAGACGGGTATTCATGACTCCTTGAATGCTCATAGCCATTCCCGCTATTATACTGAATATTACTCCTGTCATTTGTGTCCTCTCTTTTGAAAATGTGAATAAGACCGCTGTCGTTAAGCTTTTTGATACTGATAGCGGCGATGGGGAAAACTATCATACCCGCAACACCCATGGCTTTAGCCCCGGAATAAATTGCCAGAAGCGTCAGGGCGGGGTGCAGTCCCAGTTGGTCGCCCAAAAGCTTTGCCTGAATGCAGTTGCGCAAGATGGTGACGGCAGCATAGCTTATGGCCAGCGCCAGCCCTCTTGAAGGCTCGCCCCCGATGAATTCCCAGGCAGCCCACGGAAGAAGCACTGTGCCCGTACCAAAAACGGGGACGGCATCGATGGCGGCGACGGCTATAGCCAGCACCAAAGCATAGTCAACCCGAAGCAGGGCAAAGATAATGAGCATTTCTCCGAAGGTGATGGCGCTCATTATAAGCTGTGCTTTCAGATATTTTCCGAGACTTTCGCCCAAGGAGCTTTTTATCCGTCTGAGCCGCTCGAAGCTGCGGTGGCTCAACTGAAAGCGGAGAAAGCGCAAAATGGAGGGATAAGCTGCAGAGATGAAATAAAGCCCCATTATCCATGTAACCGCAAAAAGCAGCCACATTGGTGCATTTGCGGCTATAGCGGTGAGGCGGGAGAGTACCTTTCCCGATATGACGGCAGGGAGGGAGAAAAGATAATCCTTTGCCCCTTCAAGAGTGGAACTGAGCACCTGCGTGAAAACGGGGGGAAGCCGAAGAGAGAGGCTGCCAAAGCGATCCTGCCAGTAGCTCATAAAATCGGAAAGAGCATTCAGAAATTGTGGAAGCCTTCGGCTGAGATGCTGAAACTCGGAGAAAATACGCGAGAGCAATAGCCAGAAAAATATTCCCGCAATCGTGGGAAACGCTATGACGCAAAGTCCCGAGGCTGCGGGGCGGGGAAAGCGCCTGCGGCAGAGAAATTTAACCGCGGGCTCAATTGCCACCGCTGCGGCGAAGGCCAGCAGCATGGGAGCGGCAAGGGGAAAAAGAAAGCGCAGTGCAAGCCATATTCCCGCGATAGTGAGCGCCGAGAGCAGAAGCTTATTAATAATTGCGGAAGTTTTACCGGGCAAGCTATCAACTCCCTTGATGGTTTGATGAAATTTACCCTTGCGAAGGGGCAAGTTATGTGCTACTATATACCCCACGAGGACAAATGACTTTCGCGGGAGGACACATGATTATGTCGAAAGAGAGATCAAAACTCTATATTGTAGAGGGAAGCATGCTTCCTGAGGTGTATATAAAGGTATGCCGCGCCAAGGAATATCTTGAAACGGGAGTTTGCACAACCGTTGCCGAGGCTGTTGTGAAGGCGGATATAAGCCGCAGCGCCTTTTATAAATATAAGGATGCTATAACGCCCTTCAGGGATATAAAAAGAGATCAGGTGCTGACTTTAAGCCTGCTTATCCATGACCGTCCGGGCGCTCTCTCCTCTGTCTTAGCTATTTTTGCCGACAACCATGTAAATATTCTCACAATTAATCAGTCTATTTCCGCAAACGGTGCCGCAATGCTCACCCTGAGCATTATGGCCGATGCAATGAGCATAACCCTGGAGGAGCTTAAAGCTCAGGTTGAAGCGCTGAGCGCGGTTATGCGTCTGGAAATTCTGGCAGGTTGATTTAAGCGCAACAATAAGGAGAGATAAGAGATGAAGAAAGTTGCTGTTATGGGCTGTGGTATCGTGGGTACCGGCATTGTTGAAATTCTCACGGATAAAAAAGACGATATTGCAAAGAAACTGGGCGAGGAAATCGAGCTTAAGTATGTTCTTGAAAAGCGGGATTGTTCCGGAGAGAGCTTCGCGGACAAGGTCATTGACGATATAAACATCATTCTTGCGGACAGCGAGGTGGATATAGTTGCCGAGTGCATAGGCGGCATAGGCATAGCCTATGAGTTTATCAAAAGCTGCCTTCTTGCGGGCAAAAGCGTTGTAACCTGCAACAAGCATCTTGTGGCCGAAAAGGGCCTTGAGCTTCTTGCTATCGCAAGGGAAAAGGGAGTAAGCTTTGTTTTTGAGGCCAGCGTAGGTGGCGGAATTCCCATTCTCCGTCCCCTCACCAACTGCCTTGCGGGTAACCGTATCAACGAGGTTTTCGGCATAATCAACGGCACAACAAATTATATTCTCACCCAGATGGCTCAATGCGGCCAGGGCTTTAATGAGGCTTTGGCAGATGCCCAACGTCTGGGCTATGCGGAGGCAGACCCCACCGCCGATGTTGAGGGTATAGATGCCTGCCGCAAGATATGCATACTTGCAGACCTGAGCTTCGGCCATAACATTCCTCCCGCGGCGGTGAAAACTCAGGGCATCACCTGCGTCAGCGGAATAGACAGCGCCTTTGCGGAGAGTTTCGGCTGCTCCATAAAGTTGCTGGGTCGCACCCTCAGGGATGAAAATGGCATGGTTACAACCTTTGTTGCTCCTCATTTCGTGCCCAAGGATACCCTCCTTGCCAATGTGAACGGAGTCATGAATGCCGTTGTTGTCCGCGGCGACAGCGTTGGCGAATGCCTTTTCTACGGTGCAGGTGCCGGACGTTACCCCACTGCCAGCGCAATGGTTGGCGATATTATTGACTGTGTGCGCCACAGCGAGGGCTGTCTCTATATTGACTGGGGCGAGGAGTGCAAGGAGCTTCAGGCGGACAGCGATGAGTTTGAAAGCCGCTGGTATGTGCGCTTCAAGGGCGATGCTGCCGCTGCTCAGCAGAGTATTGAGGACGAAAAGGCTCTTATCACCGAAGCCATGAGTGCCTATAAAATGCGGGAGATTTTCGGCGAGGAAAACATTCTTTCTGCATTCCGTGTTCTGGATTGACAAGACACCCCTGCCGTGAGTATTATGTGGTAGGGATAAATTCCCATTTGTGGAGAACGCAAACAGGGTGTTCTCATAAGGAGAAGAATAAAAATGCTTATTGTTCAAAAATTCGGCGGCTCATCCGTTGCGGATGCCGCAAAAATAGAGCGTGTTGCGGGAATCATTGCCGATACCTACAATGCGGGAAATGAAGTTGTTGTTGTTTTGTCCGCACAGGGCGATACCACCGATGACCTTATAGATAAGGCTCATGAGATCAACCCCGATCCCTCCAAGAGAGAGATGGATATGCTGCTCAGCGTGGGCGAGCAGATAAGCGTGGCTCTGATGGCTATGCAGCTTGAAAAGATGAGGATTCCTGCTGTAAGCCTGGCGGGATGGCAGATTGGAATGAACACCAACTCCACCTATGGCGGTGCAAGAATAAAGAAAATCTCCACCGAGCGCATGCGCCGCGAGCTGGACAAAAACCGTGTTGTTCTGGTGGCGGGCTTCCAGGGCGTGAATAAGTATGACGATGTCACAACTCTCGGACGCGGCGGAAGCGATACCACTGCCGTTGCCATTGCCGCAACTCTTCATGCGGATAAGTGCCAGATTTACACCGATGTTGAAGGTGTATACACCGCTGACCCCAGAAAGGTCCCCGATGCCAGAAAGCTGGATGCCATCACTTATGATGAGATGCTGGAGCTTGCCTCTCTGGGCAGCCAGGTTCTCCATAACCGCAGTGTGGAGATGGCAAAGAGATATAATGTTGATCTGGAGGTTCTCTCCAGTTATGTGAGAAAACCCGGTACAAAAGTCAAGGAGGTCGTAAAGAAAGTGGAACAGATGATAATCAGCGGCATTGCAAAGGATGCAAAAATTGCCCGCGTTACTGTTGTTGGAGTGCCTGATGAGCCCGGTGTGGCCTTCAAAGTATTCTCCGCTCTCAGCAAGAACAAAATAAATGTAGATATTATTCTCCAGTCCGCCGGCCTTGACGGAACCAACGATATTTCCTTCACCGTTGGTCTGGGCGATGTTGCCCGCACAAGAGAAATTCTTGAAGAACGCGCAGAGGCAATCGGCTTTGACCATGTGAACATCGATGAGAATGTTGCAAAGGTCAGCATCGTCGGTGCAGGTATGATGAATAACTCCGGCGTTGCCGTGCGTATGTTCGAGGCTCTGCAGGGCAAGCGTATCAACATACAGATGATCTCCTCCAGCGAGATCAAACTCAGCGTTGTCATTGCCGAGGATGAGGCAGATGCCGCCGTCAGCGCAATCCACGCCCAGTTCTTTCACGACTGATATAATGAGATAAATAAAAGCTCCCCGTCCATCGGACGGGGAGTTTTTCGTTTATTGCTTTTTCAGATACATTATGTTGCTTGTTATGCTGCTGCCGTGGGCTTTCACATACTCGAGATATTCCCTGCGGCTCATATGGTATTTTCCGCCCCAGGAGGAGAGAGTTATAAACTCCTCGTCTATTTCTGTGATGGTCATAAAATGGGCTCTCGCGGCGGAAACGGGGCGCATGGCGCCACCTTCGCTGCGGGTGTAGAGATTAACCCGGTGCTTGCCCCAGAAGATGGGGAAATTTGCACCGACGGAGAAGATAACGGGCAGGTCGGCAGAGAGCATTTCCTCAATGCGCTCAAAAAGTTTTTCGTGGGCTATGCACCATTTTGCCTTGAGAGGAATGCTGTAGCGGCTGAAATAGGCATTGAGTCCTGCTGCAAGGGCGGGACCCGTTTTGCCGAAGCGGGGAATTATGGGCATAAAGGAAGAGCGGAGGCGGGAGCACATGCGCTCATATTTTTCAAAGCTGAGAGAGTTGCTCTCGGGCTTGCCCGTGTATGGGGTGGCATATTGGGGGTTTTTCAAAGCCAGATAATAGAGAAGGTCCGCAGCGGCAATAACTCCGCAGCCGTAGCCCCGCATGGTGCTGTTGCCGAAAAGCCGCTGGTTTCCGCCGTAGGACTCTTTCCCGTCTTTTATAACGGAGACGGGAGGAGCGGAAAGGGAATAGCTGCCCATTGCCCTCACCTCGTTTCAATGCGGCAGGTGAACATTTTCACGCCTTCGTCATTTTCGCCGCGGGCGAGAATTGCGCCATCCTGATGGGCAAGGACTATGTTGAGTCTTTCCCCGGGGAGTACCTCTCTGTGGTATTCCATCTGAAATTCTTTCAGAGAAAAGCTCTCATCGGGAGAGAGGGCATCAAACACAAAGTTTGCGTATTTTGTGTTGTTCACATGTCCGTTCATATCGAAATCCGAATATGGAGGCAGGAAGGAGTATACCTCTCCCTCGCCCTCAAAGGCGCGAAGGCGGGGAAAACGGCCTTCGAAATTTCGTGTTTCGCAAAAGCTTTCAAGAGGATAAAGCTCATCAAGCTTTATAATTCTGCGGCTGGAAAAATCCATAAGCACCCATTCGGAAGAGCCTTCCGCAATAGCTTCGCCGTTTTCGTCTGCAATCACATATTCGCGTTCATAGCCGATGCGCTGAGGAGGCAGAGGCCAAGTGCGTACCTTTACCTGCTGATACATACAGGCATCCTTGAGCACGCGAAAGCGCAGCTTCACAAGTATCCAGACTATATTTTTCTGCAGGAGGTCTTCAAGACCCACTCCAAGCTCATTGGCATGGCGTCCGGCAATGTCCTGAAAAAGGTCCATTATTGCGGCGGGACGCAGCTTGGACCAACGGTCGAAATCCGCGGCGCGGAGATTATAGCTGTCTTCAAAAATACTGTTCATAGCCTGCTCCTTTGCTGGTGTGTAACAAATGCATTTTACCACAGCTGCGGCAATAAGAAAACTGCAAATATAAAAAAACCGCGCCTGCTTAGCAGACGCGGTTTTGAAATTAAACTTAAGCAACAACGAAGAACTTCAGCAGGAAGATGACGGAGATGATATAGGTGAGAACGGAAACTTCCTTGAACTTGCCGCTGAGAACCTTGATGAGGGTGTAGGAGATGAGGCCGAGGCCGATTGCGTGACCGATGGAACTGGAAACGGGCATGCCGATGAGCATGATGCCAACGGGAACAACCTGATCCATATCCTCGAAGTTGATGTTCTTGAGACCCATGAGCATCAGGATGCCGACATAGATGAGAGCAGCGGAGGTAGCAGCTGCGGGGATGATGGCAGCGATAGGAGCAATGAAGATGCAGGCGAGGAAGATGATACCGGTGGTGAGAGGGGTGAGACCGGTGCGGCCGCCTGCCTCAACGCCGGAAGCGGACTCGACGAAGGTGGTAACGGTGGAGGTGCCGGTGCAGGCGCCCACAACGGTGCCGACAGCGTCGGAGAGGAGAGCTTCCTTCATCTGGGGCATGTTGCCCTTTTCATCAATCATATTGGCGCGGCTTGCGGTGCCGACGAGAGTGCCGATGGTGTCGAACATGTCGATGATGCAGAAGGTGATGATGAGAGTGATGATGGTGAACCAGCCAACCTGAACGATGCCTGCGAAGTTGAACTTGAAGAGGGTGGTGGCAGCCATGTCAGCGAAGGGAGGAACGAAGGAAGCGGTTGCCAGAGAGGCAAAGGGGTTGGTGTGGAGGAAGATAGCCTGACCTGCCCAGTAGATGATGGAGGACAGGAGCATGCCGAAGAGAACAGCGCCCTTAACGCCCTTCTTGGCGAGAATGATGATGGCGAAGAGACCAATGAACATGGTGATAACGGTGAGAACCATGGTGGTGTAGCCTGCATCACCCATGCTGGCCTTAATAACACTGGGAGTCAGTGCGCCGAAGAAGTCACGCATTACATAGAAGGGAGTGGTGAAGCCGTTGCCTTCTGCATAGATGCCGACGTTGGAGCCGAGACCGATGTTCATGAGCATGAGACCGATGGCGGGGGAAATACCGAGGCGAACACCAAGGGGAATGGCCTCAACGATTTTTTCGCGAACGTTAAGTACGGAAAGAACGATAAATACAAAACCTTCAACAAGGATAATGATGAGGGCGGTCTGGAAAGAGGCCACATAGCTCATGCCGGTGATGCCGACGATGTTGGCAACAACAACAGCGAAGAAGCTGTTGAGACCCATGCCGGGAGCCATTGCGAAGGGCTTGTTTGCGAGGAATGCCATTGCGAACATACCGATTGCGGAGGCAATGCAGGTTGCGAGGAAAACGCCGTTCCACAGGGGAGAGCCGCCGTCAAAGTTGGTGAGCAGGTTGGGGTTCAGTGCGATGATGTAGGCCATGGTCATAAAGGTGGTCAGACCGGCAACAATCTCGGTCTTAACGGTGGTGCCGTTGGCCTTCAGCTTGAAAAGTTTTTCAAACATGTTTTGTCTCCTCTCTTTTCTCTTTGGTGAGTATTTTTCAATACCCTTTCAAGATATCACTTCCTGAGAAAATTTCAAGTATATTGTTATATAAAAATAAAATTTATCTATATCTTGTATAAAAAACCGCGCCCTCTTTCCGAGAGGCGCGGTTTTAAGAAACTTATTGTGCGGAAACGATGTTTTTGACCCAAAAGCCTTTTTTAACAAGATAAATTCCGATGCCGCATTTGAGGACTGTGCTTATCTGAACGATGGCATAAAGCCACAGGAAGTCCATGGATGTGAAGCGGCTGAGAATAAAGGCGAGGAGCACATTGACGCACCACATATAGACCGAGTCAAAAACGAAGGTGACCATCATCTTTCCGCCGGAGCGGAGGATGAAATAGCTGGAGTGGCAGATGGACTCAAGGGGCATGAGTACGGCGCTTATACGCATCAGCTTTGTGGCAAGAAGCTTGATTTCGCTCTCTGCATTATAGGCTTCGGGGATAATAGATGCCGAGACATAGAAAATAAGTGCGGTTGCCGAGGCAATGAGGAAGGAGAAGACCATCATTCTGTAGGCAGAAATCTTTGCATCTTTCAGCCTGCCTGAGCCGAGAATTTGTCCCATAATTATTCCGTTTGCCATACCTACGGCCATAAATGCGATGGAGAAAACGTTCCAGAAGGTCTGGGAAATGTTAAAAGCAGCAACGCTGTCCAAACCGCGGAGAGAGTAGCACTGACTGATGAAGGCCATACCTGAAGCCCACAAAAACTCGTTGAGCAAAAGGGGCAGACCCTTCTTGAAAAGGTCACCGACAAGTTTGGCGGGCAGATGCATCTTTCGGTAAAGACCTGTCATGAAAATGTAGGTCTTTGGTTTGAGATGGGTGTAGAGCAGCACGATGGCAAGCTCCACAAAGCGGGAGATGACCGTTGCGATGGCGGCACCGCTGACCCCGAGAGCAGGTGCGCCCAGCTTGCCGAAAATGAGTATGTAGTTGAGGGCAAGATTTACAAATACCGCCACAACGCCTGCCACCATGGGCAGTGTTGGCTTTGCGCCCTCGCGAAGGGTTCCGGAATAGCACTGAACAAGGGTGAAGGGAATAATTCCTATAAGCATTATAAGCAGATAGGTTTTTGCCGACTCCATGGTTGCGGCAGGGTCGGTTATACCCGCGTCGCCCTTCATATAAAGACCGAGGAGAGTGTCGCCCCAGACTGTGAATACAAAAAGACCCAGTGCGGCAAAAATTCCGCAGAACCAGAGCTTGAAGCGGAAGCAATGGCGCACGCCCTGATAGTCGCCGCTGCCGAAATACTGAGCGCCGAAGATGCCTGCGCCTGCCAGTGCACCGAAAATGCAGAGGTTGAAGACGAAGAAAAGCTGGTTTGCAACGGCAACACCTGTCATCTCCGCAGTGCCCACGGCGCCTATCATGATGTTGTCCAGCATATTCACGAAATTCGTGATGCCGTTTTGAATCATCATGGGCAGCGCCAGCTTAATCAGGCGGGAATAAAAACTTTTATCCCCCAAGAGGGGGCTGGATATAGCAGCCATTTTTATAAATTCAATCCTTTGCGAATTCTTTGAGGCACTCAATGGCGAATGCATCGGTCTTGCCCCTGAAACCGTGCTTTCCCTTTTCGACTACATGCAGCTTTGCGTTTTCATAGCATTTTTCTGCGCGGAGGGCATAGTCGAAGTTTACGATAGAGTCCTTTGTGCCGTGGATTATCATAACAGGTCCGGCGTAGGGACTTATCTCCTTGAAGGAATCAAGGCCGATAACATCGGCAACATAAACCCTGCCCAGTTTCATGGGTCCGCATTTGACCAACTCGGGGATGTTGTTGGGGTCGAATTTTGCAAACATCATCTTGCCGGCGCGGGCATCATCGGGGATGCAGAGCGCGGGATAGAAAAGAGAAAGCTTATCAACAAGGCCGGGATGCTTTGCGGCAGTGAGTGCGGATACAAAACCGCCCTGGCTTGCGCCCATAAGGAGAAGCTTTTTGCTGTTTCCGGGAAGGGACTGAGCATACTCAATAACGGCTTCAAGGTCGCTGACCTCGGTGAGAACACTCATGGCGGTGGTGGCGCCGTCGCTTTTTCCGCCCAGGAGAGAACCACCGCAGAAATCGTAGCAGTAGGCGGCATAGCCGATCTCGGCCAGCGCCTTGGCGTATTGACGGACGGATTTTCTGGTCATAAGGAAGCCGTGGCTGCAGATGGCAACGGGCAGATTATCACCCTCGCCTCTGTATTCGGTGCCGCGGATGGTGAGCTCGCCGCGCTTGCATTCAAACTCTCTTGCACTTATGCCCTCAGGCAGTTTGTCTTTACCGAAAAGTCCCATAAGAACGCCTCACTTTTCATTTTTTTGGTAAACTGATTTTAGCAAAAATAAGGCTTTATTTCAATAGGTGGGCAAGAGAGTAAAAATAATAAAAAAAGTTATTGACAAAGCTTGCGGAATTTGTTATTATAGGCGAGCTGGATAGCTTGCTGGTATAGCTCAGTTGGTAGAGCAGCTGATTTGTAATCAGCAGGTCGGGGGTTCGAGTCCGTCTACCAGCTCCACAGCGAAATTAAATATGGGGGAATTCCCGAGTGGCCAAAGGGGGCAGACTGTAAATCTGTTGTCGACGACTTCGGTGGTTCGAATCCACCTTCCCCCACCAACAAAAAAGGACATCCGCAAGGATGTCCTTTTTAAGTCGG
>JAZUAQ010000197.1:0-1954 GCA_045638085.1 Oscillospiraceae bacterium
AGTAGACAACTATGACCAGAATGAAGGAAAAGTATCTGAAGGAAGTCGCTCCCGCTCTGATGGAGAAGTTCCAGTATAAGTCCACCATGCAGGTCCCCCGCATCGACAAGATCGTTGTATCTGTCGGCTGCGGCGACTGCAAGGATAACAACAAGGCTCTCGACGCCGTTATCAAGGACATCAGCGCTATCACCGGTCAGAAGGCCGTTGCTACCGCTGCCAAGAAGAGCGTTGCTAACTTCAAGCTCCGTGAGGGCATGAAGGTTGGCGTTAAGGTCACCCTGCGTCAGGATCGTATGTGGGAGTTCCTGGACCGTCTGTTCAACGTGGCTCTGCCCCGTGTTCGTGACTTCCGCGGCATCTCCGCTGACGCTTTTGACGGCCGCGGCAACTACAGCCTCGGTATCAAGGAGCAGATCATCTTCCCCGAAATCGACTACGATAAGATCGAGAAGCTCCGTGGCATGAACATTGCCATCACCACCACCGCTAAGACCGACGAAGAGGCTCGCGAGCTCCTCAAGCTCATGGGCGCTCCCTTCGTAAACAAGGACTAAGGGAAGGAGATAACTAGTTATGGCAAAGACTTCTATGAAAATCAAGCAGGCTCGCCCCGCTAAGTACTCCACCCGCGCTTACAACCGTTGCAAGATCTGCGGCCGTCCCCACGCTTACCTGCGTGACTACGGCATCTGCCGTATCTGCTTCCGTGAGCTGGCTTACAAGGGCCAGATTCCCGGTGTCCGCAAGGCTTCTTTCTAAGAGCGGTTTGTAATTTTCCGTCATAGTGCGTTGCGGCTGCTTGCCGTACTTTAAGTACTGTCTTCGCAGCCGCGCCTTCTCTGACGAAAAATTCCTGCACCTTATTCAGGCAAGTGAAAATAGTCTAGGTTTTTGTTGCGCCGCCAGGCCGTGCTTTGGTCACGGTACCTGCGGACACGATTTCTCCGACTCATATCAAGCCCGATTTTGGTGCCGGTCTGCAACTACTGGTAAACTTTAAGTCCGCCCGGATGGATCAGATAATTCCGTCCGGCGGATTTTTGCCCCGATATTTACGACACACACGGCTGGGTCGTAAGATTTTAACACCGTCCCGAAAGCTTCGGAGACGGTGATACGCGTCTTTCGGGAAGCGCTTTTTTGCAGCTTTTCGACAGATATTTCGGCAGGGAAGTGCCCCTGCGCTCCATTGTGCAAAAATGTCGGTCAAAATGACCATAAAAGCCTTGAAAAATCAAGCTTTTTCATCAAAAAAACTCTTTACAAATGAGTTCGCGCAATGGTATAATAAATCGATTGCGGCCCTGCGAAAAGAAGGTTCTGGATGCCTTCCTGAAACAGGTCCCGATCAGATAAAAAATGCACCTTGCCCACAGAGCGAAAGCCCTGTGGATTTGGCGCGAAATGAAGCGGTAAGTCGCTGCCGCAATAATAGCGACTGGGATGACGAAAGGCCGCGGCTAATCATGTATTAGCGCGGAACCTCGCCGCCCAAACCGCATAAGCGGTAACTCTAAAACAGGAGGAAAACAAAATGCAGATCACTGACCCCATCGCAGATATGCTGACCCGTATCCGCAACGCCGGTACCGCAAAGCATGAAACCGTGGATGTCCCCGCTTCCAAGATGAAGAAGGCCATCGCTCAGATCCTTCTCGATGAAGGCTACATCAAGAGCTTCCAGATCGTCGAGGACGGCACCCAGGGCATCATCCGCATCACTCTCAAGTATCTCCCCGGCAAGGAGAAGGCAATCCAGGGCCTCCGCCGTGTCAGCAAGCCCGGCCTCCGCGTATACGCCGGCGCAGAAGAGCTTCCCCGCGTCCTCAAGGGCCTGGGCATAGCTATCATCTCCACCTCCAAGGGCATCATGACCGATAAGGCAGCTCGTGCAGCCAACGTCGGTGGCGAAGTCCTGGCATTCGTATGGTAAGGAGGGTATTGAACAATG